>DAHXMJ010000045.1 GCA_027365525.1 Acidithiobacillus sp.
CCGAGGCGCAGGCATTCTTCTTCCCGGTACCCTCTGGAAAAGGCCGCCACCAGCCCGCCTACCAGCGAGTCGCCAGCACCTACCGTGGAACGCACGGAAATCGTCGGCGCCTTCGCAAGAAAGCTGCTATCTGGTCCCACGAGCATGGCTCCCTGTGCACCGAGGGAAACGCAGACATAGCGCACCCCCTTTTTCTGCAGGTCACGCGCTGCTTCCGCCACATCTTCCAGCCGTAGCAGCTCGCGGCCACACAGCAGCGAAAGCTCATAGGCGTTGGGCTTGATCAGGAACGGACCCTCATGGAGGGCGAAATCCATGGCTGGGCCGTGTGCATCCAGCACGGTTCTCACCCCCTGGCGGTGCAGTGCTGCCATGAGTTTTCCATAGAAAGTATCCGGCACGCCCGGGGGAAGTGAGCCTGTCAGGACCGCGTAGCCGCTGCCAGCCAGATGCAGGACCTGTTCGCGGACTTCTGCGAGGGCGACTGGCGAAAGGTAGGGCCCAATTCCCGTCACCTCATATTGTGCGGGTGGCTGTCCCTGCAAAATGGTCGCATTGATGCGTGTTTCCCCGGCTACTGTTACACAGTGGGAATCGTCCAGACTGTGGTCCAGCAGCCTCCGGAGCAGGCTGCCGACATGGCCGGCCGCAACGCAGCAGCTATGCGCGGGGACCATAAGCTCCTTGAGCGCACGGGCTACATTGATGCCGTTTCCCCCCGGGTCATATCTGGCGCTGGTGGCATGGGTTTTCCGGTCGGGGACCAGCAGGTCCACCTCATAGCTGACATCCACGGCAGGATTCAGGGTCAGGGCGACGATTTCCGGCTGCGTGGCCGAGGTGTTCTCCATCAGCTCCATCAGTTCTCTTTTTTGGACTGGCCGTAGTAGACCAGAGCTGCCAGGGCAGACGATACCAGGCGGGCGCGGGGTGGATCGGCCCTAGAGGTAAGAATCACCGGAACCCTGGCGCCCAGCACGATACCGGCCAAGGTTGCACCGGCCATGTATTCCAGATCCTTAGCCAGGATGTTGCCTGAAACCAGATCCGGTACGAGGAGGATGTCCACATCGCCGACAACAGGGCTGCGGATCCCCTTGATCTCTGCAGAATGGGCGGAAATCGCGTTGTCGAAGGCAAGGGGACCATCCACCAGTGCGTGCTGGATCTGTCCCCGGTCCCCCATTTTGGCCAGACAGGCAGCATCTACGGTGGAGACAATCGCGGGATTGACCATCTCGATGGCGGACAGTACGGCGGCCTTCGGACATTCCACTCCAAGCAGGCGGGCCAAGTCCACCGCATTCTGCAGGATGGCGGCTTTCGTCAGAAGATCCGGGGCAATATTGATCGCGGCATCGGTAATCAGCAGAAGCTTGTGGTAGCTCTTCAGTTCTGTGACAAAGACATGTGAGAGCCGCTGGCCGGTCCGCAGCCGGGCAAGAATCGGGTGAAGGAAGGCATCGCTGTGGATATGCCCCTTCATGAGAGCCTTCACTTCCCCTTTCTCTACCATCTGTACTGCCAGCTCAGCGGCGGCCTCACTATTTTCCGCCGGAACGATCCGAAAATTTGGACAGGATCCCTGGTCCATTCCGATGTCGCGGAGCATCGCCCGGATCTGGGCCTCGTCCCCAATCAGGACTGGTTCCACAATGCTTTGCAGCCGTGCCTCGCAGGCACCGCGCAGGACTTCTTCCTGGGCGGCGTCCACCACAGCGACTGGAATGTCGTCCAGGGGGGCCACGGCTTCCAGCAGGGCATCAAAATGGGAAAAGGACCCGGCAGCCGCCATCGCCAGGCCCGGTCTGGTCCGCTCCGGGATCATCATTCCTCCTTTGTACTGCCGGAAGTTTTCGCTGCAGTCCCATCCCGCCGCACCGGCCTGTGCCAGTCCAGGAGGGACATGGCGCCGTGATGCTCTTCCAGGGTAAGTCCATGGCCTTCCACGCGGAAAGTATAGGTCAAGATGGCTCCGGCAGCGCTGACCAGTATCATGGCTAAAAGGACACTCCCCACACCGGCGACATTCTGCAGGAGAGGGAGGATAAACACGCTCAGGGTGGCTCCCATCTTGGCGGCCGCAGCCGCGAAACCGGACCCAAAGGCACGCACCTCCGTGGGATACATCTCGGCAGGGAGGATGAAGGTCGTTGCGTTGGGTCCAAGACTCATGCTGATGTTGTAGATGCCAAATGCTCCCAGGATGGCTGCTACCGCCCAGTTCCCGGCATTCCCCAGCCAGAGAACCAGCATGCCGATGCACATTCCCCAGAAACCCCAGATCTGCATCTGGATCCGCCCAAAGCGCGGAACCAGCCAGAGCGCTCCAAGTGCGCCTGCAAGCAGAAAGATATCTGCAACTCCGCTGTGCAGGGTGTTTTCCCAGTCCCAGCCCAGAAGGCGGTGGGTGTCACTGCCGGTATGGATCGCCCCAAGGAGGAGGGGCGTGAACAGGCCCACGCCATAGGTGGCAATGTCCATGAGAAACCAGGGCAGAGTTACCAGCAGGGTACGGCGGCGGTATTCGCCCGAGAAGAGCGCAGTCCAGTGTCGGGTCCGTTCCGCGGGAAGGCGGCTTACATGGTGCCGGTGGCTGCCCAGCTCGCCTGCCATGCGCTGGAGCAGGTGCCGTTTTTCGGGGGCAAAGCGGCCAAGAATCTCGGCAGCTTCCCGATTTTTTCCCCTGGCCATCAGCCAGCGCACGCTTTCTGGCATGCGCCAGCGGGCAACAAAATAGGGGAGAACGAGAATGGCCTGGAACGCCATCAGCCACCGCCATGGATCGAGGACCGGCACCGGCCGGGCGAGGAGCTCCAGAGCCAGTCCTGACGTCAGTACCATGCCGGCTGGCTGAAGGGCGATGCTGGCGGCCATCATCCGGCCGCGGTGGTTCTGGGGCATGAATTCCGAAATGTAACTGCTCCCAACCGGGAAATCTCCGCCGATGCCCATACCCAGCAGCAGTTCTCCCACCACCAGTATGGGAGTGCTGGGTGCAAGGGCGACCAGCAGCGCGGAGAGCAGCAGCCAGACCATGTTGGCGATCAGCACAGGCCGACGCCCAAAATGGTCGGCAAGTCTGCCTTCCACAAGCGCCCCCAAGACGGTACCGCCGATCAGGGTGGCGCCGGCGAGTCCCACCAGCGCGGGTGAGAGATGGAACTGCTGAATAATCAGCGGGAGCCCAGCACCGAGGGCTACCATGCTGGCTCCGCTCAGCAGGGTGCCGGCTGTGGACAGGATCCAGAGCCGGTAGTGAATGGGCGCAAGGGGCACACTGTCCAGCAGGGAAGTCATGGCCGCACGGTGTGGATGCGCGGCAGATGTCCGGAACCGCCGGTGATCTGGGCCAGAGTTCGACAACCGAGATACCTCTCTTTCTGGAGTCTCCTCATTATAACCCCGGGAATGGCAGGGGGGCCTAGATGGTGGGGAATTCCAGGGGGACCCTACAGGCTGGAGATACCGCTAAGGGCACTGTAAATTCCCAAGCACGAGCTTACCGCTGCGACCGCCGTTACGACCCAGAAATACCCCCCCTGCAGGCGGTGCTCCACCGGCAGGGCCCGGACGCCCAAAATAACCAGGAAGCCAATGACGAGAGGCAGAAGCAGGGCATTCATGATTTCCACGCCGATGTTCAGGGAGACCAGATCCGGGATAAAGACCACGGCGAGCCCCCCCCCGAGCAGCACGGCGGCATAAGTTGCATAGAACCAGGGTGCTTCCCGCGGATGGTACTCCAGGGAGTGCCGGAAACCAGTGACCTCACCCCAGCCCCATGCGGTAGCCAACGTGGCGACAATCGCCGCCACCATCCCTGCACCGACAATGCCCAGGGAAAAGACGGTTTTCCCCCAGAAATCTCCGAGAAAGGGGGTAATGGCCTCGGAAAGCTGCTGCACCGTTTCAAGGGAAACGCTGGTCTTTCCGGAACCGATCGTTGCTGCCGTGGCCACCAGAACCGCGGCCATGACCATCTGGGTGATCACGGAACCGATGGCGGTATCCCAGCGCGCATAGCGGTAGTCCTCCGGCCGCAGGCCCTTGTCCGCGACTGCGGACTGCTGGTAAAAGATCATCCACGGCATGATTACCGCACCAATGTTGGCTGCAACCAGCATGAGATATCCCCGGTCTGCAAACGGGACCTGTCGAAGCCCCGCCACCATGGCGGCCGGATCCGGATGGCTGGCCCAGGCTATGCCAAAAAATACCAGCTCGAACAGTCCCAGAATCAGGGCAATCCGCTCCACCCGGCGGTAGGATCCGGTTAGAACAATAGTCATCAGGGCCGCCGCACCCAGCAGTACGCCCACAATGCGCGGCATCCCGAAAAGCTCGCTGACACCAGCCAGACCAGAAAATTCGGATAGCAGGGCGCCAGCACTGGCAATGCTGAGTCCGGTCACGGAGACATAGGCCCAGAAGGGCCCGAGTGTTTCCCGGATCAGTTCCCCGTGCCCCTTGCCGGTAAAAATTCCAAGACGGACGGTCAGTTCCTGCACCAGATAGAGGATGGGTGCCAGAACTATCTGCAGCAGGAGGAGACGGTATCCCCAGAGGGCGCCGCTCTGGGCAGCGGTAATGACGCTGCCCACTTCGGTGTCGGCCAGCATGACCACCAGTCCGGGGCCCAGAACGGAAAGAAAGGCAGATTTCCTTAGCGGGTTCGGGAGAGAAACTTCCGGGGTACCTCTGTTCACGCAAATATCATCCCTGACTGATACTGTCTGTCAATAGCAATGATTATCATATAGATTGCAGTTGTCAACAGGGACTAGCAGATGGCTGTGCAAAAAATCAGGACTGCAGCAGGCGCCAAGTGTGGCGGGCGATCACAAGATCTTCTTCGGTTGGAATGCGCAGGATCTCGGTTGGACTGTCCGGCCGGGAAAGGCGTTCCGCCTGGATTTCATTGGCGGTCGCATCCATCAGAATCCCAAGACCTTCCAGCGGTCGGCAGATGCCCCAGCGGATGGCTGGGGCATTTTCGCCAATCCCTCCTGTAAACACAAGACGGTCGAGGCCTCCGAGTACCGCCATGAGGCTGCCCACTGCCTTGCGGATGCTGTAGGAAAAAATCCCGATGGCCTCAGCGGCATGGGGCTCCTGGCCCTGTATTCCCAGCAGGGTCAGCATGTCACCACTGATCCCGGAGATTCCGAGGAGGCCAGAAAGATGGTTCAGCAGTCTTTCCAGCTGGGTACCATTGTAGCCCTTTTCCTCCAGGAGATAGAGCAGGACCCCGGGATCCAGGTCGCCAGACCGGGTTCCCATAACCACCCCTCCGGTGGGAGTCAGCCCCATCGTGGTGTCAAGACAGCGTCCGTCCCGTACGGCTGCGAGACTTGCGCCATTTCCGAGATGGGCGATGATGGTCCGGCTTTTTCCTCCATCCGGCAGGCGCGAAAGGACATATTCGTAGGAAAGTCCATGGAAGCCGTATTTCCGTACCCCCTCATGCCACAGGTTGCGGGGCAGGGGAAAGCGGGCCGCCATATCCGGAATGGTCTGGTGAAATGACGTATCCAGACAGGCGGCTTGGGGAATGTCTGGCCATGAGGCAGTGACGGCCTCGATGGCGGCGATTTCCGCGGGAAGATGCAGAGGGGCAAAGGGCAGGGCGGCATGAAGCTGACGGATCCTGACACCATCCAGCAGACAGTGCTGGCGCAGTTCCGGACCGCCAGACACAATCCGGTGTCCAACCGCAACCGGGTGCGGAAAGTGTTCTCGCCCGAGCAGGACAAAAAGTGCGTCCAGTGCGGCCTGGTGGTGCAGGAATTTTCCCTGCCAGTTTTGTACGCGGCTCCCCCGCTGGATCCACATCCGGCCGTGGCTCTGACCAATCCGCTCCATGGCCCCCCGGACCAGGAGCCGCTCTCCTGCCGCCATGTCATAAAGCGCAAATTTTAGGGAGGAGGAGCCGCTGTTGATGCACAGGACCGTTTCTACGGAGACAGCCATTCCGGATCTTTCAGCCGCTGCGCCAGACGGTCCAGGAACCGGGCCGCATCGGCTCCGAAAATGACCCGGTGGTCACAGCTCAGGGTGAAGTCAGCTCGGCCATCCTCTTGGGAGGCGGCGATGGCAAGGATAGCCGAAGCACCTACGGGCACTATGGCATCGAAGCGTCGCACCACAGGGAAAACACCCAGATTAGACAGGTAGAAAGTGGCACCGGAGTAGTCTTCTGGACGCAGGCGTCCCTTGCGGATTTTGCCAAGAAGAATCCGCCAGTGGTCTGACAGCTCCGGGATGCCGCGGCGGGAGGCGTCCCGAAGCACAGGTGTCACCAGGCCATTTCCGGTATCCACGGCAATCCCCACATCCACCTGTTCGCGCCTGGCCAAACCACGGCGGGTCCAAGCATGGTTGAACCAGGGATCTTCAGCCACTGTCAGGGCACAGGCCCTAGCGAGCGCCAGGGTCAGGCTGATTCGGGTTTTTCTGGCAGCATCCTGTAGCGGGAGGACAGGAAGTTCGGCACTAATCTGGAATGTGGGCGTCCGCAGCGTCGCCTCCATGTTGCGGGCTACCGCCGCCCGCATAGGCCGTAGTGGTTCAAGAACATGGGGAGGGCCCCCGCGGAGATCCACATCCCGGGCCAGAGCACTCGCATGGGGAGAAATCAGGAGGTGGTCCAAGGAAAACTGCGGTTCTGGCTGCGCGGCTTCCATAGCCTCGACCGCCCATCCTTCCTTTCCATGGAATGCCCGCGGAAATTCTGCCGGTATGGAGCCGGAGGGCGTGGCCGGAACTGGCGTTTCCAGCTCCTCAAGTCCATCGACGATATAGCCTATCACCGACCGGACCGCAATGTCCTGGTCCGGTCCGGCCAAGGGGCCGGCCAAAAATCCATCCTGAAAAGCCTCGATGTCCAGGATGGCCTTGTCCGTTTCCACTTCGGCGAGAGTTTCACCTTTCTGCACCCGCTCCCCGGGACGCCGGTTCCAGCGTGTCAGACGTCCAGTAGTCACCATATCTGAGAGAACTGGCATGGTAACAGGATGTTTCATTTCGTATTCCCAGCTCTGGAAACCAGATCGCGGGCGGACTGGACCACCGTATCTGGCCGGGGAATGCTTTCCGCCTCCAGGGCGGCACTGAAGGGGGTGGGCAGATTGATTCCCCCCACGCGGAGGACCGGCGCATCAAGAAAATAGAAACACCGATCCTGCAGAGTTGCAACCAGTTCGGCCCCAGCCCCTGCAAAAACACAGTCTTCCTCTACAACCAGGCACCGGTGCGTTTTCTGGACAGAATTCTGGCAGCTATCCCAGTCGATCGGGGAGAGGCTCCGGAGATTGATGACTTCCATATCAATGCCCATTCCGGCCAGGATGTCTGCAGCTTCAAGGGCCACTTCCACCATCCGCGAATAGGCAATGCAGGATAGTGTCCGGCCCTCACGAACGATCTTCGCCTGGTGGAGCAGGAGAGGAGGAACCGTCTCGTCCACCTGACCCTTGCGGAAATATAGCAGCTCATGTTCCAGGACAATCAGCGGATCATCGCTGTGAATGGCCTGACGCAGCTGCCAGAAGGCATCCTGCGGAGTTGCCGGTACCACGATGCGCAGTCCTGGCACATTCATCAGGGTATGTTCCAGACGCTGGGAATGTTGGGCTCCCAGCTGCCGTGCAACCCCTCCGGGCATGCGAACGGTTAGGCCCATGGGAAACTGCCCCCCCGACATAAACGGGATCTTGGCGGCCATGTTGATAAGGGCGTCCAGCGCAAGCAGCGCAAAATTGACGGTCATGATTTCGACCACCGGCCGCAGGCCAAGCATGGCAGCCCCTACCCCCAATCCGGTAAAACTGTTTTCGGAAATGGGAGTATCGCGAACCCGCCACTCGCCATATTTGGCCATCAGACCTTCGGTCACACGATAGGTACCTCCAAACAGGCCCACATCTTCTCCCAGGACCAGAACACTTTCGTCAATGTCCATTTCGAGGTCCAGGGCCCGGTGGAGGGCCTGCCAGTACAGCATGTCCGTCATGAGGATTCCCCCTCAAAAAAACGCTCCCCTCCCCGGTTGCATGTGAATGCCGCCCATGCGTCCTGAAAGTCCGGTGTCGGTGCCTGCCGGGCAAACTCCAGTGCCTCCTGCACCTCCCGGGCGGTATCCTGCTCCAGACGGGCAAAACAGTCCTCCTCAAGGTGCCCCTGTGCCAAGCAGTAATCGCCAAAACTGGAAATGCAGTCCGGGCCGGGGCATGCCGCCTGCCATCGGTCTGCCGGTGAGCCCGACAAGCCAGTCTCCAGAAATCGGATTGGGTCCCGGTCCTGGTAGGCGTTAACTTCGCCAGCTGGGCGGTAGGTGCCTGGGTCTGCCATGGAATGGCCGCGGTAGCGGTAGGTCTCGAATTCCAGAAGCTGCGGGCCTTCTCCTGCCCGCACGCGCCTCAGGGCCTGCTGGGCCGCCCCGTGTACGGCAAGCACGTCCATGCCATTCTCCCGGACAGCCGGAATGCCATAGGCACAGGCGCGCCGGTACACTTCCACCACGGCAGAGTGCCGGTGGATTTCCGTGCCAATCTGGTAGCGGTTGTTCTCGCAGACAAACAGGACCGGCAGCTTCCATAGAGCCGCCATGTTCAGGGATTCATGGAAAGTTCCCTGATTGACAGCACCGTCCCCGAAGAAGCAGATGACCGCTTCGGGCAGCTTGCGGTAGGCGATCGCATAGGCGGCACCAATGGCAATGGGAAAAGTTTCTCCCACAATGGCAAATCCCCCCAAAAACCGGTGCTCCCGGCTGAACAGGTGCATGGATCCGCCCATTCCGCCACTGACACCTGGCTTTTTCCCCATGAGTTCGGCCATGATTTCCCTGGCGGGCAGGCCCCGGACCAGGGCATGAACATGCTCCCGGTAGGTGCTGACGACATAGTCTCCGGGTTCAGTGGCATGCAGGACACCGACCGCAACGGCTTCCTCACCGGGATACAGGTGGAGAAAACCCCCAATTCTGCCCGCTGCATACTCCCGTGCAGCTGCTTCCTCAAAAGTCCGGGCCAGCAGCATCTGGCGCAGTATCCTCAACAGGCCGGTCCTATCCATGGGTCGGCCGAGTCTGGTACGTCAGGGCTGGCGCATGCATTGGCACGGCCAGAAATCCAGCGCCCATAATCCAGTCGCAGGTAGCATCCGCAGTTGGCTGTACATGCAGGGCGATATACCACCCAAGCTGTGCCATATTTGCAGTGAGAGTCTTTACCATTGCCTTCTTCAGCCTCTCCTGGGCAGGACTGCCGCCGGTTTTCCTATCAACGGTTGGAACAGGCTGGTTCCGCCAGGACATTTTCACTGAGGTATCTCATCAGCGGGCGGATGTTGGGTATATATTCCTCTATGGTGCCCATGGCATTTCTCCTGTGAGTGTGGCTGGGGAATTTTCTTGCCTTTTATTCTAGGGCACGATGGAGTAGGAGGCTGCGCCCTGCCATTTCTGCAGGTTGCTTTAGGCCCAGCAGATCAAGCACCGTGGGCGCAACATCCGCCAGGCCACCTCCTGTGGCCAAGCGCACCTCCTGCTCCCCGATGAGCAGGAAAGGCACCGGGTAGGGAGTATGCTGCGTGTGTGGTTCGCCTGTCAGAGGATCCACCATTTCGTCGCAATTGCCGTGGTCGGCAGCCAGCAGGATCCGGTAGCCCCCGGCACGTGCCGCCTGGACCACCCTGTGGAACTGCAGGTCCAGGGTTTCCACGGCCTGGACGATGGCCGGAATGTTCGCAGTGTGGCCTACCATATCCCCGTTGGCAAAATTCACCAGCACGAAGGCGTACTGGCTACTGCATAACGCCGCGATCACGCGGTCCGCAACTGCAGGTGCAGACATTTCCGGCCGCTGGTCATAGGTGGCAACCTGCGGTGAGGGAACAATTTCACGGTCTTCCCCCGGAAAAGGCGTTTCACGCCCGCCATTGAAGAAATAGGTTACATGGGCATATTTTTCGGTTTCGGCGCAGTGAAATTGGTTAAGACCGGCGCTGCTCAGGACTTCTGCCAGAACCTGCCGGGGAATCTCGGACGGAAAGAGGACGGCAAAAGGGTATTCACCGTTATAAGAGGTCATGCACAGCGCCGGCCGCGGAGGCTCTGATCCGCGGTCAAAGTGGCTGAATATGGGCATTGAGACTGCAGCGCTCAGCTGGCGCATGCGGTCAGAACGGAAATTGAAAAAGAAAACCGGTTCCCCAGACGCAATCTGTGCGTGCCGGACGTTCCCCAATATGGTCGGCTGGATGAACTCGTCGCCGCCATCCCGCTCCCACCCGGCATGTATGGCAGCTTCTGCGCTCACGGCAGAAATTCCCTCCCCAAGACAGTACGCCGCCCACGCCTTCCGTGTCCGTTCCCAGTGTCCCGCCCGGTCCATCGCGTAATAGCGTCCGCAGACCGTGGCTAGAACTCCGTGTCCGAGCCTAGCCAGCACTTCCTCCAGCTGGCGGGCAAACCCGTCCGCACTGCGGGGTGGGGTATCCCTCCCGTCGGTAATCATGTGAATCACGGGTTCCATGCCTGCCTGCACCACAAGGGGCAGGATTTCGAATAGATGGCCGATATGGGAATGCACTCCGCCATCGGAAACCATGCCGACCATATGGAGGCGTCTGCCGGGCTGGAGAAACTCTTTCCAGGCTTCCAGGCGGGAAAAGCTGCCATCGGCCAGGGCGTCGGCTATCCGCAGCAGGTCCTGCTTCAGGATACGCCCGGATCCGAGGGTCAGGTGTCCCACCTCGGAATTGCCAAACTGTCCATCGGGCAGACCCACTGCCCGACCGGACGCCTGTAGCACCGTATGTGGGCTACAGGCAAAATAATGGTCTAGATGGGGGGTTTGGGCTTTGGCCCAGCCATTGAAAGCTCTGGCCGGATTGACCCCAAAACCATCAAAAATGACCAGAATTACTTTTTTTTCTGTCACCCTTTTCTCCCATTATCCCGAACCACCGGACCTTCCAGCCACCCGGAAAGGTCCGTCTCCCTACCGTTCAGGCCTGATGGGCGCGTCCAAGAGCCTTTTCGATTTCCAGGACGTGGCGGGTAGTAGCCAGCACGCTATCCGGATTCAGGCTCATGGAATTAATGCCTGCCCGGACGAGAAATTCTGCCATTTCTGGGTAGTCAGAAGGTGCCTGCCCGCACAGGCCCGAATGGATTCCGTTCCTGCGGCATCCTTCGACGGCGAGCTGGATCATGGCCTGGACTGCGCCATCCCGTTCATCGTAGTCAAACGCCACCACTTCGGAATCCCGGTCCACCCCAAGCGTCAGCTGGGTCAGGTCATTGCTGCCGATGGAAAAACCATCGAAGCGCCTCGCAAATTCGTCTATCAGTACCACGTTGCTGGGCACCTCGCACATGGCATAGATCTCCAGCCCTTCCTCTCCCCGATTGAGGCCATATTCCGCCATTCTGGCAAGGACAGCATCGGCTTCTCCAAGGCGGCGCACAAAAGGGATCATCAAAATGACGTTCTCAAGCCCCATCTCACCGCGGACCCGTCGCATGGCAAGGCACTCAAGGTGAAAACCTTCCGCATAGGCCGGGTGGGCATAGCGGGAGGCCCCCCGGAATCCCAGCATAGGATTGGCTTCGGAAGGTTCAAACCATTTTCCTCCCAAGAGGGCGGCATACTCGTTGGATTTGAAATCGGACATGCGGACAACAACGGGCCGCGGATAGAACGCCGCAGCAATGGTTCCGACTCCCTCGGAAAGTTTCTGGACAAAAAAATCTTCCGGTCTGGCGTAGTCAGCCGCCAGTTTCTGCACCTGGGCCCGGACAACAGCGTCCAGGATACGCTCTGGATGCACTAGTGCGAGCGGATGGGCCCGGATGGCATTGGCGATAATGAATTCCATGCGTGCAAGTCCGACACCGTCGTTGGGCAGGGCCTGTGTCTGGAACGCCAGGTCTGGATCGCCCAGATTGATCATGATTTTTGTTACGGGCCGTTCCAGATGTGAGAGATCTGTTTTGTCCACCCGGAAAGACAGTTCTCCTTCATAGACGGATCCTGCCTCCCCCTCTGCACAGGAAACGGTGACCGTCTCCCCTGTGTTAACCTGCGTCAGGATACCGGCCGCTCCGACTACGGCCGGAATACCCAGCTCCCGGGCTACAATAGCCGCATGGCAGGTGCGCCCACCCCGTCCGGTGACAATGGCAGCCGCCTTTTTCATGACCGGTTCCCAGTCTGGCGTCGTACTGTCTGCCACCAGGATCTCTCCGGGCTGGAATTGGTCGAGATGGCGGAGATCGGAAATTACCCGGACCTGGCCGAAGGCAATTCTGGTACCGACCGACCGCCCCGTGGCAATCAGGCGTCCGGCCCCCTCAAGATGATACTCCTCAAGGATCTGCCCGTTACGCTGGGAAGCCACTGTTTCAGGCCTGGCCTGAACCACATAGAGCAGGCCGTCTTTTCCGTCCTTGGCCCACTCTATGTCCATGGGACGGGGCTCACCTGCCTTTTCCGAATAATGGCGCTCGATCTCGATGGCATAGCCCGCAAGGGTCAGGATCTCCTCATCATGAAGGCAGAAGCGTTCCTGCTCCGGCTGGGGAGTGGCGATATTCCGGGTACCCTGATAGGTGTCACCGGAGCTGTAGACCATCGTGAGCCTCTTGCTGCCCAGCGAGCGTCGCAGCACCGCCTTTCGTCCACGCAGGTATGAGGGCTTAAAAACGTAAAATTCATCAGGGTTAACCGCTCCCTGGACAACGTTTTCGCCCAGACCCCAGGCCCCTGTGACAAAAACCACATCCCGGAATCCGGTTTCCGTATCCAGGGAAAACATGACCCCGCTGCTGGCCAGATCGGAACGCACCATTTTCATGATGCCAATCGACAGGGCGATCCTCAAATGGTCGAATCCCTGGTCCAACCGGTAGTGGATAGCCCGATCCGTGAACAGACTTGCAAAGCAGCGGCTACAGGCATCAAGCAGTTCAGCCTCGCCCCGCACGTTCAGAAAGGAATCCTGCTGGCCCGCAAAACTCGCTGTGGGGAGATCTTCGGCTGTTGCCGAGGAGCGGACTGCAACCGACAGATCCTCGCCATATTCCTCACAGAGCTGGGCATAAGCGTCCAGAATTTCCGAGCGGAGGTTGTCCGGCAGGGGAGCCGAATAGACCAGACTCCTGGCGGCTGCACCCCGGCGGGCCAGGTCCCCGACATCCTCCGTGTTAAGGCCCTCTAGAGCTGCCTGCAGGGGCTCCCACACGCCCGCATCCGTCAGGGTCACCCTGTACGCCTCCGCTGTTACGGCAAAACCGTTAGGAACGCGCACTCCCACGGGTCTCAGTTCCCGGTACATCTCCCCGAGAGAAGCGTTTTTCCCTCCAACGAGAGAAACATCCCCAATTCCGATTTCATCAAAGAAACGGATGAAGCGGTAGGACATGGCAGTCTCCTAAAACCAGGGTGTCGGCTCTGATTTCAAGATAGCCATGCTGCCGGAGAAGGGCAAGTTCTCCAGCCTTCCCTCTAGGCCCCGGTCTGGAGGATTTGCAGTCCAGGTTCTGGCGTTCTGTCCTCCCAAGAAATCCTCAGCTCGGGCAGGGGCCTGCCCAGCAGTCCTTCCAGCCGGAATATCTCCGGACGATAGATCCTGACCAGGAAATCCAAAGCCTCCGGGTCCATCAGCGGTTTTCCTTTTTCATGAAGAAAAAATTTTCTCCAAATGTATTCCCCCCAAGCGCGGGGGAAATAGTGTTCTCCGAAGTTCCGGCTCAGGGGGTGGGAGGCAAGCCGCCGTGCCCATTCTCCGCGCGGGGCGGCGTAGTGGTTATGGGCCACTTGAAAATCCATCCGGGAACAGGGAGCTGGCGGTATATCCAGGAAGGCAGCGATAGATTCCATCACTCTCAGGGGATCCCGTTTCAGGGATTCCAGAAATATGATTCTCACCCGTTCGGGGGAAAACAGCTGCAGATAGCGCTGTATCTGGTCATGATAGAGACCCAGTTCCACATACAGCTGGGACACTCCCCAACCTTTTTCCGCAGATGTCCAGTCCGATTTGAGGGCATTCAAAAAGGACAGGTCAGTGACTCCCTCGTTGAAATCCATCAAGTACTGGGCATAGGCCCGCTGCACCGGATCCCGGAGGATCACGAGGATACGGGCATCGGGGACGCGCTCATGGATTTCGAGAGCGGCACGGGGGGACCAGAGGTAGGAGGGACTCGCATCCCCCAGGTAGCGGTGCGCCGAATGGTCCCGGTACAGCGACAGGTAGTCCTGCTGCGATGCAACATGCGGAAACAGATGGGCCCTTTTTGGCGGAGGGGCAGGGTGGACGAAATAGTGCGGTTCTTTCATGTCCGGAAAAAAAATGTCCGGATGCTGTTTCAGGTAGGCATAGAGGGAAGTTGTCCCGCTCTTGACAGCTCCCACAAGGTAGAGATTGGGCCAGATACCGCGAGAAGAGGGAGCTCTCATGGATGGCCCTCGGCAAACGCTGTCAGCCTTCCGTCCCGGCATGCGGACGATCGGGAGCCTCGGCCCCACAGAACGGGGAAAGATACCTGAATGCGGCAGTCGATCATGGATTGGGCTACTCCAGCAGTACCTGCGTTTTTAGTATGGACTATCGTTTCGGTTCACGGTTTTAGCCCCCGTTCCCCCGGTGGGGGCCGGCTCCTGAGCCGAGGTTTCTGTTACGGAGAACCCGGATGGGACTGGGAAAACAGGGCCGGAAGGAGACGTGAGCGGTGGTTCTCTAGTAATAATAGTTGCAGGAAAAGCAGATATGCCTCTGAAGAGCCGCATGCTCCCTCAGGTCGCGACTCTGGCAAAAATCTCCCCAAGTACCGCGGTATAGATGGCCTGCAGCTGCTCCAGGTCCGAAACCGGGATATGTTCGTTGATTTTGTGAATGCTGGAGTTGAGCGGGCCGAGCTCAATTACGTCTCCCCCCAACTTCGCAATGAAGCGGCCATCGGAGGTACCTCCGCCGGTGGAAAGCTCCGCTTCCCGGCCCAGAACCTCCCGCAGGGCGGCCTGCACGGCATCCACAAGACGCCCGGGGGGCGTATGGAAGGGGGGGCCCGAAAGCTGCCAGACCAGGTCATGACGCAGCCCCTCCCGCTCCAGGACCATCTCCACAGTTTTTTTCAGGGATTCCACGGAAGATGCCGGGGAAAAACGGAAATTGAACGTTACATCCAGATGGCCTGGAATAATATTGGTAGCTCCCGTACCTCCCTGGATATTGGAAATCTGCAGGCGGGTCGGGGGAAAGTCCGGGCTTCCGGTATCCCATTCCAGTTCTGTAAGCTCAAGAAGGGCACGCAGGGCCCGGTGTATGGGATTTTCTGCCTTGTCCGGATAGGCAATATGCCCCTGGATGCCATAGATCCGCAACTGGGCATTCAGGGATCCCCTTCGGCCGTTCTTGATCACGTCGCCGAGACGTCGTTCAGAAGAGGGCTCGCCGACCAGACACCAGTCGATGTGCTCGCCCTGTTCCCGAAGCCAGTCGACCACATGCCGGGTACCGTGGGTCGCCACGCCTTCCTCGTCGGAAGTGACCAGAAACGCCAGTCGGCCCGGGTGCCCGGGATGGCTGCCCAGAAAATCCTCGGTGGCGGCGATCATGGCCGCAAGGCTTCCCTTCATGTCTGCCGCACCACGGCCGTACAGGACCCCGGCCCGCACGGAAGGAACAAATGGGTCTCCCTGCCACTGCTCACGTGGGCCGGGAGGGACCACATCGGTATGGCCGGCGAAGCAGAAAAGGGGGCCAGAAGTGCCACGTACCGCCCAGAAATTCTCGACCCCCCCAGAGGGCAGATGCTCGACCTGAAATCCCAGCAGGCGCAGCTTTCCAGCCATCCATTCCTGACAGCCGCCGTCCTCCGGAGTTACGGACGGTCGCCGGACCAGCTCCTCTGCATATTCCAGCACACGGACCATGCCCAGACCTCAGATATCCCGGAGGATTTCGTTGATACCCACCTTGGAAAGCGTTTTTTCGTCCACTTTCTTGACAATCACTGCACAGTAGAGGGCGTGACTGCCATCCATGGACGGGAGACTTCCGGATACCACGACAGATCCCGCAGGGACCCTCCCATACTGGATCTCACCGGTGCTCCGGTCGTAGATGCGTGTGCTGGCCCCAATGAAGACTCCCATGGAAATCACCGAACCCTGCTCGACCACGACACCCTCCACGATTTCTGAACGGGCACCGATAAAGCAGTTGTCCTCGATAATCGTGGGATTCGCCTGGAGGGGTTCCAGGACCCCCCCAATGCCGACACCCCCAGACAGATGGACATTTTTCCCGATCTGGGCACATGAGCCGACGGTAGCCCACGTATCCACCATTGTTCCCTCATCCACGTAGGCGCCAATATTTACGAAAGAGGGCATCAGTACACAGTTGCGGCCAATGAAGGCACCCTTTCGGACCATGGCAGGAGGAACCACGCGGAAGCCGCCCGTACGGAAATCGTTGCTGCTGTAATCGGAAAACTTCCCCGGCACCTTGTCATAATAGCTGGTTTCGCCGCCCGCCATGCGCACGTTGTCCTGCAGCCGGAACGACAGGAGCACGGCCTTCTTGAGCCACTGATGGGTGTGCCAGGCACCGTCCCGTTTTTCTGAGACCCGGAGAACGCCCTTGTCCAGCCCCTCCATGGCCTGGTGCACTGCCTCACGCAGTTCGGCCGGGGCATTTCTCGGGGATATTTCTGCGCGGTTTTCCCACGCTGCATCAATCACTTCTTGCAAATTGGCCACATTACCTCCTCGCAGGGGCCGTACTCGACGGGGTTTCCAAAAAATTCCGGATTCGGAGCAGGCCTTCGCGGCATGTTTCGATATCGTTGACAAGGGCGATACGTACCCGGTCCTGCCCAGGATGCTCGCCATGGGCCATCCTTGCCAGATAGGCACCTGGCAGGCAGCGCACATTCTCAGCAGCATACAGCGAGCGGGTAAAACGTTCGCCATCCTCTACCCCAAGCCAGAGATAGAATCCGCCATCGGGAACCGCAACAGGGAGCAGGTCGCCAAGAATTTCTTCCGCCAGCCCAAATTTTTCTGCATACAGAGCCCGTGTCCTCTCGACATGGCGCTCGTCGCCCCAAGCCTCCCGGGCGGCTGCCTGGAGAAAGGGAGGAGTCGCCGCGCCCAGATAGGTACGGTAACGCAGGAAGCTGGCAAGCAGGGTACCATCGCCGGCAACAAAGCCACTCCTTGCCCCGGGGATACTGGAACGCTTAGAAAGGCTCTGGAAAGCCAGCGCCTGGTCCATGCTTCCCGTCCGGGCGGCGGCCGAAAGGATCCCCGGGGGTGGGGAACCGAAATAAATTTCGCTATAGCATTCGTCGGATGCCACAACAAAATTCCATTTCCGGGCCAAGCCCAAAAGATATACCAGGGTTTCCAGCGGAAGGGTGGCGCCGGTTGGATTGTGCGGGCTGTTGATGTACAGCAGGGCACACCGCTCCAAGACTCCTTCGGGAATCCGGAAAAAATCGGGCTGCCCGCCCGGACCACAGTTGAGATAGTAGGGTTCTCCCCCTGCGAGCAGCGCGGCCCCTTCATAGATCTGGTAGAAGGGGTTGGGCATCAGGACCAGATTCTTCCGTTCCCCACAGGGATCCAGGACCGTCTGGGCGATACTAAACAGGGCTTCACGGCTGCCGTTGGCCGGCAGAACGTTCCGTTCCGGATCCAGAAAGCCCGCGGGCAGGGAAAATCGGGATTCGGCCCACTGCACTACAGCTTCCCGCAACCGGAGATCTCCAGCCACCTTGGGATACTCGGTAAGGCCATGCAGATGTTCAATGATGTTTTCACCAATAAAACCTGGTGCAGGCTGCCTCGGCTCACCGATGGAAAAATCGATGGGCGGACTGGCAGTAGGCTCGATGCCAGCCAGCAGGGAGCGCAGGCGCTCAAATGGGTAGGGCTGCAATGACGCCAGACCGGGATTCATTCTACAATTCCCCCCGGAAGCAGGATGCGGGGCTATGGAAAAGGGCAGCGGTTTTCATTTTGGAATTATTGGGTCAAGAGGAGACCCCTGGCAAGTGGCGAACGTATTGCGCAGCGCGGGCAGAGCCCTCCTGCCAGCCGGAAGTCTCATTGCCGGTGCTGGCCTGTGGGGATGTTACTGGTGGCCACTGGCCTATTTCACCCGGGAAGGGTTTGGCGGACCCTGGCTGGCTGCGACTACCTATTTGCTGGCTGCAGGTGGCGGATCCGCGCTGCTGGCTTGGCGGGGGGGCACCAGGGGCTGGCAGAAACGCCGCCGTACGGTCTTCCTGCTAGCCCTGCTTGGCGGGTGGACAAATGTCGCCTTTACCCTGGCTCTGCTTCATGGATCTGTGGCCCAGGTGCTCCTGCTATTCTATCTTTCCCCGGCATGGGCCACCATTTTTTCCCGTCTGTTCCTGAAGGAGCGGACCGGGACTGCGGGCGTCCTCTCGGTACTGCTGGCTATCACCGGCTCCGGAATGGTCATCCTGCACAACCAGACTGCCCTTTCTTCCTCTTCCTGGCACAGCGGCCTTCTGGCCATTAGTTCCGGCATTGCCTTTGCCCTGATCAACGTGGTCCTGCGAGGAGAAAAAGAGCTGGGGGACCTGCAGCGCTCCGTGGCCATCTGGTGGGGGTGTGCCCTGGTTGCCCTGGTTTTTTCGGCATTTGCACCCTGGCCCGCAAATCCTGGCTGGGGTGCTGCCCTTGTCCCGGCCTTCGCCTGGCTGTGGATCGGTGGAGCCACCGCAAGCACGGTCTATGGCGTGAGCCGCCTGCCTGTCACGGTCTCAGCTGTCATCATGCCCATAGAAATCCTGTTTGGTGCAGTGTCCGCCTGGATTCTCGCAGGACAGGAACTGGGCTGGTGGGATCTGGCCGGCGGAGCCCTGATTCTGGGCGCTCCCCTGGTACACCTTCTGGGAAAAGGGATTCAGACGGCGGGTGAGCAGGCAGCCTGAGGAAGGGCGAGCAGGGCAGCGAGATCTTCCGTTCCGTACAGGACCCGGTCGGCTCCCCATTCCCCGACCGGGGTATCCTGTCCGCAGTACCCCCAGGCAGCAGCCCAGCAGGGGCAGCCGGCCGCCTGGCCGGCCTGGATATCCCGCTGGTCGTCCCCGATAAAAGGAACGGTTTCCGCCGCCAGGGACAGGGTTTCCAGCGCAGCCCGCACCGGCATGGGATCCGGTTTCGCGCGTGCCGTGGTATCCCCCGAAACAACAACCGCAGGTGGCACCGGGAAACGGAGGGTCGCCAGCAGCGAATGGGTCAGGCGTCCCGGCTTATTGGTCACAATCCCCCAGAGAATGCCCTGCTTGGCCGTTTCTTCCAGAATTTCCGGAATGCCTGGGAAAAACTGGCTCCCCCGGTGCTGGCGATGGGCATAAAGCTCCAGAAACTCCTCCCGTAGAGGAGCATATTCGGGATCATGGGGAGAAAGCCCAAACGCACGCCCCAGAAGGCCAGGTGCCCCATGGGAGGCGACATGGCGCAGATCGGCATAGTCTGGAGCCTGTCGGCTATGCCGGAGGCACAGTTCCTGGATTGCAGCGGCAAGATCAGGGGCGGTGTCCACCAGGGTTCCGTCGAGATCCCACAGCAAGGCCCGCCAGACAGGTGGCGTCATGCCGGGGAAACCTTCTGGCACCAGCAGAGGTAGTTGACGCTCACATCCTGGGTAATCTTGGCCTGCCGCTTCCATGGATCATAGGACATGCCCTTCAGGTCCATCATATGCAGCCCGCTTTCCCGGGTCATCTCGAGCAGTTCGCTCGGACGGATGAATTTTTCATAGTCATGGGTTCCCCTAGGCAGAAGGGAAAGGATGTATTCGGCACCAACAATAGCCATCAGGTAACTCTTGGGATTGCGGTTCAGGGTCGCGAAAAAGGCATGGCCACCGGGCTTCAGCAGGCGCGCACAGGACTGCACCACACTCGCAGGATCAGGAACATGTTCCAGCATCTCCATGCAGGTAACCACGTCAAAGCTTTCTGGCCGTTCCACAGCCAGAGATTCCACGTCCACCACCCGGTACACGACCTCTACCCCAGTCTCCCGCGCATGGCTCCGGGCTTCCTCAATGGCATCTTCCGCAAGGTCGATGCCAAGGACATGCCCTCGGCCCCTAGCCATCGATTCTGCCAGTATGCCGGCCCCGGTACCCACATCCAGTATTTCGCGGCCCTGCAATCCTTGGGTTCGATCGAAGATGTACTGCAGCCGGACAGGATTGATTTCGTGCAGGGTTTTTAGGGGACCTTCGGGATTCCACCAAGACCCTGCAACTGACTGGAATTTCCGGATTTCCTCCTGGTCAACATTCACCTTGCACCATCCTTTTCCGCAATGCGTCGCGCCCATTCACGAGCCAGCACAACCATTTCCCTCTCTTCCCAATCCACTGCCAGGCCCCCGGAAATCCGGAGGCGTCCCGCCACCCAAACATGGCTGACCTGGTCACGGCCGGCGCAATAGACAACCTGCGATACCGGATCGTAGACCGGACTTGTGGCTGCACGGTCCAGGTTGATGGCGATGCAGTCGGCGGCTTTTCCGGTCTCGAGCGATCCCGTCTCTTCCTCCCAGCCACAGGCCACGGCCCCTCCAAGGGTTGCCATTTCCAGTACGTCCATCGCAGGAAGGACGGTAGGATCCTGCTCCCGTCCCTTCGCGAGAAGAGCTGCCGTGCGGAGTTCTCCCAGCATGTCCAGATCATTGTTGCTGGCAGCACCGTCTGTGCCGATGCCAATTTTCTGCCCCTGGCGGAGCAGGGCAGAAACCGGACTGATTCCCGACCCCAACTTCAGGTTGGATTCAGGACAGTGGGCAACCCGGATCCCGGTTTCCGCGCAGAGTGCAAGATCAGATGCATCCAGATGGGTCATGTGCACAGCCAGAAAACGCGAATCCAGGACCCCCAGACCGGCTAGACGGTGCAAGGGGCGGCGACCATCCCGTTCCAGTGCACTGGCAATTTCCTGGCTGGTTTCATGGACGTGCATATGCAGGAAAAGGTCTTCCTGACGGGCTAGGGCTGCGGCCTCCTGCAGCGCCCAATCACTGACAGTATAAGGAGCATGGGGGGCGATTCCCTGTTTCACCAGGGGGAATCCGCGCAGTCCGGTCAAATGTTCCTGGGCCTTCTGCAGGGCATCCTCGGCATTTTTGGTGTAGGTGTTGGGAAAATCAATGACCACATGCCCGACCGAAGCACGCATGCCCATTTCCATGGCGACCAGGGCAGTTTCGGACGGAAAAAAATACATGTCATTAAAACACGTTGTTCCTCCGGCCAGCATTTCGGCAATGGCGAGGCGCGTTCCCATCCGTACGAAGTCCGGGTAGACAAAACGTGATTCGGCAGGCCAGATATGCCTCTCCAGCCAGGTCATGAGCGGCAGGTCATCGGCCAGGCCCCGGAGAAGCGACATGGCCGCATGTGCATGACTATTGACAAACCCCGGGAGCAGGACGTGAGTGTCCAGACGGATTGCTTCTACCTCTGGGTGGCGGGCCAGCAGTTCTTCCCTGGGGCCAATGGCTGCGATTCTGTCCCCGACGACAAGGAGAGCATGGTTTTCAAGGGCTCCTCGGGGACGGACTGGCACAAGCCAGCGGGGAAGGAGAAGCAGTGGGGAAGGAACTGTCCCTCCTGAAAAAGCTCCGGACAATTCGGCTCTCCAAGAATGTGGCACGTGGAAATCCTAGCATGGGGCAGAAATTTTCTCAGCCCTGCCGCTGGCGTTCTATCACCCGGCCATAGTCCCATACGGTCGCTGCATAAAAAACACTGTGGTTGTAGTCCATGACAGCATAAAAATTGGGACAGGCAATAAACAGTCGTGGACCGTGGCGGGTCTGGAGGCGCACCAGTCCCACCTGTAGGTCTGGCGCTATCCGGGTGTTTCCAGCAGCCCGGATGCCGTCTTTTTGCAGCTGCAGGAAAGGGTGTTTTCCCTGCAGACAGGAAGTCACGAGAGCTCCCCTCATCGCCACGGCCGGTACCAGCACCGGCTGGCCGGGCTGCCAGCCATGACGCCGAAAAAAATTGGCCGTGGATGCCAGAACATCGGGCACCGATGTCCAGAGGTTGGGAAGCATACCACCCGGAGGATCATTCCAGACAGTACCATAATGGAGATAGCTGCTGGCAAGAAACTGGGACATTCCCATGGCTCCTGCCTCCGATCCACGCAGGCTATCCAGAGGAACCCCCAGTTTCCGGGAAAGTTCCAGGGTTTCTGCAGTCTGGTAGAGGAAAAACTGCCGGCGCCCCGGGAGCCCAAGAGCCAAGGAGAGATTGGCGTCCAGTACCGGAAAATTTCCTTCGAAAGCGCCAAAGCCGGTCTCAATGTTAAGTATTCCCAGAAGAATGAAGGGAGACACCCCGTATCTCGCAGCGATATCCTCCAGTATCCTCATGTGCGTCTTCCAGAAAGCGGTCCCCCGGGCCAGGCGGTCCGGGCGGAGGAAGCGGCTCCGGTATTGCCACCAGGGCATTGGTTTCACCGCCATACCCGGGGCAGGGATCATTAGGTTCAGGGCGCGCTGGCTGAAGTGGGCGTTCCTTAGCGCTGGAAGCACCATCTGGGCCGGAAGGTGGTAGCGGGTCTGCAGAATGCAGTCCATCCGCCTCAGGGCAGACTGGTACCGTGCCGGAAAATTTGGAAAATAGCCGGTAGGCTCAATGCAGGGAGAAGAGACCGGATGGAGCGCAGGGTCCCTGTCCGGGGAAGGAACCGCAGACGGCACCGGGATGGCCTGTGGCTGCCGTACCTTCGGAACAGGGAGACCGGAAACCTGGGTGGCACAGCCGGCAAGAAAACTTCCCGCAGCGGCTACAAAGGCTATCTGGAGCCAGGAAGCGCCTGGTCTGGGAGAAAAGACATTCATGGCTTCCCCCTTTCTTCGCATCAGCGGTTCAGAACATGCTCATCTGAGGATCTCATAGCCTGCAGCCTTGGTAACATGGGCTGCCGGATACCATCCAGTCGCCCGGCCCAGTACGGATCACGCAAGCTCTGAACGGTAATTCCGTCATGGGCATTCAGGGCACTGACAAACTGTCCTCCCCCAATATATATGCCAACATGGGTGAATGGCCGTCCGAGGGTATTGAAAAATAGCAGGTCCCCGCGCCGGAGACCAGACGGGGAGACAGCCGGAAGGGCTATGGCTTGGGCCGCTGCGGTTCGGGGAACATGCACTCCAGCCTGTCCCAGGATGTACTGGATCAGGCCACTGCAGTCAAATCCAGAACGGCGGTTTTCCCCTCCCCAGACATAGGGTTTCCCGATCTGGGCGATGGCATTAACCAGAACAGAATCCAAGACAGTGGCTTCCTGCTGTCGTGAATAGCCGTAGGAATAGGAATCCTCTGTACCAGGATTCTGCGCAATAGATTCCTGGTAGGAAGAGTGGTAGCTGGAATCTGGGGTCATGGAAGCACAACCTGCAAGACATCCACAGGCAAGAGCAGAGAAAACAATGGTTCGAAAAGAAAAGGAAAGAGGGCGTTTCTGCTGAAGGAACATCTGGAAATCCATCACATAAACCGTCCTGTAATGCTTTCCCATGGTTTATAGAGGATTTTCTGAAGCCCCGCAATGCGGTATCTACACAGAACTGGCAAACCGGAAAAATATCATTCTTAAACCTGAATCTAAGATAGAAGAAAAAAATATGCATGCATAACAGACAGTTAGTCAATATCTTTTCATGTTCACATTTTACATTAGATAACGGCCGTCGCCGAAATGGGACGATGTCTGCTTCGGTAATTTTCTGGATTGAGTTATACGAACAGTCCGGCCATTGGCATGCTCCGAAGATAAAGACTGCAAGCCGGGCATTGCCTGATCGCCTGGATTCTCGGCAGAAAATCGCGGAAGTGTACCAGGTGGGTCCTAGCGGAAGCCGTGAATCGGATTCCTTAGTAACTTAACATAATATTTATTATGCGAAATTTATGTTGTGGATCATAAGGAACCATATATTGGAAACTGCATGGAAGTTACATTAAGAATCCCATGGGACTGGCTGGAAGAAAATCACTGGACGCAGTGCCTAGCCAGCATCCAGTCAGTAGACCGGGAAATCATCGAAGGCAAAAAAAGGCATCTGGAACGGCTAAAGATCCTGAGCACCTGCAAAGAAACCGGATCCGTCAGCAAAGCCGCAAAAACCAACAGAACCACTTACTACTACGCGGGAAACGTCATCAGGGAAACCAGCGTCCAGGCAAGAAAAGCCGAGAAAGCCGCCATAAGGCAGAAAGTTAAAGAGCTGGCCCATCAGGGGTCAAGCATTGCGGAAATCGCCAAACACTTTGGCAAATCCTATGAAACCATAAGACGCTGGGTTAAATCCTCAAAAAATCATTTTAAGACATGCACTTGTTCCGTGCTCTCGCCGGGATACACGGATCCCCTTCCCCGCTACCGGCTCGCCCTTTCCTCCCAAGGTCGGTCCGGTACCGCACATGGGCCAGCGTGAACCTGTAAATAGAAGGGAAAGTTTCTGGTTATCAAAAACCCTGCGGCCCAGGATTTACGGCTCTGCTCATGGCGTATGTGATCAACAGCGGCATAAATGGCAGCAGAGCGCAAAAGCCCGGGTTTCCGTGAGAGCTGATAAGCAATCAGGCGTACTGCCTTGACCTGATCCCCAAAACAGATGTTCAGCAGACTTTGATAGTCATCTTGACTGGAGACAGGGGGGACGCGCGGGGGGGGCAGTGCGCGCACGAGTGGCGCGGAAACATCAGGACGAGGCGGAAAAATCCGCTGGTACAATAAAAAGCAGATCAAGCTCCCTCACATCTCTCAGCCCCCTTGAGTACAGGCAGAGCCTCGGACTCACATCGTAAACCAGTCCAAGATTTTCTCCGCACCCCCGTATAAGGTGGAGACTTCTGGACCGGCATATTTACAACATAAATCATCCGACCGGATCGAGACAGAAAAACAAGCGCAAGAGGTACAGGAGTGTTTTTTATCCAGAAAGCCGAATGGGAGACATTGGCCGGTAATCCCCCCTGCAAAAAGTTGGGATTGGAAGTAGAATTTTCTCGATACGAGGGGGTTCTACATGAAGCAGTCGAAATTCACGGATAGCCAGATCATTGCGGCATTGAAACAGGCAGAAGGCGGTACGCCGGTACCC
>DAHXMJ010000036.1 GCA_027365525.1 Acidithiobacillus sp.
GGCTAGAGGTAAACGACCCATGCAGGTGGTGATAGCGGCCATGCGTAGGCTCCTCCATCTGGCTTTCGGAGTGCTTAAATCTGGGCAACCATTCAACCCCAACTTTGGGGTTGCATAGCAGCCCTCAAGACGGTATCTGGATTGTTATCCCGCGATCCGGGCTATCGGGTGTGCACCTGGTGTGGATGCGCAGCATCCGCGTGGCTGGAATCACATGCGGGAATCCCATCCAGGGAAAGTTTTCCGGGCCACAGGCACGAAGGAAAGGCTGTGGGCAGGATCCTGGCAGTGGGCCGGGCCACACAGTCAGAGAGGAAATCCGTTGGCAGCCATTTGGTTATGTACTGCCCAAGGGCTGCACCATGGCCTGCAAATTGCCGCCTGCCATTCCTCCTGACAGACCAGTTGAGGACCAACTTTCAGCTTCTGTCAGCCTGACCACCAGGAACGCCATAAAAAAGGGCACAAGGCCCTTTTTCTCCGCCAGCGAAAGCCGGGGGGGGTCTCAGTCATCCGCCCGCAGGTCCTGCAGGCGCATCTGGCGACGAACCACGTCAACATCCTGCCGGTTCAGGGTAAACGGGAAAGACCGGATATCCGAAGGTGAGGAATCACCATATGGCCGGTTGCACGCACTGATTTCCTCATCATCCTTGCCAGGGCACCCGGATGTCTGGAAGGGTTTTCCCGAACCAATGATTTCTTCCAGCTCGACCCTGGGGTAGCCAAAATCCTCAACCCGCCCATGACTGTCGAATGCCATGTCCTCGACACGTCCTCCAGCATAGTCAATGAGGAAGCGGGCCAGCTGGACCCGGCGCCAGTGGTCCTGTGGGACCGGATCCCAGTCTTCCATCATGGATCCCTTTTCCGGAAAAAAGGCAAACATATGGTTATGACCGCCCATATCCTTGATTTTCTGGCAGACTTCCAGGATTTCCTGTTCCGTTTCCCCCATCCCGCAGATCAGGTGGGCACCAAATTTTTCCGGACCATAAATCTCCGCTGCCCATTCAATGGCCTGCCAGTATTTCTCCCAGGTATGCGGGCTCTGTACAGTTTTCCCCCGGGTGCGCTCAAAAATTTCCGGCGTGACGGCATCCAGGGCAACGGTAAAAATATCCGCGCCCAGTTCCTTGAGCGTTACCAGATCCCCCTGTTCCATGGTTGTCGGGTTGGAAAGAATGGACACGGGAATATGGGGAGCTGCCTGCATCCAGCGCCTGAGGAGCACCTGGGTATCATTGTCGGAATCCGGGTGGGTAATCATGCTGATGCACATCCGCTGGAACTGCCCGCGATCACTTCCAGCCGCAATTCTTTCCAGCATTTCTTCCACCCGGACCGTCGGCCAGTCAACACGGATAAAATTGCGGTCGGCATAATCGCGGCTTTCTTCCCGGTGGCGGGCCAGCCCACAGTAAGTGCAGTTGGCACGACACCCTTCCGGATAGGTCATCAGGAGATTGAGACAGTGGGTACAGCTCGTGCGGTGCATTACTCCCGGAACGAGGCCAAGGGTAATGGCAGCCGCGGTACTCAGCTGGACATACTCGGGGGAACGCATCGCGGGTGTCTTGACAAAATAGTCAGGACGGTAAAAGTTTAGGGTATTGGTCTCCGGCGCTACCGCACTCATGGCTAATCCTCCTCAATCCAGTCCGCCTCAGGCGGCAAAATATTCCTCAAAGGCAATCCATCCCGACCGCATCGCGTGGTCTTCCCGCGCCTCTGGCCTGCGCCATATGGACTCCAGCGACCTGCGCCGCTCCGCAGCCCGTGAAATGGCCGGCCCAAACTGGTCCATCATGTCTTCCGCATAGCTCTCCAGGGCACCGGCATCTCCCGCCAGAAAGGCGGCCACAGCACCGCCAGCGGCTGCACCGCTGATCACGGCTGCCGGTATCCCGGCACCAGTGATGGGATGGGTCAGGCCAGCGGCATCTCCCGCAAGGACAGCGCGGTCATGGACCATTGGCCGGATGCCGCCGACCGGGATTCCTCCTCCCGTCCGCGCCAGAACCTCGGGCCCAACAAGCCCCCGTTCCTGCATCTGGCGGTGGAGGTCTTCCAGCGGAGACTTGAGATCGCTTTCAAACTGCCGGTCCGCCCCCAGACCAAGATTGGCCACCGGACCACGGGGAAAGAGCCATCCATACCCTCCGGGAAAGGCGTCGGAGAGAAAAATATCAGTATCCTCATAGGGATTGAGCAGAGGTACCGTATACTGCCGGGTAAACACTATTTTCTGGGGTGGCAGTCCAATGGCTTCTGCCACAGGACTGTGCGGACCATCCGCACCAACCAGGAAGCGGGGACGGACCCGGATTTCCCCGCTGTCTAGGACGATTCTGGCCTGATCTCCGTCCCAGGAACGGAAACGGGCACGGAGCCAGATTTCTGCCCCCGACTGTACGGCCTTGTCAGCAAGCCCCTGGTCAAAACGGGCACGGTCTATGATGATCCCGGGAAACTCGGAATGGCATTCCGCACCGGAAGGGAGCACCGTCAGCATGCCAGACACCGTCTGGATCCTGGAGCCTGTTTCATGCACCGCACGCATCAGGGGCATGGGAACGAATTCTGCGCACTGCACGGGCAGGCCAACCGCCTGCCGCCGTTCGACAACCAGTACTTTCTGCCCGGCGTCTGCCAGTACCCGGGCAGCGGATGCTCCCGCCGGGCCGGCCCCAACCACCAGAACATCACAGGCGACCGTCTGCATTTTCAGGCAACCGCCTGCTGAAGAACCTGCACGAAGTGGCCGGGCTCCAGACCGAATGCATCAATTTTTCCCCGTTCGAACCAGGCCTGAACCAGTCCATCGACCTCCTGGATATGGGCATTGCGCAGCGCTGCTTCCAGGTCAGCCACCGCACGGCGAGGCTGGATAAAACAGTCCCCGGAAAAATGGACCTGCTTGACCCTCTTCCCGAAAGTATCCCAGAGGACTTCGGCACGCAGGGTTCCACCAGGAGCCCGCAGCGCCGCCTGCCGGTATGGCAGCTCCTCCCGGGGCCGGTCCTGCACTGCCAGCCATTCCGCACTGCGAACGGTCTCCAGTGACTGCCCAAAGTAGTTCCATGCCGCGTCGGGAAGAGTGGATGACCACTCCATCCGCCAGCCGAAATGTTCCCGGAACCCCTGCAGAAGCGCGCCCTGAATCTCTTGCCGGGCGGGGGGCTCCCCCACCAGTCTGCGAAGGCTGGTGACGCGTTCGGCCACACTGGCAACAGCGTGTGCATCCAGTTTTTCCGCTGGCACGCGGAGCACGCGCAGCATCCGGGGAATATCAAGATCCACCAGCACGGTTCCCTGGAACAGGAGTGTCTTTCCGTCCAGTATCCCGCCTGTTCCAGAAAGTTTCCGGCCATCCACCTCAATATCATTCCGCGGCCGGAACTCGGCGCGGATACCAAGAACCGACAGCCCCCGGGCCGCAGCCTCACAGATCTCTTTCGACAGGAGCGCCATGTCTCCGGCGGGAAGTACATCACGTGGACAGACGATTTCCCAACCCAGATGGGAAGGGTCGAAAATGATGGCCCCACCACCTGTCAGGCGACGCTGGACTTCTATACCGTGCTCCCGGCAGTAATCCAGATCCAGCTCCTGTGCTGCCGACTGGTGATACCCCAGCAGGGCGCATTCCTCAAAATGCAGAAAACGGAAAACAGGACCCGAAAGGCCTTCTTCCACCGCCGAAAGAATGGCCTGGTCGAGAGCAATGTTTTCGTCGGCAGGACGCAGGCCGGTATCCACCACAGTCCAGATTTTCTGGACCTGGATCTTCCCGGAATCCGTGTCCATATGCGCAGGCACTTTCGCTGCAGGCATTCAGGCCGAAACGACGATGGGAATGTCGCGAAGGGCCGTGCGCCGCCTTGGTGCCTCCGGGATATGGTCCAGCGGCATCGCTCCGGATTCTTCTCCAAGGGCCAGAACTTCTTCGCCGACAATCATCGAGCAGCAGGACGGCGTAACAAACACGTCGCGGTCCAGGTGCTTGGCCAGCGCAAGCATGCCGTCGGAAGGGAAAGCGATGCCATTGAGGCCGGCCATGACCGCATAGGTGTCCGTGACCGAACGGTGCACTCCCGAGGGGCGTGCACAGCCAAGAAGCACCGGCGTATCGGGCAGGGAGGCCCGGGCATCCATGAAGAAACGGCCGATATCCGACACTGGCGGAGTTGCAAACGGCCGGCTCTGGCTGGCGTACTGGGGCATGATCACAACGAGAACCAGTGCACTGGGCAGGTGGCGCTGGACTATTTCCAGGGCATTCCATTCCCCAAGCATCTCCCCATAATGCAGCCCGATTACAATATGCGGCACCACCTTCATCCTGGTGGAAACCAGGCACTCCAGCGCAGACTCAAAATCGTCCACGGAGCGGCGCAGGTGATAGACCTGTGAAATGGTGTCTTGGGCACCAATGACATCCATCATCGCCACATCGACACCCGCATCTTCCATCCCACGCGCGAATTCTGCCGTGGCGATTCCAGTGTGCATGGCGATCTGCAGGGAGGGGTGTCTGTCCTTGATCCTGCGGACTGTGGGAAAATAGGGTTCATAATGGACCACATTCTGGTGGTCCGATCCCCCAGACAGCAATAACCCGCGTCCGCCATCCAGCACAATCTGGTCCACAAGACGGTCCAGTTCCTCCGGAGAGCGCACGGGGATCATCGGTTCGAGAATTTTTGCCTTGCAGTGATCACACTGCAGCTTGCATTCCCCCCCCGTAATGGAAATCGCGGGAAAGGCGTTTTTGCCGCAGGCAGAAACCTCGGAGGTCTCGTGATGCCTGAAGGAAGGCGTATAGAAATTGATCCGGCCAACCTGGGATCCGGCAAGGCCCTGCCAGCGCTCCCGCATGGCAGCAACCAGGTTTTCATCCAGATGCAGGTCTTCCAATGCTTCTACCCGGGCTACCGCATCCAACCAAGAGTTCATGGCACATCCATCATGGGCAGGAGAGAGAGGTGGCGGCCGCGGGAGCGGCCGCACGCTACCACGAGGCAGCGGAAATCAGCAGCCGCCAAATCCGTCAGCGCTCATTTTTTCCTCGAAAGCAGCGAGGGCATCGGCGCCAGTCTTGAGATCGGTAGCGTCCGCCGCATAATCCGCCGGGTTCAGCCGGGCGACCCAGCCACTGCCATAGGGATCCTTGTTGATCAGCCCTGGATCCTTGGCCACGTCCTCATTGGTCGCGACTACCGAACCGCTCACGGGGCTCTTCAGAGGGCCCACCCATTTCCCGGATTCGACCGTCGCCGCCGACTTGTCCTTCTTGATGTCCTTGCCAGCAGCCTTTGGGGTATAGGAAACGATCTGGCCGGCCAGGGCACAGGCATAGGAGGTCATGCCGATGGTGACCGAACCATCATCTTCCCGGCGCAGCCAGACATTGTTATCCACGTTGTACATCAGGTCTTCAGGAATTTCACAACCACGAACAGTTCCCATCATGCCCTCCTTAGGGTTTTTGAAATATCACGGACAACTGCAGGGCAGGGCCCACTAAAAAAACAGGAGACGGTCTACCGACAGTATGAGGTCTGCAAGATCACCAGCTGAAGCGACCTGATCCACTTCCTCTATGAGCTCCACTTCCTCGATTTCATAGCCAGGAAGCGCGGGCCGGCAGACAAACAGTTCTACTCCGGCCTTCTTTGCGTCACGGATAAACTCGATAATTCGCTTGCCACCCGCCATGGCTGAAAGCCGGTCCGCAACCCCCCTGTGCATCAGCTTTACCGCTTCCATGGTACAAAAAATCTTAACCTCCGCATCCATCGAAGACAACAGCGATCCCAGATAAAAGGGGGTTGCACACCGGTGGGCCGTGCTGGGTCCACTGGTCATGACAATCACCACCTTTTTTTCTCCCCCATCTTCAAGATAGTGCCTGCTCACCGCACCCCCCTTTCACAGTGGATGTCGTCCCGGATACAGCGTGTCCGGTACAGCTCAAAAGCCTCGTCCCCGGTAACCAGATCCTGTAGCGCCACATCGACACCGTCAGCGGGCCGCACCCTGGCGATCCACGCCTCATAGGGTTCAATATTCAGGAGGTTGGGGTCCTCCAGCACGTCCTCGTTGGCCATCTCGATGATGCAGTCGAACACGTTGGGAACGGGCCCCGCCCATTTGCCACTTTCTATGGTCGCCACAGGCTTGCCAACCGGACGCCGGGTGCCAGGGCGACGGACACGGACATGAAGGATTTTGCCCGCAATGGACTGGGAAATGTCGGTCATGCCAACCGTCAGGGTGGCGTCTTCCTCCCTCCTGACCCATATCTGGCATTCCCTGTCGTAGTACAGTTCCGCACGGAATTCACAGCCGTTACATTCCATGGCCTTCTCCCTCCATCAGCCAGCCGGCCGCAAAAAAAAGCCCCCGGCATACGGGGGCTTTTTCTGCCAGCAGCTACGCGATCCCTTTCGATGCAAGAAGATCCATGGAGTCGCTGACATTGTCCGGAATCCCGACCTTGCGCGGAGAAAGTCCAATGGCGAGTCCCAGCAGCTGGGTAAAATAGATTATCTTGACGCTGGTCTTGATCCCAAATTCGACTTCAGCGCGTACCTGGTGCATTTCCAAGCCGGAGTGGCATGTAGGACATTCGGTCGCAATCACCTCAGCTCCCGCATCCTCGGCAGCCTGGAGCAGATTCAGGACAAGCTGGGTGGATGTGTCAGAGTCGGAGAGGGTATGGGCACCCCCGCAGCAGGCCGTCTTGAGCGGGAAATCAACGGCCACCGCACCAGCCGCATTCAGCAGGTCATCCATGAAATGGGGTGCATAGCTGGACTCCGAGCCTGGCCCCTGATCCTTTTCGGGAAAAATCTGCCGGGGACGGGTATACATGCACCCATAATAGTTGGCGATCTTCAGGCCATTCAGGCTTTTCTTGACCCGGCTCTTGATGCCATCCGTACCAATTTCCTCCATGAACCATTCAAGCGCGTGGAGCGTACGTACGTCACCACCGTAAACCGGGTCACCCGACTTCTCCGCGAGGTCCTGGACGGTTTTCATGGTTTCTTCGGAAGTGGCACACTCATACTCGGTCTGCTTCAGGTTCCGGTAGCAGCCATTGCAGGGGGCCATAACGGTATCGCAGCCCTGCAGCTTGCTGGCAATGGCCAGATTCCGGGCAGACATGTAGGTCTGCAGCATGGGATGGATATTTTTCACTTCCATCGCGCCGCAACAGTTGTAATCCTCAAGGTTCTCCATCTCAAGCCCAAGTTCCTTGACAAGCACACGCGTAGACTTGTCATACGGGCCACCGGAGCCTTCCAGCGCGCAGCCGGGATAATATGCAACCTTAGCCATGATGGGCAGCCTCCTTCTGGGCCCTGACATATTCTGCGAGTACCTGGCCCGTACGCCCCCAGGACTTCGTTTTGGGCCGGAATACCACATTCAGTCCCATTCTGGCCAGCTGTCCAAGCGGCAGATGGCGGGTCAGGTTCTTGCCGAATTCGATAATCCATGTCTGGACCAGTGGCTGTCCTGACCGTTTGAAGAAACCCATCATAACTTCGGTATCCTCAATGCGGCCATATTCAAGGCACTGATGGGTAAACTCCTCATCAAAATGGGTTGACAGGGTCTTGGGGGTCAGCCCGTTTTCTTCCAGCCAGTGGGCTGTCGCCTTCATCACCCCCTCAGGCCGGACGTCCTTCGGGCAGATATTCGTGCACTTGTTGCAGGATACGCACTGCCAGATGATATCCCTGTCCTTGAGAAGCTCACTTTTCAGGCCCAGCCGGATCAGGTAGATCCAGTACCGGGGATTGAAGTCCACATTCTGCGCATACATCGTGCACGAATTGGTGCAGGAACCACACTGCCAGCAGCGGTGCACATTCTCGCCACCAGAATAGCCCTGGATAATTTTCTCAAAGTCCGGCTCGTAATCCGTAAGGGTACGAGGGGAAATCATGGTGTTCCAGGATCCTGAAACGTCTACTCCATCGACCACAAGGTGATCGTGCTGGAGAATGCGCTCCGGATCGATCAGTGTCTTCTCGTGAATAGCCATAACCACTCCTACTTGAGTAAAGCCTTAATTTAAAGACCTTAATGAAGACCGTCCCGCCTGATGCGTGTCCCACCGAGGCGCCGTCTGGTCTCAACACCCAGAAGATTTCTGATCTGTGCGGTGAAATCGGACTGTCCACCAAAATCCGACCGCAGGAAACCCTCCGCCATCGCCCGCAGGTACTGGGAATACTGATAGGCCAGAAGCATATCGATAATAAACGGCAGATTGCGGTACACCCCGAGCTCTTCGAGCACATCCCGCATCCACTGCCGCACTCCCTCGAACATCTCGGGGGCATCCCCAAGCGGAAACTCCGTGAGGTAGTCCCCACCCCGGACGTACTCGCGAACGGCGCCCGACGTGGTCTCCTGGTGCCATACCCACCGCGGCATGAATGGATACCGTGCAGGATCGGAAA
>DAHXMJ010000037.1 GCA_027365525.1 Acidithiobacillus sp.
CGAATATTACCAGAACCTGGGTGGCGATGGATTCGATGAACCAGCCGGTGTGAAACATCTCCTCGCCGGCATGGAAAACATGCAACATGATATAAAAAGTGAGGAAGTCGAAGAGCGAACTGATCGGGCCGATCACCATCACCTTTGCCACTGTGTGCCATCGGACGTCGCGCACCAAAAGCTGCGTATCGCGCAACACTTTCATTGGATTGGGCTTCAAAATGCTGCAGCAGGCCGAAAAGCGCTGGATCGGGATTTATGCCGCTGAGAAAGTCCAAGACCTTTTTGCGGGAATGAAATTCATCGATGGATTACCGGCTAATGAAATCCTGCCGGGGGACCAACAGGACGCCGCCTAAGCTATGTTAGAACGCGCTCATACACCACAATTGACGATAGCTCCTGATTTTTTGGACCCTGGTGCTGATCGTGAGCGTCAAATACGCATGGGTGATCATGCGGGCGAGCAATCAAGGCGAGGGCGGCGTCATGGCGCTGACCGCTCTGGCCTCTCATGCGACAGGGCACTCCGGTCGATTGCGCTGGTGGATACTGAGTATCGGGCTTTTGGGCGCGGCCCTCTTTTATGGAGATGGCGTCATCACGCCCGCCATTTCAGTGCTGTCGGCCATGGAGGGTATGGAGGTCGCATCCCCCGCATGGAAACCGCTGGTTATTCCTCTGGCGCTGGGAGTGATCATTGGACTTTTTATGGTCCAGCGTCGCGGTACGGCGGCCATTAGCCATCTCTTCGGCCCAAGCATGCTGGTATGGTTCCTGCTGCTTTTCGGGTCTGGGCTCACCTGGATCGTCGCAGATCCGCAGGTACTTCTTGCGCTCAACCCGTGGTACGCCCTGCAATTTTTCGCGATTCATGGCATCGGCGGGGTAGTGATCCTGGGTGCCGTCGTCCTTGCCGTCACAGGTGCCGAGGCGCTTTACGCCGATATGGGTCATTTTGGGGCGAGACCTATCCGCATGGCTTGGTATTTTCTGGTGCTGCCCGCCCTGGCCCTCAACTATCTTGGCCAGGGCGCCCTGCTGGAACTTGATCCATCAGCGATCCAGAATCCTTTTTTCATGCTCTTCCCCGCCTGGGCGACTCTGCCTATGGTGGTGATTTCGGGCATCGCCACGGTGATCGCCTCGCAAGCGGTAATTTCCGGAGCCTACTCGGCAACACGACAGGCGCTGCTGTTGGGATATTTGCCACGGCAGTCCATTATTCACACATCGGCATCCGAACGCGGACAGATTTATCTCCCCCTGCTGAATGGGCTGTTGATGGTGGCTGTTGTCGTATTGATTCTCTGGTTCAGGTCTTCGAACGCGCTGAGTTTCGCTTATGGTACCGCAGTTACCGGAACCATGATGATGACCACCGTTCTGGTCTTCTTTGTTGCGCGCCACAGCTGGAGGTGGTCGCTGTGGAAAGCCGGCGTGTTCTGTGGTTTTTTCATCCTGCTGGACGGCGTGTTTTTCGGCGCGAATCTGCTGAAATTCGTAGCGGGGGGATGGCTCCCTTTGGCAATCGGCCTGGCAGTGTTCACCACCATGTCGACATGGCGGTGGGGACGGGGAATTCTCGCCCGCAAACTCTACCCGGACGCCATTTCGGTGGAAGCATTTTTGAACGGTATCACACCCGGCGAGCCCATTCGCGTCCCGGGTACGGCGGTATACCTGTCCATGCGCGAGCAGGCCATTCCGCATGCCTTGCTGCACAACCTGAAACACAACAAGGTGCTTCATGAACGGGTCGTCATCCTCACCATCAAATTTGAGGAGGAACCCCGCGTTCTTTCCGCAAACCGCGTGGTAGTGCGGGATTACGGTCAGGGCGTGTGCCGGCTCACCGCCAGTTATGGATTTATGGAACACCCCGACATTCCGGAGATCCTGAAATCCGCCGCAAATCTGCATGGCGCATGGAACCCCATGGATACCACTTATTTCGTTTCCCGCCAACGAGTGATTCCAAGTGGAAAAAAGGCCACTCTCCTATGGAGAGAGCACCTGTTCGCCATCATGCTGCGCATTTCGGCCAATGCCACCGATTTTTTCCGGCTCCCCCCAAATCAGGTTATGGAGTTGGGGGATGTCGTTGAATTTTCGCGAAAGGTGCCAAAGAAGAGGAAAACCACGTAAATTTTTGGAGAAGGAAATCTTCTCTGGCCCGTTTCCCTGCTGGCACTGGCTAGTCTGGTGGAAATGCCCATGGTCCAGGCTCTCCCGGCGCTTCTCCATCCTGATCCTGGTCCTGTGGAAACCGGGACTATACTTGTCAGGCGTAATGTTTCCGGCTTCAGGAGCTTTCCATGCGATGTCTTGTGACCAGTGCCCGTCCCTATGACCGCGTCTATCTGGAAGCGGCCAACGCTGCCCGTCATGACCTGGTTTTTGTGGAGACCGTTCTGGATGCCGATACGGCCAGCGTCGCCAGGGGGTTCCCGGCGGTCTGCCCTTTTGTGGATGACCTGCTGGACGCGCAGACCCTGGAAATTCTCGCGCAGGGGGGAACCCGCCTGCTGGTGCTGCGCAGTACCGGCTTCAACCACGTGGACATTCCCGTGGCCGGGAAATGCGGCATTGCGGTCATGCGGGTACGGGACTATTCCCCCCACGCGGTAGCCGAATTCGCCCTGGGCCTGATGCTCACGCTGAACCGCCACCTGCACAAGGCATACGCCCGGGTACGGGAAGGAAATTTCCTTCTGGACGGACTCCTCGGTTTTGACATGCATGGCAAAACCGTTGGTATCCTGGGGACCGGAAAAATCGGGACGGCTCTGGCCCACTGCCTGCATGGCATGGGGTGCCAGCTGCTTGGGTACGACATTCAGCCGAACCCGGAATGCCAGCAGCTGGGCATGGAGTACGGCCCCCTGGAGGCAGTCCTCGCCCGGAGCCAGATTCTGAGCCTCCATCTTCCCCTGACACCGGAGACGTACCACCTGCTCAACGCAGAACGCCTGGGACAGATGCCGCAGGGCTCCATCCTGGTCAATACCAGCAGGGGCGGGATCGTCGATACCCGGGCGCTCATCGCCGCGCTCAAAAGCCGGCACCTTGGGGCGGTTGGACTGGATGTCTATGAAGAGGAAGCGGAGCTGTATTTTCACAACCTGTGTGATGACATCATCTGCGATGACACCTTTGCGCGGCTGCTCACCTTTCCCAACGTGGTAGTGACTGGCCACCAGGCTTTCTTTACCCGGGAGGCGCTGACGGCCATCGCCGCAACCACCATCCAGAACCTGGACGATTTCGAGGCCGGCCGGGACAGCATCAACCGGGTTGCTGGCAGGGCCTGAAAGGAAACGTCCGGCCGGACAGGATTGCAGTATGCTGCCATTTTTCGTATCCTCCCCCGCATGATACGGAATACCGCCTTTTTTGCCCCTGCTGCGCTTCCCATGGCCTTGCCTGGCCAGGCGCTGGGCCGGCTGCTGCCCCGCCGGGGCTAAAAAAACCTCTTCCAGACCCTCCGGTCACGCAGCATTTCCAGATACCCATGGCAGTCATAGCGCATTCCTTGATAGGGAAGGGAATATCATGCAGCACGGCAAAGAATCCTTGATCATTTTTGACACAACCCTGCGCGATGGCGAACAGTCGCCAGGCGCAGCGATGACCCGTGAAGAGAAACTCCGGATTGCGACGGCGCTGGAGCGCCTGGGGGTGGATGTCATCGAGGCCGGCTTCCCTGCGGCCAGCCCCGGAGATTTTGGCGCCGTCCGGGCCATTGCCGGAACGGTACGGGACAGCCGCATCTGCGGTCTTGCGAGGGCGCGGGAAGAGGATATCCGGAGGGCGGGAGAAGCCCTGGCCCCCGCTGCAGCCGGACGGATCCATACCTTCATTGCCACCAGTCCCATCCATATGCAGGCCAAGCTCCGGATGCGGCCGGATGAGGTCCTGGAAAGGGCCGTGGCGGCTGTCCGCCTGGCGCGCTCACTCTGCGATGATGTGGAATTTTCTCCGGAAGACGCCGGCCGGTCCGAAGAGGATTTTCTCTGCAGGGTCATTGAAGCGGTGATAGAGGCCGGGGCTCGCACTATCAACATACCCGATACCGTAGGCTACAATCTGCCAGAGCGTTTTGGGCAGCTTGTCGGGAATCTGCGCCAGCGGATCCCCAACAGCGACAGGGCCATTTTTTCTGTCCACTGCCACAACGATCTTGGGCTCGCGGTCGCCAATTCCCTGTCTGCCGTCATGCATGGTGCACGGCAGGTGGAATGCACCATTAACGGCCTTGGGGAGCGCGCCGGCAATGCAGCCCTGGAAGAGATCGTGATGGCGGTCCGCACCCGGGGGGATGTGTTTCCCTGTGATACCCGGATCGATACCACACAGATCGTGCCTACCAGCAAGCTGGTGTCTACCATTACCGGTTTTCCCGTGCAGCCCAACAAGGCCATTGTGGGCGCCAATGCTTTTGCCCACGAATCCGGCATCCACCAGGATGGTGTGCTCAAGCATCGTGAAACCTATGAAATCATGTGTGCGGAGGATGTCGGCTGGGCCGCAAACCGGATGACACTCGGCAAGCTTTCCGGCCGCGCGGCCGTCCGGGCCCGCCTGGAAGCACTGGGGATTCATATCGAGGGGGAAGCCCTCAGCCAGGTCTTTGCACGTTTCAAGGATCTTGCGGACCGTAAGGCGGAAATTTTCGATGAGGACCTGCAGGCCCTGGTAAACGAGGACCTGCAGGAAGAGCGGACAGACCAGTACCGCCTGGGCTATCTCAGGGTGTGCTCGGAAATGGGAACCCATCCCGAGGCTACGGTGGAGGTCTGGGTGGACGGTGTAGCCAGGACGGAACTGGCTGCAGGGGGAGGGCCTGTGGATGCGGCTTTCCAGGCCATCGAGCGGATTGTGGACAGTGGGGCCCGGCTGCAGCTGTATTCGGTCAATGCCATAACCACCGGCACCGATGCCCAGGGGGAAGTGACGGTACGCCTTCTCGGAAAGGACGGACGCACGGTGAACGGTCAGGGTTCGGATACGGATATTGTGGTGGCCAGCGCAAAAGCCTACATCTCTGCCCTGAACCGGCTTGGGGCACCGGCAGGCAGGCAGCATCCCCAGCTTTGACCGGCGGGGCCAGGGACCCGGATATTCCTGGTCCCTGGCCTGCTGCGGGCCGGTGGTGCAGGAGGGCCATTTCCCTGTCCGGGTTCCCGTGGCAGGAACGAACACATTCTGCTCCCTGACGGTGGAGGTATCATGGAAAAAGTGTCCGAACTGGGATTCTGGCCGCGGATGGCAGTCCAGACCGGGTGGACCATCCTTTTTTTTACGTCCGCGGGCTGCCACTCCTGCAGGATATGGCGCCGCCTTCTCGGGGAGTACGAAGCGCAGCGGGTGGACCTGCAGGTCTGGGAGATTGATGCCGGGATCGAGATGGGACTTGCCCGGGAATTTGAGGTCTACCATCTGCCAGCCCTGTTCCTGTTCCGGGATGGACAGTACCAGCGGCCCATCCAGGTGGAAGCCCGGCTGGGCGCCCTGGGAGAATGGATGGATTCCCATGCGGACCTGCCCCCCGAAGACATGCCATGAATCCCGTCTGGGATTCGCAGGGCTGGCACATGCGGGCACGGCACGCACCATCCCCCTACTGCGACGCCCGGCCACCGGGGATGGCCGTGGACCTGATTGTAGTCCACGCCATCAGCCTGCCTCCCGAACGGTTTGGCAGCGGGGATGTGGTGCGTTTTTTCCAGGGACAGCTCGATTTTTCGTGCCACCCCTACTATGCGCAGCTCCGCGACCTGCGGGTCTCGGCCCATTTTTTCATCGAAAGAGATGGTGTCCTCTGGCAGCATGTCGGTATCGGCGGGCGCGCCTGGCATGCCGGCCAGTCCTGCTGGAAAGGCAGACCGTCCTGCAACGATTTCAGCGTTGGGATTGAGCTGGAGGGCAGTGAAACACAGCCTTTTACGGATGCGGAATATGGAACGCTCACCCGCCTGGTCGGAGACCTGAGGTCCCATTTCCCCCATATCGGTCCTGACGCTGTTGCGGGACACGCGGAGATTGCTCCCGGACGCAAGTGGGATCCCGGCCCTTTCTTCGAATGGTCGCGCCTGCGGGAGCCTGCAGGCGCCGGTGGCTGCTGAAAGGCCGGGGACGGGGATTTCTCCCCTGCCAGATTCCGCGCTCCGTACCTGCGGCCGGATCCCCGGCCCGCCCCCGGTGCGCCGGCGTCTTCAGTCCCGCCCGTAAAATTTTACGCCACGCACAATTTTCCCGCGTCCCTGGTCGAGGCGGTGGCGGTTGGTGTCGCGCAGGGAGTAGATGCAGCCGCAGTACTCCTGCTGGTAGAACTGCTCTTCCCTGGCAATCTCGATCATGCGCTGGCTGCCTCCCTGCTTGCGCCAGTTGTAGTCCCAGTAATGCAGGCCGGCGTGGCGTGCGGCGGCCTGATGTCCACAACCATTGATCTGTTCCATGTCTTTCCAGCGGGATATGCCCAGCGTACTGGTGAAAACATGGAAGCCATGTTCGGCAGCGTAGAGGGCAGACCTTTCAAACCGCATGTCAAAACAGGCGGTACAGCGTTTCCCGCGTTCCGGCTCCCATTCGAGCCCGCGCACACGCGCGAACCACCCGTCCCGTTCGTAATCCAGATCCACAAAAGGCAGCCCGAGCTTTTCCGCGTACCGGATGTTTTCTTCCTTGCGCAGGAGGTACTCGGCTTCCGGATGGATGTTCGGATTGTAAAACAGGATGGTCAGGGCAATCCCCGCCTTCTGGATGTCGGCCATGATGGGCCCGGCGCAGGGAGCACAGCAGGAATGCAGAAGGACGTGGGTGCTGCCGTCCGGGGTCCCCAGCGGGAAAGAAGATTTTTGGGCCATGTCTCCACCTCGCGGGGCCTGGTCTGCTGCTGCCCGATTTTACCACGGGCCGGAAGACCTGGGGAGGCGGCAGCAGGGAATCGGACGGGCCGGACAGGATCTTCCGTCTGGCAGAATTCTGTGGAATCATGTCGTCCTTGCGGCGTGATGGTGCCATGGGCGCCTGGAGCCGGAGGAGAACAGGAAATGCGGTCACTGGTGAAAAAAATGCAGGGACGGGGACGCCTGCTTCCCGCCCTTTCCGTATTGCTGTTTCTGGGGATTGCCGGCCTTGTCTGGCTGGCCGGCCGCGAACTGCTGCGGTCTCCGGTTCCGGATGTCCGGCTGCCTGGCATCCATGGAACGGTCCGGTCCCTCCAGCACTACCGCGGCCGGGTGCTTCTGGTCAGTTTCTGGGCTACGACCTGTCCAGGCTGCGTGGAAGAACTTCCGGAATTTCACCATCTGCAGCAGATGTACGCCGGCAGGCCCTTCGAGATTGTGGGTATCAGCATGCAGGGAGACAGCCCGCGGGCAATTGCTGCCCTTGCCAGGGTGTATGGACTCCATTACCCGCTTTTGATGGATGTAAAAGGCCAGGCTGCGCGGGCCTTCAGCGATGTCAATCTGACGCCGACGAATTTTCTTGTGGATGCCGGGGGTATGATCCGGTACCGCCAGGTGGGATCGCTCCCCCTGGCGGACTGGGAGAAACGCATCAATGCGCTTCTCCCGGCCGCCGGGAAAGCCTGAGTTCCCGTCCCGCCAGGCCGCCGCGCTCCCCGGGACCCCCACCCGAATTCAGGCACTGGCCGTATTCATGTTGATATGCTGGTTGGTGGCGAGTTCTGGGTTATAGAGGTATTCCACGTTGCCCTGTTCCACCTGCCGGAGGTATTCCTGGAAATCGGCCTTGGCGCGGCTCCAGCTGATGCCCATTTTTTCCACGAGGT
>DAHXMJ010000018.1 GCA_027365525.1 Acidithiobacillus sp.
GGGGGGCGTCCAGGGTGTGGCCAGGGATGGGCCGCTGATGCTATCCACCGGACTGCCAAGGTACCGCCTGTAGTAGTTCATGACGAGAGGAACGTAGTTCTGGGTTTCCCCAAAGGGGGGGATGTGGTAGCCCGCCTGGACAACAGCCCTGCTTCCGGCATTGTAGGCGGCCAGGGCCAGCCGCATGTCTCCGCCAAACCGCCGGAGAAGCTCCGCTAGGTAGGCACTGCCCCCATCAATGTTCTCCCTTGGACTGAATACGTTCCGGACGTCAAAGCGGGCGGCTGTGGAGGGCATCAGCTGCATCAGGCCCATGGCCCCCTTTGGGGACACCGCGCCGGCATTGAATCCCGATTCGACTGTTATGACCGCGTTGATCAGTGCCGTGCTGAGACCAAAGCGCCGTGCTGCCTGGTCAACCACTGGCTGCAGCTCCGTTCTGGCAGCGGGGTTGTACTGTTTTCTGGCTAGGGCAACGGGCATTTTGGGCGTACGCATGACCAGGCGGTAGTGGTTGTTGCCCCGGCGGATGTTGGTCAGGTGGATGACGCCATGGCTGCCTGTGTAGGCGTATATGTTGGCAGAGGCCAGTGCGGTGCCCAAGCCGTAAGCGGAAATGCCCAGGAGGATCCTGAGGCTGCGGTTCATTTTATGACCCGCAGGGTGGGCCGGATTCCGCCCCTTTCTCCGGAGGACTCCATACCGGATGGACCTGGTGTGGGCCGCTCGGGTGGCTGGCTTGGTTCCGGGAAGCCCATGCCTTCCTCGGTTTCCGCCGCGTAAATGGCCAGTATGGCGGACATGGGAATCTCGATCTGGCGGGGGACCCCGCCAAATCTCGCCTGAAACCGTATCCATCCTTCGCCCATCTGTAGCGTATGGGTGGCTGCAGAAGAAATATCCAGGACAATCCTGCCTTCCCGGTCGTATCCGGCCGGGACCAGCACTCCGGGGAAATTCACCAGGGCAACGATATAGGGGGTATAACCCTGCTCGGTGCACCAGGCATAGATACCCTGGAGGAGGTGCGGCTTGGTGGATTCGGGAAGCACTAACAAACTCCTGTTCACGTGTCTGTCCCCCTGTTTTTAGAACAGTCCTGAGGATGTTCAAGGCATGGCGCCTGGCCGGCGCGGTACGCACTGCTCCAGCCGGCAGGATTGGCGGGTTTGCTGCCTGCCCGGGATCCTGCCCCGAAAAAAGCCGGACGGCAGGTTCTCCCGGTTCTTTGCAGGTAAAGGCTTCTAGCTGCTGCTCTCCTCGCAGCAGTATTGCGTTACCCGTTCGACCTCGCAGCGGGATCCCAGTATGACCGGGACGCGCTGGTGAAGATTTTCCGGCTGGATCTCCAGGATGCGTTGCCTGCCAGTTGTGGCCGCCCCGCCTGCCTGTTCGACCAGAAACGCCATAGGGTTGGCTTCGTAAAGCAGACGCAGCTTTCCTGGCTTCCCAGGGTTGCGGGTATCAAACGGGTAGAGAAAAATTCCGCCACGGCAGAGGATCCGGTGGACATCTGCAACCATCGAACCCACCCAGCGCATATTGAAATCCTGTCCGCGGGGACCGGCAGTCCCTTGGTTCAGCTCATCTATATAGCGGCGTACGGGGTTCTCCCAGTGCCGGTGATTACTCATGTTAATGGCATATTCCCGGGTTTCGTCGGGAATGCGCATCTGCTGGTGGGTAAGCACATATTCCCCAATGCTGGGTTCCAGGGTGAAGCCGTTGACACCATAGCCTGTACTGTAGACCAGCATGCTGCTGGAGCCATACAGGGCGTAGCCGGCACAGACCTGCTGGACCCCAGGCTGGAGAAAATCGGCCGGTTCCGCATCCCTGCCAGCCACGGGCGCCCGGAGTATGCTGAAAATGGTGCCGACACTGATCCCCACATCCGTATTGCTGGAGCCGTCCAGGGGATCGAAGAGCAGAAGATATTTCCCACGGGGAATTCCGCCCGGAAGGGTGTACGGTCCGTCCATTTCCTCGGACACCATCCCGGACAGGTGCCCGGTCCAGTCCATGGATTTCAGGATGGCATCATTGGATATGATATCCAGTTTTTTCTGGATCTCGCCCTGGACGTTTCCCGTATCCGCACTGCCCAGAGCCCCGACGAGAGAGCCGCGGTAGACCTGGGCGCCTATAAATTTGCAGGCGACGGCGAGGTCATTGAGCAGCGCGGCGAAGTCGCCAGAAGCTCCAGGATAAAGGCGGGTTTCTTCAATGATAAACTGGCTGAGGGTGGTACCTATCTGCATTTGTGGGTCCTTATGGCAAAACTAGCAAGCGCTTAATCCCAGGCGGAATGCAAGGGCCGATTCTAGCGCGCGGCCGGGGCCGGGGTCCAACCGCTGCAAAAACTGGATCTGCAGACGGTGCAGGCCGCCGCTGATCTTTGGATATGCCTGATCCGCTTTCTGGTCCATCTGGAGGCTGACCAGGGAAATGGGCTGGCGGGCCTTGAGAGGGAGAGAGAAACGTCCTTCTTCGGCTGTGGCTTCGATCCAGGAGTAGGACTGCCGCAAAAAAAACAGGGTCAGCCGGATGCTCTCTTCCAGGATCTGGAATTCTTCCCGCCACTCTGCCAGACGCTGCCCCCTCTCTCCTGCCTCCTGCTGTTCCCAGAAAGCCAGCAGGGGGAGGTCGCAGCTTGCCAGCCCGCCCGCTACTGCGCTCCGGCCACGCACCTGCTGCAGGATTTCCTGGTGGAGCAGTTTTCCGGCAAAAGCCTGTTTCCGTTCCCGCAACCGCTGGAGATGGAGGCCAAAACGCTGCATCCAGGTGTCCAGGACCGCATGGTCCACATCGGGGTCCTGGGACCA
>DAHXMJ010000050.1 GCA_027365525.1 Acidithiobacillus sp.
GAAAAGGCCAGGGCCAGATCAGGCCCAACCCCAATAGCACTGCCAAACAGGACAAATCCCCCTTCCTGGACACCCAGCCCCGCAGGCATGAAGAAGGCCAAGCTACGCAGTGCCTGCCCCAGGCTTTCCATCAGCACGGCAGCCCAGATCGGGACCGGATGTCCGAGAAGCACAAATGTAAGCCAGACTTCCACAGCGCCAGCAAAAAGGCTGCCAAGCTGCCAGAAATTGGCCCAGAGAAGTCCCCACCTCCGTCCATAGATGCGCCGGATCTCCTGGTCCAGCTGTCGGGGCTCGCCCAGTAGCAGCAGCCAGTCTTTACCCCCCATGACACGTTTCAGCCCCTGCTGCAGGAGATAGAAAAGTCCCCAGCGCTTCTGCAGCCAGAAAAAAGCGCCCAGCAGGGGCAGGACGGACAGCATGAAAAGCAGCACCACATCCTGAAGATGGCGGTCTCCCACCGCATAGACCAGAATTACAAATCCTACAAGGGTAAACAGGAACTGGCTCAGGAGTGTCAGGCTTACTTCAACCATGATGCTGGCTCCTGCCACATACCCGGGTACGCCTGCCCGGGCCAGCATGCGGGCACCCACAATTTCCCCTCCTACCCGGGCTACCGGAAGCAGGGCATTGATTGCTTCCCGGAGCAGCGCCAGCCAGACAAGCAGGCTGAGCCTGGCGTTCTTCTGTCCCTGTAGCAGCCAGAGCCAGCTGGTCGCGTCCAGCGAGATCACCAGTACATGTACCGGAAGCAGGAGCAGAAGAGACCACCCTCCTCTTGCCAGCATGCCAAAAATGGTAGCGGCTCCCTCGTCCGCCACCAGAAAAATGGTAAATCCGAGGCCCACAAGGAGCATCACTGCTACCCAGAATTCGTGCCGCCTCCAGAATCCCTGTCTAGCTGCCTTCATCCTGGGCAACTCCATCTTCTTTGGGAGATTCGGTAAAAAGCAGAAGCAGTGCGGGAAGAACCACGAGAATGCAGAGCAGTACTATGGCAAGGGAAAGGCTCAGGGCTTCTCCAAGGGTAGACATTCCCGGATCGCGGGAAAGCGCCATGCTGCCAAAGGCACTGAGGGTGGTCAGTCCGCTGAAAAAAACAGCCATTGGGGTTGAGGTCTCCAAGAGATGGGCCGCATCGACCCCACCGCGCCACCGGATCACAATATAGATGCCAAAGGCAACCCCAAGACCGATTAGAAGAGGCAGCACAATGATATTTCCCAGGTTGAACTGCAGCCCGAGGAGGCTCATTGCAGCGACCGTGAAAAGGGCCGCCAGAAGAAGGGGGGCCATGACGAGAAGCATGTCCCGATAGCGGCGCAGGGTCAGGACAAGGAGCAGGCCAATAGCCCCCAGGGCGATATAGGTAGCCTCCTGGAAGGCTGACAGCACGGCATTGCCCCCTTCGACCAGCATGACCGGAGTTCCTACTGCATCCGGTTCCACCTGCAGTACTGAATGGACAAACCGTTCCATCTGGGTATTGCTTCTCAGGTTTTCTTTCGGAAAAACTTCAACCCTGGCCTGGCCCTGGGCATTCACGTAGCGGCTCCGGAGCGATTCCGGCAGGCCCGCCAGCGTAACCCGGGAAGCCATCAGGACTTGTCCCAGCCGCTGCAGCTCTGCCGGCAAAGTCCCCAGAACCGACTGCTGCAGTTCCCCTACTGCCCGAGAATTCCGTTCTGCTGTAGGCAGGAACCGGCCCAGAGCCGCAGCCAGCCGCCCTGCAGCCTGGCCCTGCGCGGAATTGTCCCCGGAGGCAAGCTGGACCAGACTTTTTTGCAGGACCACCAGCTTTTTCAGGGTATCCGCTTTTGGTGGGACCAGGGCAGCCGGCGTCAGAAGAGAGAAAGGTGGCACCAGAATCTGGAGATTCTGGAGAATCCCCAGTTTCTCCGCCTGATGTCCGGGCAGGTAGCTCGCCAAAGTCAAGGCCCGGGAAACGGAAGGCAGCTTTTCGAGGCGCTGGGCGACAGCTCCGGCTGCCGAAAGATTCGGTGCCAGAATTTCGATACGGTAGGGTGCGGCCTCCGGATCTCCCAGCAGGGATTCAAAAACCCGGACCCCCTCCGCCTGGCTGTCAATCATGTGGAGCGGGTTGAAATCAAAGGAAACCCGCAGGGCCGCCGGTACCGCAAGAATGGCTAGCAGTCCTACCCCGGCGAGCACCACGTAGGCATAGCGGTGGATCCGGTGACGGGCCAGGGTCGGGGCATGCCGCAGATGGGGGAAAGTAACGCGCTTCAGCGCTGCCGGAGAAACGGGCCATAGGGTGAGTATGGCGGGCATCAAGGTCAGGGTAAGCGCGAGAGCAACCAGCATGCTCGTCCCGGACACAAGTCCAAGATCAACAATTCCGGCATAGCTGGTAGGAACAAAGGCGTAAAAGCTGATGGCCGCCGAAACTGCAGCAAGGCTTAGCGCACCGCCCATCCCCCACGCCACACGGTGGAGCGCCTCACGATGGGGAGCACCGTTGAACAGCTCCTCCCGGAACCGGAAGCCGAACTGGATGCCAAAATCCACCCCAAGACCAATAAAAAGAATGGCAAAAGCGACCGAAATCAGATTGAAAGGCCCGATAAAAAACAGGGCCCAGGCAGCCGTCAGAACCATGCCGGCCACAAGGTTAAGCAGAACACCAATGACTAGACGGGCACTGCGCAGCGAGAGAACAAGCAGCAGGATTTCCAGACCCAACGTCAGCGCTAGGGAGAAAAAAGCCCCCTGACTGACGGTCTTCATCTGTTCCGAATCCAGAACAGCCTGTCCGGTAATGCCTACCTGTACTCCTCCTGTCCGGCCGAACCCCATCCGCTCCAGTCCGGAACGCAATGCCAGGATAGCTTTCTGCGCTGGCTGGAGGGAGCCATAATCCAGCGCCGGCTGGATAATTACAAACCTCTTCTGGGACCCCAGATGTGGCGAGTCACCGGCCATGAGGCTTCCCCAGGAGATGTGCCGGGAATTCCCCCCGAGCTGGGCTTCGATGCTCTGCGCGAAAGCTTCGTAAATGGGCGTCAGCCCAGGAATGCTGGTACCGTCCTGAAGACGCTGGTGGACTGCCTGGGATAGAAGGTCACTCAGGCCTGCAAGACTCGGGTCCGCGGAAAGGCGCGCGATCAGGGGCTGCGCCTGGGTAATCCGGCTGGCAAAATCCTGCACCTGGGCCACAGAAAGGTAGAGCAGCCCGTTACGGCGAAAAAAGCTTCCCCCACCGGGGACATAAACATCCCGGAACAACGCGGGATGGGCGTGCAACCATGTCTCCAACCTGTCCACTGCGGCACCGGTGGCCGAGGCATCCCGCCCCTCGAGGACGACAACAATACTCTCCGGATCTTGGGGGAAGGCCTTTTTGTAGTCCGTCTGCCGCTGCTGGAAGGGCAGGTCGCGGGATAGCACATTGCTGGTGTTGGTGTCCACCGCAAAGTGCCCAAAGGCGTAGAAGCCAGCGGCCAGGACCAGAAATAGGAACAGCCCTGCCGTAACCTTTGCGCGGGTAATGGAAAAATCCACTACCCGGACGAGCAGTTCGAGGTAGAACCTGCCAAGACGCGCCAGAAGCCGTTCAACGCCGGGAAAAATCACCGTAACTTCCCACCTCGATACCTTGCCCGGCCAGGGCGGAGCGCACCTCCTGACTGCAGAGCGCCTGCCATTCAGCTACCGGGCTATAATCAGGCATCAGCTGGCGCAAAAAAGAAGTCTGCTCAACCGCCGGATGAAAATAGATTTCCGTCATGCTTCCCGGAGGCAGAAGGGACAAAACCCGCAGAACACGGCGCAGATCCATACTGCCAGTCGCCTGGAGCCCCAGCAGAAGATCATTGCTGAACAGGCCACACGCACGGATGCGGCGTGCCATTTGGCCTATCCATGGAGAAAGCATCCGTGCCCCCAGTACTGCGGTCCAGTCCATGGGCGCAATTTTCTGTGCCAGGGAAACCGGTTCCCGGGGCACACGCACAGCGCGGAGCCCATGCTCCTTTCCAACCCGGAGCATCAGGCCCAGCACTGTGGGATGCACATGCAGGTGCTTGTGGGCGTTGACATGATCGAGACGGAGACCGGCGTCCGAGAAGGCTGCGTACTGGGCGCGGATCTCGGCTTCGAGCTGCCGCCGCACCCTGGGGAGAAAAAAATACCGGAAGCCCCGTTTCCACAGGTCAGAGGCAAAACGTCCGCCGCTGTCCACCAGATCCGGTACACTGTCAGGCGGCAGAACCGGAGAACCATCCACGAGGGTCAGGTGCAGCCCCACCGCAAGTCCTGGCAGTCTCTTGGCCCGCAGCACCGCATCAGCGGCCGCAGGTGCCCCAGGCATCAGGCTGGCGCTCGTAAGGACTCCATTGCAACAGGCCGACTCAACGGCTGCGTTAACGGCAGGATCCAGTCCAAAATCATCGGCGTTGAAAACAAGCCGCCGGATCCTAGGTGCGATGCTGCTCAACCGTGGCGCTGGCGCAGGAACCGCACGAATTCCACCCCTTCCCTCAGACGCCGCTTCATCATCTGGGAGCTGCGCAGCATCTCTCCGGTAATTTCCGCAATTTTGCCGGCGCGGAAATAGAATTTTTTGTACATGGTCTCAACGGAATCAAAAATTTCCGTGTGATTCAGATGAGGGTAGCTCATGGGGCTGATCTGGACACCCCGATCATTAACCAGATGGGATTCGTCTTCATCCGTCAGCCACCCCTGCTCCTTGGCCTGGTTGTACAGATAAGTCCCAGGATAGGGCGCTGCGAGGGAAACCTGGATGGTGTGGGGGTTAATTTCCTTGGCAAAGTCGATGGTTTTCTGGATGGTTTCCCTGGTTTCCCCTGGAAGCCCCAGAATGAAGGTACCGTGAATACTGATGCCCAGATGGTGGCAGTCTGCGGTAAACTTGCGCGCAGCATCTACCTTGAGGCCTTTCTTGATATTGTTGAGAATCTGCTGGTCGCCGGATTCATAGCCGACAAGGAGGAGACGCAGGCCATTTTCCCGCAGGACCTTAAGGGTCTCATACGGAACGTTGGCCTTGGCATTGCACGACCAGGTCACCCCAAGCCTGCCCAGACCCCGGGCGATTTCCTCAGCCCGGGGACGGTCATCCGTAAATGTATCATCGTCAAAGAAAATTTCCTTCACCTGGGGGAAGGCCTTCTGGATATATTTTACTTCCTCGATAACACTTGCCGCACTGCGCGTACGGTATCGGTGCCCGCCCACTGTCTGTGGCCACAGGCAGAAAGTACACTGGGAGCGGCATCCGCGGCCTGTATAGAAAGAAACGTAGGGGTGCTTCAGGTAGCCAATGAAATAGTCTTCCACCCGCAGATCACGGTGGTAGACTTCCGAAACAAAAGGCAGGGAATCCATGTCCTCAATCATGGCGCGGTCCGGGTTGTGGACCACCTTTCCCCTTCCATCCCGGTAGGTGATTCCGTCTACGGAATCCAGGGGGCGCCCTTCGGCAATCTCCTGGATGGTATAGTCAAATTCCTCGCGGGCGACAAAATCGATGGCTGGAGAAGCCAGCAGGGAATCTTCCGGCTCGACCGCAACCTTCGCCCCCACCATACCGATCACTATAGAGGGATAATGCTCTTTCAGCATCTCCGCCATCCGCACGTCCGAGGAGAACGAAGGCGTGCTTGTATGAATGATGCAGAGCTCATAGGAAGCGGCGATATGGAGAGTTTCTTCCACGCTCACATCAGCAGGCGGTGCATCCAGAAGACGGCTTCCAGGGACCATCGCTGCAGGCTGGGCCAGCCAAGTGGGAAACCAGAAGGAGCGGATTTCCCGCTTCGCCTGATACCGGGATCCTGCTCCCCCGTCGAACCCTTCAAAAGAAGGGGCCTGCAGAAACAACGTTTTCATGGTCATCGTTTTACCCCATTTCGCATGCGCCCCTGGGCGTCAATGGAAAAACTGCGTCCACGCCAGCTTACCCGACCGGCCAGCTGCGCATGCCCCCAGATCCAGATACCGAAAAAATCTGCAAGTACCGCCGCTGCCAGCGGTACTGGCGACTTCAGTTTCCGCACAATAGCGTTATGGTACATGACCCGAAACACAAGGACCAGCCCTACCAGAAACCAGCCTTGCCAGCCAAGCAGCGGTCCGCAGAGCACAGCCAAGGGCAAGGGGAAGGTAATAAACGAAAGGGCATACCCCCCAGGCCGGACTGCCCGGGTAGTGCGTGCCCAGCGCAGGGAGTGGGCATAAAAATCCCGGAAACCGGGCTCCTGGACCGCAGTATCCACCACATACCCGGAAAGCATGACCGACAGGCCAAGTTCCCTGGCTTTGGCGCCGATAAAAAAATCGTCGGCCAGGATATCCCCCATGGCGGCAAACCCCCCCCAGCTTTCCAGCAGGCTGCGGTGCAGTGCGATCGTCGCGCCCGCACAGTAGATCTGGGGACCCAGACGGGCAGCCAGCAGGACAGAGGGCAAAAAGCCTTCCTGGATCTGTGCTGCAAGAAGCTGGGACCAGAAGCCACCATGGATCCTGGCCCGGTACAGGCAGGTCACCACTCCAGCCCCGGGAACCTCGAGGCCAGAAGCCAAGCTGCGCAGATAGTCACGTCCTACCCGAATGTCCGCGTCACTCAATACCAGAACCGGATTGCGGGATTGTGCGAGAAGACCGGCAAGGTTGTCGATCTTAGGGTTTTGCCCAAGATGGGTATCGTGGACAATCAGGCGCAGGGGATACTCCGGATGGTTCTGCTGCAGGGTTTCCACAACTGAGATGGCAGGGTCACCTGCATCCTGGACACCACAGAGAACTTCATATTGCGGATAGTCCTGCTCGCAGAAGGAACGGAGGTTTTCCTCCAGCCCGGGCTCAGTACCGTGCAGCGGCTTGAGCAGCGTGACCGGTAGCCAGTCCGCGGCATCCAGTGCCGGCCCCATGGGCTGGTCTGCAAGCTGCGGCCGCCATCCGCGCATCGACAGCCACGCAACAATCCAGTATCCCATGCTTGCCGAAAGTAACAGCCCTGCAGCTACCTGCAGAATCAGCGCTGCAGGGTGCATGGGTCCTGGTGTCTAGAAATAGCCATGCCCTGCAAACCAGGCTACCGCGTCCCGCAGCGCCTCCTCCGCCGGCCGATGCAGGTAACCCAGCTCGTTTTCAGCCCTTTCCGAAGTAAAATACATGTGGTGTGCTGCCATCCGAAGCTCATCCATCGTTACGAGAGGCGTGCCATGGCCACGCCAGCGGATCCATTTTTCCCCGGCCCACGCCATGGGATACAGGGAACGCCGGGGAATCCGCCACCTGGGAGAAGGACGGCCGGTGAGACCCGCAATCCGGGTCAGGATGGCGGCCAGCGGAAGATTGTCCCCACCCAGGATGTAGCGCCGTCCGGTCTCTCCCTTCTGCAGCGCAAGCCAGTGGCCTGCCGCCACGTCATCCACATGCACGACATTCAGGCCCGTGTCCACATAGGCGGGCATTTTCCCTGCCGCGGCATCCCGTACGAGACGCCCGGTTGGAGTGGGTTTGCGGTCCGCCGGACCAATGGGCGTGGACGGATTGACGATCACCACCGGTGCCCCCTCTTCCGTACAGAGCCTGCGCACCCGTTCTTCGGCCAGATATTTCGAGCGTTTATAATGCCCAATCATGTCCTCAAGGCGGGCTTGGGCATTCTCGTCGCTGGGCCGTTCATCCCCGTAAAAACCCAGGACAGCCACACTGCTGGTATAGACGATGCGCTCGGCTCCCGCATCCAGCGCAGCTCGGACCAGCTGTTCGGTCCCACCCACATTGCTGGCGTACATTGATACCGGGTCCGGGACCCACAGACGGTAATCGGCGGCCACATGGAAAACCCAGCGGCAGCCCTGCACGGCACGGCGAAGACTCCCCGCATCCTGCAGGTCTCCGGACACCATTTCAACCGGAAGGGATTCCCAGTTCGCACCATCAGCTCCGGGCCGTGCGAGCACCCTGGCTTCCACACCCTGTCCGACCAGAAAACGTAGAACTGCGCCACCCACAAACCCTGATGCGCCCGTGACCAGGGCCTTCATCCGCACGGTCCCTCGGCCAGAAAAGATCCCACTACCGCCAAGGTCCTTGAAGCTGCTGCCATCTCCCGCCGCAGACCCCAGAGATCGGCTATCTGGGCCGGCCCCCTGAGCAGCTGCCAAAGGAAGGGCACCGGGCGGACCCGACCATAAGGATCCACACCTTTTAGCACTGCCGGGGGAAGCGAACGGCAGGCACCATCCACTATAACCCGGGAAACCCCAAAAGGGCATGAACACCGTTCGGCCAGCGCGGCGAGGGTACCACTCTCCATGTCGACGGCTGCGGCACCCCACTGCGTGAAAGCCCTCCGCTTTTCCGTGGAACTGGCACAGGGAGTGGCTACGGAAAGCAGGGGATCCTCAGACACCGGAGTGGCAGCTGCCAGAAGGCCGCCCTGCCACAGATTTTCATCGCAGGAGTAGCGCTGCCCCTGCCAAAGTACCACCCCGGGCAGGCATAGCGTGCCCGGGAGGAGACGGGGATCAAGGGCTCCTGCGGTTCCAATGCTCAGCAGGGCTTCCGCCCCCTGTTCGACCAGAGCCATACCTGCCTGCTCGGCATTATTGGGGCCCATTCCCGAAACTGCCAGAAGGTGGTTTCGGCCAAAAGGCTGTACATGTCCACCACGGGGACGACGGGCACCCAGGGCAAGAGCCTCGGCCTCCAGCGCCATCACGATGCCTAACCGCAAGGCCCCTCCGTCAAATTGCGGTAGCGTGCCAGGGCCCAGAGCGGGAAATAGGCCTTGTAGCCATGATAGGTAATGTAGAAAACGCGCGGGAAACCCGGGGCGTTGAAAAATGGGTCCTGCCAGTCTCCACTGCGCTCCTGGTGGGCTTGGAGCCAGAAAATACCCCGGCGCAAGCTCTCGCTGTCCCGGTCTCCTGCAGCCATGAGCCCAAGGCAGGCCCAAGCTGTCTGTGCCGCAGTGGAAGACTGGCCCAAACCAGCCAGACCGGGGTCAGCATAGGAGTCGTTGCTCTCTCCCCAGCCCCCATCTGCCTGCTGCACAGAGCGCAGCCAGTCCCCTGCCCGATCCATGGCTTTCTGCACGGCCGGATCACTGATCTCCGCAAGCGCCATCAATACTGACCAGGTACCGTAAATGTAATTGGTTCCCCAGCGCCCGAACCAGCATCCGGCCGGCTCCTGCTCCTGCAGCAGGTAATGTACGGCCCGCCCCACTACCGGGAAGTCCCGGGGCCGGCCAAGGGCAGCCAAGAACGCCACAACCCGCCCGGTCACATCAGCGGTTGGAGGATCCAGAAGGGCCTTATGATCTGCAAAGGGGATCGCGTTGAGATAGTAACAGGTATTGTCTGCATCGTACGCTCCAAAACCACCCGAGCGCGACTGCATCCCGGCCAGCCAGTCGGCTGCCTTTTCTACCGCGGGCCGGTCTTCTGGCCGCCCGGCCCGGACCAGCGCCCAGGCAACCGCTGCCGTATCGTCCAGATCTGGATAATATGGGTTACGGTACTGGAATGCCCAGCCGCCACCGGGGAGTGCGGGACGTCTTTCACGCCAGTCGCCCGGTTCTTCCGCTATCTGGCGGTCTAGAAGCCATCGGATGCATTTTTCGCCTGCAGGACCGGGGTCGCCATCATGCTCCAGCAGTGCATGGAGAGCCAGGCAGCTGTCCCAGACCGGAGACATGCAGGGCTGGCAGTACGCCTCGTGGGAACGCTCTACCAGAAGTTTCCGGAGAGCTGCTCCGGTCTGCTGGCGGTAGGGATGTCCCGGAGGGTACCCCAGCAGGGCAAGGGCCTCATGGGCATTTACCATCGCCGGAAAAATGCCGTTGATGCCGTCTTCGCCGTTCAGCCTTGCCGTAAACCAGGATTCTGCCCTGCGTATTGCGAGACGCCTCAACCCGGCAGGGATAAAACGCTCTAGCGCACGCCCAGCGGCATCAAGCCAAAGAAAAAAACGGGAAACCCATCCCTGGCGGGCATGGGGAAAATAGTCCGGAACCTCTTCCGGTGGCTGGCAGAACAGCTCCGCAATGCCAATGCCCAGCGGGTTTTTTGCCTTGTCCTTCAGGCTGCACAGGATTAAAAGGGGCACCATGACCGTTCGTGACCACGATGCAACCTTGTAAATGTGCATGGGAAACCAGCGGGGGAAGAGAAGAATCTCCACGGGCATGAAAGGAGTCGCCCGCCACGGGACCTGCTGGAACAGTGCCAAGGTAATACGGGTAAAGACATTTGCGCGTTCGGCCCCACCCTGGGCAAGAATGGCTGCCCGGGCACGGCGCATATGGAGTGCATCGGGATCGTCTCCTGCAAGCTTCAGCGCATAGTACGCCTTTACCGATGCACTCATGTCGAAGCCTCCTCCATAGTAGAGGGGCCACCCACCATGATCTGCCTGATGGCGGCGCAGGTATACGGCTATCTTGTCCTCTAGGGCAGGATCCCGCTCATCCATATAATGCATCATGAGGATGTATTCGGCAGGAATGGTGCAATCTGCCTCAAACTCAAAACACCAGTGGCCATCTTCGGCCTGGTATCCGAGCAGGGCCTTGTAAGCTGCCGCAACGCTCTGCAGGAGAGCAGATTCCATTCCGCCCGGCTGGCGCAAAACACCATAAAGCGGGGTTTTCATCAGCATGCAGGCTCCCGGGCCAACGCCAGGGGTTTTGCGCCCACACGGAAAGCAAGATCCAGCAGTCCGTTGGATCGGTGCAGAAGGCGCGTCATCCAGACAACACGGTACACACTATCGCGGCTAATTTTTACTTCTTCCCCACTGCGGAAATGGGGGTTGGCGGCAATACGGCGCAGGGTCAGAATAGCCATGGCAATGGCCCAGAGGCAGAAATCGCGCATCCCTGTCTGGTCCGGAGGGATTTTCAGCGTATACTGCATCGCATTTTCCAGATGGGAAGCCGCCATTCCGGTGAGTTCCAGAAGGGCTTCCCGGAAACCAGGATGCTCTGTTCCGGGATGCAGCGTCTCGGGATGGCATCCATGGGCAAGAAGGCAGCTGCGTGGCAGCCAAAGCACCCCCCTCTCCCAGTCTGTCCAGACATCCTTCAGAATATTGGTCATCTGCAGCCCCTGTCCAAAAGATACGGCAAGGCGCTGCATTTCCTCCTGCTCGGAGCGAAGTCGGGGTTCATAGTCCACGAACAGGGTGGTCAGCATTTCCCCCACAACACCCGCCACTACATAGCAGTACCGGTCCATAGCCGCTCCGTCGGGCAGCCCGGAACGGGAAGCCTGCTGCTGGAATTCGGCCATCCCTGTTCCCATGATCCGAACGCACCGGGCCAAAGCGGCACGCTGCGTGGGATTGAAACTGTGGGTAAGCCGAATGACCAGGGGGGTATTGCGGATCAGTTCATGTTCGCCGGCAGGAAGACCAGCCGCCATCACGGATCCGTATTCGCAGGCAAAGTCGTCTGCACTGCCCCTTCCCTCTACCACATCCAGGAAACGTTTTTGCCAGTAGGTTTTTTCCGCACAGGGGAGAACGGGATCGTCTTCAATAGTATCGGCTATACGGCAGAGCAGATAGCCATTCCCGACAGCCTCCTGCAGCCCCTCCGGCAGCCTGGGAATGGTCAGTGCAAACGTGCGTGAAACAGCCTGCAGACTCTCCGTCTGAAACGCCAACGCAGATTCCAGGCTCAGGATTTCCACGGGTGCCGATCCGGAACCCGGAGTTTTTCTGTCGTTTTCTGTCACAGTGTTCCCATGCCAGGCTGGCTGAAGCGCGAATGTAACCAATCTCCCGGAAACAGCGCAAGTCTGCAGGACTCTCCTGCCCCGGCCATATCGTCCCGATAAGCCCGACCGTACACGGGGGTGTCCACAGAAGGGAGTCAGGGCATTCCGGAAACGGTCATGCCAGCCCGCGACACATCAGGGCGTGACTGGCCGCTGCAGGAGGCTCAGCCTCATACAGAACCCGGTAGACATGTTCCGTAATGGGCATTTCGATGCCAAGCTGCTGCGCTAGATGGAAGAGCGCAAAACTGCTGTGCACACCCTCCACCTCCTGCCCAAGCCTTGCAAGGATAGTCTCCTTTTTTTCTCCGCGACCGATCCCAAGCCCAAACCGGCGGTTTCGGGAAAGGTCACTGGCAGCCGTAAGGATGAGATCCCCGGCCCCCGCCAGTCCCATGAACGTTTCCGTACGCCCGCCCAGTGCCGTACCGAGACGGTGAAGCTCCGCCAGTCCTCGGGTAATCAGGGCTGCTCTGGCGCTGTCTCCATTGTCGAGCCCATCAGATATGCCAGCTGCGATAGCCAGTACATTCTTAATGGCACCTGCGAGACAGACTCCCGCAACATCCTTCCCGGGATAGATTCGGAGCTGGTTGCTCCTCAGTTCCGCCGCCAGGGCTTCCGCCAAGGGATAATTCTCCGAGGCCAGCGCCATGGCCAGGGGTTTCCCACGGACCAGGTCGGACGCAAAAGTGGGACCAGACAGCACAACCAGATCCCGGTCCGGCCATTCCTCCGCAACTACCTGGTCAAGGCGGGCTCCTCCATCGCGTTCCAGACCCTTGCTTGCCAGCACCAGGATACGCGCGGACCCTCTGTCCGCAGCCCTGGACCGCAGCAGGTTACGGAGGGCATGGCTGGGAACGGCCAGAAGAAGCACGTCCGCCCCAAGCACGGCTTCCCTCCAGTCGGGAACCACCATAAGACCATGAGGCCGGCGCAGGCCGGGGAATAGGGGGGCCAGATCAAGCCCCCTCGGAATGCCTGGCAAATGGTCCGGATTGTGCCCCCAGAGCCTGACTGGCCTGCCCTGCCTGGCAAGATAGACGGCCAGAGCCGTTCCCCAGTGGCCAGCCCCAATCACTGCCCAAGTCAGCATTTACTGGGTAGTATGCTCGGACTGTTCCTGCTGCGCCTGCTGGTAGAGGGCTTCAAAATTAACCGGGTGCAGGTGCAGGGGCTGGAAACCGCCACGGCCCACAAGATCCGCCACCGCTTCCCGTGCATAGGGAAAAAGGATGGTGGGACAGTGTACTGCCAGCAGGAGTGGTGCGTGCTCGGCCGGGATGTTCTGCAGCCGGAACACTCCCGCCTGCTGCACTTCCACTGCAAAATAGGTGCTGGTACCACTTTTGGCGGTGACAGTCACTGTCAGCACGACTTCCATGAGATTTTCTTCCCCTTCGACTTCATGGGTCTCGGTATTGAGACCGACATCTACGGTAGGGGCTTCGGTCATGAAAAAACTTCTGGGGGAATTGGGAGATTCGACAGACAGATCCTTGATATAGACCCGTTCGATCATAAATACCGGTTCTTGCTCTGCCATGTGTGTTCCTGTGCATCGTCCATTAGTGGCGTGAACAGTGTACCCGAGATCCCGGCCCCAGGCCACGGCCGGCAGGATCTGGGCAGACGGAGGCATGCACAAACCACAGTAGAGAGAAGTGGCGAAAGAGGCAGTACCGGGGAAGGAATCGGCCCAAGCCGCGCCTCCCCTGAAGACATCAGGATATGCTAGCCTTAACTTAAGAATGCCGCATTTGTGCATCAACACCCTCCCGCGCCGGGAAGGGGACACTCCGTCCATATGGGATAACCGTACAATGCGCTGGACCCTGCTTATCAAATCCAGTCCTGATGCCCCTGGGAACCCTGTGCTCCATGCCCTCCGTTTTGCAGCCTGCGCACTTGCCGACGGGGTTTCCATCAGCATTTTCCTGCTCCAGGAAGGCTTGCCTGCAGCCTATGCAGAGGGTCTGGAAGAAGCACCACATCCCACCCATTGCGACCTGCTGGATGAAATCCGAGAACTGGGCGGGGAAATGCATGCCCTTGGCCTCGAATGGCTTGATGCAGGGACAGAAAAAAAACTGTCTGCTGGCATATGTCCAGCCAACATGGCTACACTGATACGCACAGTGAAAGACTCTGCCCAGGTCATCAGTTTTTGAACCAGAACCAAACGCCCGTCTATGCCATCGGCGACCTGCAGGGCTGTTTTTCTCCCTTTCTGCAGCTCCTCAGAAAAATGGACTGGCAGCCCTCGACGGACATCCTCTGGCTGGCCGGAGACCTGATCAACCGTGGACCGGATAGCCAACCCCTTCTGGACTATCTTTTTGAAAACAGGGAGCAAACCCGTATCGTATTGGGCAATCACGATCTGTATGCCATCAGCCGCTGGGCGGGGATCATACAGGCAAAAAAAAACGACACCCTGGCACCTCTCTTGTCCGACCAACGGGCAGATGACTGGATGGAGTGGCTCCGGCAGTCTCCCATTCTCTACCGGGACCCTGTCATCCCTTGGGTGATGGTCCATGCCGCGATCCATCCTGACTGGAGCCTGCAGGAAGCGGCCAACCATGCAGGGGAAATTGAGCAGGCATTGCGCGGCACACGCTGGCGTCAGTTCCTGAAAATGCTCTGGGCTGCTCCGGCACCTGTTTCTTGGGAAACCTGCCGCAGCGAGGATGAGGCCCAGCGGTTCCGCGTGGCCGTCTTCACCCGTGCACGATGGGCCAGTGCCAGCGGAGTCTTCAGCTGGCCTGCTACCCAGCCACATTCGCCTGAATTCGCCCCATGGCACCAGTGGTTTCTCGAACGCCAGACAGACGTCCCGGTAGTATGTGGACACTGGGCTACCCAGGGACTGCTGGCTCTTCCCCGTCTTCTGGCACTGGATAGCGGGTGCGTCTGGGGCAACCGGCTCAGTGGCGCCCGCCTGGACCGCCGGGAGCCAGAGCTGTTTCAGGTAGACTGCCCCTGCTGTGCGAGGAAGTCCTGACATGGTGGGAAACCAGATTCCTCACCAGATTCTGCGCGAGGTTTTTGGCCACTCCCAGTTCCGGAATCCCCAGGAAAGGGTTATCGAGACGCTCATGGCTGGCGGCAATGCCCTCGTTCTGATGCCCACAGGCGGGGGAAAATCCCTGTGTTACCAGATCCCGGCGCTTGCCCTGCCGGGAACGGCTGTTGTGGTTTCCCCCCTGATTGCACTCATGGAGGATCAGGTCCGGGCGCTCCACCAGCTGGGGATTCCTGCCCTGGCCCTCCATTCCGGCCTAGAAACTGTCCAGCAGCAGTGCGTGGAGGAAAAGCTTGCTGCCGGACAGCTGAAACTTCTCTACTGTGCACCGGAACGGCTGCTACAGGAGCGTACCCTCCGTATCCTGGAACAGACGGGAATCAGTCTGGTGGCGATTGACGAAGCGCATTGCGTATCCCAGTGGGGGCATGATTTCCGGCCAGAATATCTGCGCCTTCACGTCCTGCGCAGGAAATTTCCCTCCACACCCCATGTCGCACTTACCGCAACAGCGGACCTGCAAACCCAGGCAGAGATCATGGCCCGGCTGGAGCTTTCCGGAGCGCCCGTTTTCAGCCGTTCCTTTGACCGCCCCAATATCCGCTATTCCGTCTGCAGGCACGGAAGCCCACGGGAAAGCCTGCTGGGTTTTCTCCGCCGCCAGCATCCATGCAGTTCTGGCATTGTCTACTGCACATCCCGCAAAAAAGTGGAAGAAACGGCAGCCTGGCTCCAGCTCCGTGGATTTCCCGCCCTCCCCTACCACGCTGGCATGAATCTGGCGGCACGCCAGGAGCACCAGCGGCAGTTCCAGCAGAATGACGTTCCAATCATGGTCGCCACAGTAGCCTTCGGAATGGGAATCGACAAACCGGACGTCCGTTTTGTCGCCCACATGAACCTGCCAAAAAGCCTGGAAGCCTACTATCAGGAAACAGGCCGCGCCGGTCGCGACGGGTTGCCCGCGGATGCCTGGATCCATTATGGCTTTCAGGATATTTTTCAGCTGCGCCGCCGGATCCTGGAATCGTCACACAGCCACCCAGCACGCAAGGTACTTGATGAATCGCGGCTGCAGTCCATGCTGGATTTCTGCGAAGAACAGGGCTGCCGGCGCCAGTGTCTGCTATCCCATTTTGGAGAAGCCCTGGAAGGCAACTGCAGAAATTGTGACAACTGCCTGTTCCCCCAGGATCCATGGACGGCCACACAGGCTGCGCAGAAAGCTTTTTCGGCCATCTACCGGACGGGCCAGAAATTTGGTGTACGGCACCTCATTGAAGTTCTTCAGGGTCGCCAGACGCCGAGAATCCTCCAGCTGGGTCACGACCGTCTCAGCGTGTACGGTATTGGTTCCGATATCCCCGCCTCCAGCTGGCAGGCACTGTTCCGCCATCTTCTCGCAAAATCCTATATTCTTCCCCATCCGGAAGGGCATGGAGGGCTGGTGCTGGATGTAAGCAGCCGGGATATACTGCGTGGCAAAACGGAGATATGTCTTGGCCACGAAGGCTGAAATCTGGCAGCTTTTCCTGCAGCAGGCTAGAGGGGCAGGAGACCCCAGAAAACTCCTCCTGTGGGCACCTCTGCCCATCAGGAATACTGGAAGCCCTTCCAGGGCCTGCATGTACGCTGAAGCTGGCCGCCTGATTCCGTCCCGGGCCAAGGCTCTTGCTCACTGGAAGCGCACAGGCGATCATGATTCCGCTGGAGGATACACAATGACAGCCGAAAATTTTGTCATAGCAGCAGAACGGACACTCGACAGGCTGGTTGCACGGCTAGGAGAAGCTGCTCCCGAAGTGGATACCGACATCATGGACGGGGTTCTTACACTCCAATTCCCGGACGGAAGCGAGATGGTCATCAACCGACAGGAAGCCGTTAAACAGATCTGGCTTGCCTGGAGCGGCGGACCAGCACGGTTTGACCACAGGGGCGGCATGATCTGGGTAGATCCGCGCTCTGGAAATACCCTCGAACAGCATATGGCTGGCATCCTTGCCGTGCATTTGGGGCATCCCGTCGACCTTCCTGGAGACTGAAACCTTTGGCCTGCTGGCTCATGAAGACAGAACCGGATGCCTTTTCCTTAGAGGATCTGCGCCAGAAAGGCAAAGAACCCTGGGATGGCATCCGAAACTACCAGGCACGCAATTTCCTGCGCCGGATGGCGCCTGGAGACGGCATCTTCATATACCACTCTCGCACGTCCGTGCCCGGGATCGTTGGAACCGCATATGTCGCCAGCCCGGCTCGACCGGATCCAACCCAGCATGATCCCGCCAGCCGGTATTTTGACCCGGCATCGCCACGACAGTCTCCACGCTGGGATCTCGTGGACATTTCCTATGCCGGAACCTTTCTCGAACCTGTACCACTGGAAATGCTCCGCCAGATGGAGGCATTCCAGGACAGTCTGCTGGTCCGGAAAGGCAACCGCCTCTCCGTGCTTCCAGTCACTGATACCCAGTGGTCAGCCGTCATGCAGCGGGTTACACTTGTCTGAGCATACTCTCCATTTCCGGTGGTCCTCCCCTGAAGGTCTGAGCATGCGCCTGCTGCTGGGCGCCCGGAGATGTGCCTACAGACAGAATCCCGCCCCTTGCAGGACCATGAAACCGCCCTTGATCCGGGTTTCGCGGATCTCCCCGTTTTCGTACTTTCGGACGGCCACAGGCTGGCTGCCTCCCCTCAGGAACTGGCCAAACTGGACGCCAGTCTTGAAGGATCTGCAGTACTTGGCAACCCGCTCCCGGCGGCAGAATGGATGGCCTTTCTGGAATGGCGGCAACGGATTGCCCCTCTCCTCGAAAGACTGACAGTGCCTACTTTGCCAGTCTATTCGGAAATCTCGGGAAAACGGGAGGATATGGCTTTTTTCCGGCAGGAAACCATCCGGCGCTTCGGACAGTCACTGGAATCTCTGGCCAGCGACCGTTATGGGGCCTACCTGCAGATGGAAAAAATGGCCAAGCTCCATGAACTCTCGGCGGTACTGGCCAAAAACCGCTTCTACTTTGGACAGTTCACCCTAGTTGATATCCTGCTGGTTGCCGATCTCCATCTGCTACGATTCTTGGATGGGATCACGATGCCCATAAACCTGCAATACTATTTCCAGCGCATTGCCGAATACTGCCAGGTTTCCTTGGAGGAAGGCATGCAGCCAGGAACAAATTACGGAGAAACAGATGACCTATGAACAACTGATTGGATTTCTTGAAACCCGCATCGGCTACACCCTTACCCAGGGGAAAGAAATATCGGGGGCCATAGACCAGGCCCTTGCCAAAGAATTTCCGGATCCCCTGGCAGCGGAAATCCTTCTTGCCCTATACCGGGGAAACCAGTGCCAGAGTCCGTCCGACGGGGTGGACCGGGCCAGGAGTTTTGAGGGGCTTGCCCAGCTGCGCCTCCGCAGTCAGGCCGATGATGCGGATCCGCAGCTTTTCCGGAGGGTACTCAAACTTTCCCAAGAGCTGGATAACGCCTTCGACCAAGAAAGCATTCGCCAGCGATCCAGTCAGTAGACAGAAACTGCCAAGCCGGCCCGGGGATGTCCTGAAAACGCTCAGGAAAGCGGGAGAGTGCCACTGACAGGCTGGGGAAAACCCAAAGTTTCCCACATCCCGCCATCCCAGCCGAAATCCTGGGCAAGGCTTTCCTGTAACGAGTGCAGTTCATCCATCTGGGACAGAAGACGGTCTTCCTGCCCGTACAGGACATGTAGACGATGCTGGATATTCTCTGACGAGCGGACGATTGATTCCAGTGCTGCCAGTTTTTCTTCCGTCTGGACATGATAGCGGTCCAGATGGCGGTTCATCGTTTCCATACTTTCTTCCACCCAGTCCTCCAGTTCCCGCCTAGTCTCCAGCATGAACCGTTTTACCTGCTCTGCCAGATCCAGAAAAGCTCTCCGGACCAGAATGCCCTGCGGATAGGCTGCAAGTTCCAGACGCTTGCCAAAACGTTCATAACGGTCTGAGAGTTCCAGAAGCTCTGCCCGCCTTGGTAGCAGAGCATAGGGCAGAGTATCCAGCTTTGGAAGACTATAGTGCTCTTCCAAGACGTGATAGTGCCCAATCATCCGTGCAGAAAGCCTGTTAGCCCGCTCCAGGGCAACATCAAAACCGGCGAGCGTATCTGCAAAAAACTGGGAAAACCTCACATATATTCCGACTGTTGTCCATGCTGCTAAAAGTTCTGCCCTGGATTTCTGGATAATTTCTTCCAGAACATCCAGAGCCAGGCTTTCCAGCAGCCATCCCCCGGCATCGTCCCGGATTTTTTTCTGGGCCTCCGCAAAACGGAGCCGGTCGCCCGTGAGACTGGCCAAAATTCTTTTCTGACGCTCAAGCAGCTGTGGCAGCTGTTCACCGGTCTGTGCTTCAAGCCTGTGCATGCTTTCCAGCTCACCGTGCACCGCCTGGATTTGTTCTTCCAGTAAAGTCTTCTGATCCAGAAAAATCCGCTTCAGGAGGCGGCCAGCGCTATCACGGATAGCTTCCCGTTTTCCTGGCAGGAGAATTTCGGCAATGGCAGTCTCCAGTGCCGGTATCCGGCTCGAGGCCACAAGATGGCCATCGCCGCGCAGGCGGCCGGCCAGCCCCCTGCGCGCCGAAACAGCCATTACCTGCTCTTTCCGGAGAGAAAGCCGCTCGGCTGTTGCTGCGCACTGCCGCTCGATGGCCTGTTCCATCTGTTCTGGGTCCTCGGAATCGTCCCAGAGGGCATCGATCTTGTTGAGAACCACGAGCTGGTTTAGCCTGGAATTTCTTCCAAGAGCCTGTTCCCAGACCTGAAGATCGCTCTGGGTGACCCCTGTATCGGCCCCCAGAACAAAAATCAGGGCATCCGCCTCCCGGCCAGCCTCCAGTCCCAGATCGGCCTCGCAGCCTAGTGCATTCAGGCCCGGGGTATCCAGAATGACGAGTCCAGCATCCAGAACGGGATGGTTCATTTGCAAAAGGGCATAGCGCCAACGCGAAATCCGCACTTTCCCGTCGCCGCAGGATGGACAGCGGCTGATTTCCAGCCGGCTGCCGTCGAGGGGGGGGCAGAGTCCATACTGTCGCGCTTCCTGCAGGGGGACACAGATGGTGTCCGTCAGATGCTGGAGAATCTCCTCGGCTGTACCTCCCGGATCCTGCCACTGCAGGGGAAACCGTTTCCAGATTTCTGGCGATTTCCGCAGCTGTGCCATGTCTCCCCGCAAATTTCGGGTCTGCACAGGGAGCAGTTCCATAAGGGCTGGGCCACCACCTGCTGTCCGGATCTCCACAGGGGACATCGTCGTCTGGCCAGGACCAGATGGAAGAAACTTTTTCCCCTGATCGTGGAAAAATAGTGCGTTGATCAGTTCGGACTTGCCACGGGAAAACTCGCCATAAAAAGACAACCGGAGCTGGTCACCCAGGATTTCCCGGGCCAGGGTCTCCAGGCGGAGAAGCATTCCGCCTGGCAACAGATCCAGGTATCTGGAAAATTCGGCTGCCTGCCCGACCACCTGGACAATGTGACGACGCCAAGAGTCATATTCCTGCAGCTTTCTGATAAGAATGGAAGTTTCCAATTTTGGATCCTAGAAGTGGGGACCACTGGCGTACCCCAGGAGCGCCGATAATACCGCTTCTGGTCTTCCCCCGTCCTGCCGACAGGGGCTCAATGGTGGTAGCGTTGCAGCATCCATGCGAAAAAAGCAAACAGCCCCAAAGGGAACAGGGTTGCAGCAGCCGGAGGAATTCCTCCCGATATGCTGATAAATCCAGACATCTGTGTCAAAAAATGGAAAATCAGGCCCAAGGCCAGCCCCAAAAGAACCCATCCAAACAGCCCTCCTCCTCTTGGATTCCTGACCACCAGGGGGACCACCAGCCAGATCATGACAATCCCCACCCAAGGATAGGTAATCCGCTGCCAGAAAGCCAAGGCAAAACGGTTCATGGCCAGAATACCCCCATGGAGGTTCTGGTAGCTATTCCACAGTGTCTGCAGGGTCATGACGCGGGTATGGGAGGAAAAGCTGCGTAGGGTATCCGGAAGCAGGCTGATGGACCACGGTTCTGTGGACCTGGAGGATTGTGTAAGGCTCTGGGTTCCAAAGCGGTAACGGGTCACACCGTCCAGCCACCAGCGCCCTTCCTGGTAATCGGCCGACTTTGCGACAGTAATTGAAAATATTCCGGCCATACCTTCTTCGGCCCTGATGATGCGCAGGTTCCGCAGATGTTTCCCTTGGTCCCCTACGGACAGGATCTGGATCAGCTGATGGTTTTGCCGAAGCCAGAGACCCTGCCCTCCCCCCAGTTCCCGGAAACCGGGGGATGAGGTACCGGCATTCGCCCAAAGGGCCTCGGCCGCAGGAGATGAAAGCGGGATCATCCATTCCGACAGTGCAAACATCCAGCAGGTGCCCAGAATGCCCACGAAGAACAGCGGCCGCTCCAGCCTCCAAAGAGACCATCCGGACATCCGCAGCGCTGTAATCTCCGAATGGCTGTTCAGGATGCTCAGCCAGGCCAAGGCTCCTATCAGTAGCGCCAGTGGGGTTACCACATAGGCCGTCTCCGGCATCTGGAGAAAAACATAGGTGAATAAAGTACCGCCACTCCAGTGGCTATTGGCTGGGCCACCAGCCTTGGCAATCAGCTGCGAAATGAAAACAATGCCAAGCAGGATGAACAGGGTCAGCCCGCTATAAAACAGCATCCCGCGGAATACCAGACGGTCGGCCTGCCTCATAGGCTCAGGCTCCCAAGCCAGGCAGGAAAAACGGGCCAGTCCCTGTTCCGGCGGATAAATGCATAGGAAGCGATCACCAGAAGAACCAGAAGCACCCAAAAGAGCCCTGGAAACCCGCCGATTCTACCAGCAGTCAGTCCGGACCGGAGAAACACCAGGAGGTTGTTGCTTCCCAGAAGCAGCAGGATTCCCACCAGAAGTCCGGCCGCACGCCCAGACCGGCGTGGACTCGCATAGGCCAGGGGAATGGCAAGCAGTGCAATCACCGGGATAAGAAGGGGCCAGAAAAGACGCCACTCCAGCTCCGCCAGCGCGTAGCGGAAATGCCCGGGAACATGCAGCTGTCCCCACACTTCAGGCAGTGAGGCGCTGCTCCAGTGGAACTGCCCCTGACGGGCTCCAGCCCCTGACGGGGCCGCCAGCTCTACCCGGTAGTGGGCAAAACGCCATATTTTGAAACCGGCCTCTCCGGGAGTTCCCATATAGCGGCGGCCATCAATCAGGATCAGGGAAACGCCGCCACCATGCCCAATCTGGATTTCCCCATAGGAGGCCGTAGCAATATCCGGTTTCCCCCGACCTGCCAGATCAAGAAAAATCTCCCGGTACCGGTTGCTTCCAGAAGCTGCCTGCCCCACATAGACCACGCGTCCATCCGGCAGATTGGCAAAACTGCCAGGCTGGATGAGTGCCTGGGTGGCAGCACTGGCGAGACGGATACTTTCGTCCTGCAGATGCTTTCGTGCGGCAGGTGCCCAATACAGGGACAGCAATACTTCCAGCAGCAGTACTGCCAGAACGAATCCTGCCAGAGCGCCTACCAGGTCTCCCAAGCCAAGGCCGGCACTGCGGATGGCCACCATTTCGTTATGCCGGTACAGATTGGAGAAAACCAGATATACCGCAAAGAACATGGCCAGCGGGACCACTGTTACCATAAGGGCGGGGATACCCAGAGCAAGCAGCTGGAGTACGACAGAAAGTGGGAGGTTTCCTGAGGCCACCTGCTGGAGAAGCTGGCTTAGCTGCCCGACAGACAGGAGGACCAGAACCACCAGGCACGCAGCGGCAAAGTAGATGGCTACATTCCGCACGACCTGTCCCTGGATTTTGCCCCAAGTGAAAACGGCACTCAGCAGCCCCAATGGGTACACCCTCCTCTCAGGCTTGATTCCCTTTGCCCCGGCAGCTTATGGTTGCGCATAGGTTCTGTTTCAGCTGGAATCCGGGTTCTGTCCCCAACATAAGGAGAGACGCTGTGGAAGTAATGGTTCAGAAGAACGATCCTCTTGCCAGTGAAGAAAACTGTCTGGTCCTTGGCTGCTACCAGGAAGGCCAGCTGGACGGAAGTGCCGCAAGAATCGATGCCATTAGTGGTGGGGCCATCAGCCATTTCCTGTCCTTGGGTGATTTTAGCGGCGACTGCGGGCAATGTCAGCTCATCTACGGAATCCCCGGCATTCCTGCGAAGCGCGTTCTGCTTGTCGGTCTGGGGCGAAAAGGCAAAGTCCGGGACATTCATTTCCAGAAAGCTGCAGAGGCTCTGGGCAGATCTCTCTCCCAGGCACAGATTTCCGAGGCCAGCATTCTTCTTCTTGAATGCCCTGTAGCCCACCGCCTGCTGCCGGATCTGGCCAGCATTCTCGTACGTGCGATTGGTGAGACCCAGTACCATTTCGACCATCACAAACGTCCTGCAGAAAAGCCCCTCAGGTCCCTGGAAAAAATCCGTCTGGCAGTTCCCGAAACCGCAGAAATAGCGATGCTGGAGGAAACGGCCAGGGCAGCCGAATCCGCCTTGGCCATTGGCCGTGCGGTCAAATGGGCACGGGATCTTGCCAATGAACCCGGGAATGTCTGCACACCTTCCTGGCTGGCAGCGCAGGCTATCTCCATGGCGAACCGTCTTGGCCTTGATAGCCATGTCCTTGGACCAGCCGAAATGGAGGAGCTTGGTATGCACCTGCTCCTTGGGGTTGCCCAGGGATCCCTCCAGGAACCCCGCCTGATTGTTCTGGAATACCGCGGAGGAAAACCCGACCAGGCCCCCGTAGTTCTGGTAGGCAAGGGACTGACCTTTGATGCGGGCGGCATTTCCCTGAAGCCCGCCGACAAAATGGACGAAATGAAATATGACATGTGTGGCGGAGCTTCTGCCCTTGCCGCCATTCAGGCAGCTGCCGAACTGCAGCTACCGCTCAATGTGGTTGCTATTGTCCCGTCTTCGGAGAACCTGCCCGGGGGTAGCGCCACAAAACCCGGCGACATCCACAAGGGCATGTCGGGAATCAGCGTCGAAATTCTCAACACAGACGCGGAAGGACGCCTGATTCTTGCGGACGCGCTCACCTACGCCAAACGCTTCCAGCCCGATGTGGTCGTAGACATCGCCACGCTTACTGGTGCGTGTGTGATTGCCCTTGGCCACGAGACGGCTGCCGTACTGGGCAACCATGAAGGTCTGGTGGCCGATCTCCTGAAAGCGGGACGGAAAAGCCTAGACCGGGCGTGGGAACTGCCACTTTTTGAAGAATACCAGGAGCAGCTCAAAAGCCCTTTTGCCGACCTGAGCAATGTTGGGGGGCGTCCGGCGGGCACCATCACCGCAGCCTGCTTTCTTTCGCGGTTTACTGAGGATTACCGGTGGGCCCATCTCGACATTGCTGGAGTCGCCTGGAAGAGTGGAACGCCCAAGGGGGCCACAGGCCGTCCGGTTCCATTACTGGTAGAATATCTTCTGCAGCGTGCGGGACAGTAACCCGAGGGCTTCCCCGTGCAAGAACAGCCGACCGCGTCTTTTTACCAGATACGGCAAGCCTTTCTCACCCCGGCGGAAATCCGCCGGGGAATATGCCGCGTCGTTGCCAAGGCGTGGCGGACACTGGGACAGGTGGACGTATATTGTCCCACTCCAGAAGAGGGGGAAATCCTTGATGACCTGCTGTGGACCTTCCATGCAGGCGCATTTGTGCCCCATGGACGCGACCCTGCAGAACCGGTTTTCCTCACGCACGTGGAAGAAGAGATCCGTGAAGGAACTCCTGTTCTGGTGCTGGCAGGTCCTAGCGGACTTCCCGCTGCGGCAAGCCGCTGTAAACGCATTGTGGATTTCATTCCGGCACGGGAGCAGGAAAGAAAAGACGCCAGGGAACGCTATCGCCTGCTCAAACAGTCGGGATACATTATGCAGATCTACCACCTGGAAGCCTGACAGGAGGCGACAGTGACCACAGAACGCCAGGAACCCATTCTTGCAGACACCGACCTTCCGGAGGGAAGTAGTCCACTTCTGCTGACAAAACTGGTTCGCGAAGGGCTGCCTCCCCCGCTCTGGCGGCGGTACCAGGAAGACGCCAGAGCGGGAGCAGGGGCTTTCTCTGGAGAAGGAACCGCAGTTCTCCATCAGGAGCCGGATGCGTCCCCAGACGGGGCAGACACTGTTCCACCCCTCCTGTCTAACCGCACTGCGCAGGGAACAGAGGGCCTTCCGGTGCCCATGCACATGTCGGCCGAAGCCGACCCGGGCACAGCGGACGCCCGAAAACACCTGGAGGACACGGAACTTGCCAAAGCCTTGGAACGGATACGAAAACTGTCCTTCACCTATTCTCCAAAACCAGCTCTGGCCGATGGAATTCCGGAGCGGGAAAATACGGCAGACCTTGAAAATGGAGAAGCTGATGAGCAAACCCTGCAGGAACCAGTATCACCGGCAGAAATCCAGCCTGTTGCCGAGCCCGGAGACTCGGCTGTTGGAGAAGAACCGGACCTGAAAGAGGCCCCTGCCTCTCTTGCAGTTTCAGACATGACATTTCTCCGGGAATTTGAAAGCCTGCTTTTCAACGAAATCGAACGGCGTGTTACAGCCGAACTGGAAGAGACCCTGACCCAGTATCTCCAGAAAGCCTGGAAGGAACAGGTCATTCTGTCCATAACAAGGACCCTGGCCCTGGAAGGCATCCGCATCCGCGAGTCGCTCCGCCAGGAACTGCGACAGGCACTTCCCGAAATTCTCCAGCGCGTACTGCATGAAGGACTAAACGAAGCCCCCTCTCAACCCAATGAATATTGACTGCCTCCGGACAGGATCGCCCGATGAGTGACCCCCTAGACCGCCCCTTTTCACCTGCTGACATCGAGCATCAATGCTACCAGCAGTGGCTGGACCTTGATGTTTTTCCACCACATGGCCATGGGGATCCTTACTGCATTATGCTCCCCCCACCCAATGTCACCGGGTCCCTGCATATGGGACACGCCTTCCAGGATACCATGATGGATATTCTGGTCCGTACCATGCGCATGCAGGGGCGCCGCGTACTCTGGCAGCCGGGTACTGACCATGCCGGAATTGCCACGCAGATGCTCGTGGAACGTCAGATCGCCGAGGAAAATACCGACCGTCAAAGTCTTGGCAGAACGGCTTTCCTGGAGCGCGTCTGGCAGTGGCAGAAACATTCGGGCGGACAGATTACCCAGCAGATGCGGAGGCTGGGGGCTTCCTGTGACTGGTCACGTGAGCGTTTCACACTGGACAGTGGATTGTCCCGTGCTGTAACGGAAGTATTCGTCCGCCTATATGAGCAAGATCTTGTCTATCGGGGCAAGCGGCTGGTCAACTGGGACCCTGTGCTGCGTACGGCAGTTTCAGATCTGGAAGTAGCCAGCGAAGAAGAGCCAGGCCATCTTTGGCACATCCGTTATCCTCTCAGTGACGGTTCAGGCGGAATTGTCGTGGCGACTACCCGTCCAGAAACCCTTCTCGGAGATGTCGCCATCGCTGTACATCCAGAGGATCCCCGTTACCAGTCACTGGTTGGCAAAACTGTTCGTCTTCCGATAGTCAACCAGGATATTCCTGTCATCGCTGACGAGCATGTAGATCCGGAATTTGGATCCGGATGTGTCAAAATCACGCCTGCCCACGATTTTAACGACTACCAGGTTGGCCAGAGACACAACCTACCACTGGTCAACATTTTTACCCCCGATGCCCATATTCTGGCTGATGCGGAATGCCCTGGAGGAACCCTAAACCGGAGCTTTCCTGAAGTCCTGCACGGGATGGAACGCTATGCGGCACGCAAAGCCGTTTTGGCCATGCTTGAGGACCAGGGACTGCTGGTAAGGACCGAGGAACACCGGCTGATGGTACCCCGAGGAGATCGTTCCCATGCTGTCATAGAGCCTTATCTCACCGACCAGTGGTACGTTCGGGTTGAACCGCTCGCTCAACCTGCCATAGCTGCTGTAAGGGAAGGACGGATACGTTTTGTCCCGGAAAACTGGAGCAAAACTTATTTTGACTGGATGGAACGCATCGAGGACTGGTGTATTTCCCGCCAGCTCTGGTGGGGACACCAGATTCCAGCCTGGTACGGCCCCGACGGAAAAATTTTCGTGGCCCGCCACGAAGAAGAAGCCCATGCCCAGGCCAGCCGCCATTATGGCATGCCGGTTGTACTGGAGCGGGATCCGGATGTACTGGATACCTGGTTCAGTTCTGCCCTCTGGCCTTTCACTACGCTGGGATGGCCGGAAAAGACTCCGGAACTGGCGGAGTTTTATCCCACGAGCGTTCTAGTGACCGGATTCGACATTATCTTCTTCTGGGTCGCCAGAATGATCATGATGGGCCTGCGTTTCATGGACGAAATACCATTCCGCGAGGTATATGTGCACGGTCTGGTCCGCGACAGCGAGGGGCAAAAAATGAGCAAATCCAAGGGGAACGTTCTGGATCCCCTGGATCTTGTAGATGGAATAGGGGCGGAGGCTCTAGTCCAAAAGCGGACTTCCGGACTCATGCAGCCCCAGATGGCCGGCAAAATTGCCGCGACCACACGAAAGGAGTTTCCGGATGGAATCCCGGCCTTTGGTACGGATGCCCTCCGTTTTGGTTTTGCTGCACTTGCATCCCATGGCAGAGACATAACTTTTGATCTCAAGCGAATAGAGGGATATCGCAACTTCTGCAACAAAATCTGGAACGCAGCCCGTTTTGCCCTGATGCAGGCTGGTCCAGAAGCAGAATCTGGCGGAGAACACACACTTCTGCCGCCAGAACGCTGGATCAGCGGGCGTCTGCAGGCCTGTGCAGCCAGCGTGTCCCGGGCGGTTGAACAGTACCGCTTTTCTGATGCTGCCCAGGCACTTTACCAGTTTTTCTGGAATGACTACTGCGACTGGTATATTGAACTGGCAAAACCTGTGCTCCGTCCAGAAAACGGCTTCAGCGAAGCAGAACAGCGTGGAACCCGGTATACCCTGCTAGCCATACTCGAAGCTGGCCTTCGCCTTCTGCACCCCATCATGCCCTTCATCACGGAAACCCTGTGGCAGCGTGTTGCGCCAGTACTGGGCAGAGCAGGCCCAAGCATTTCCCTTTCTCCATACCCCACAGCTGATGCCGGGCCTGCAGATGCTGAAGCTGATTCTGAAATTGAATGGCTCATGGCTGTCATACGGGCCCTGCGCTCCGTTCGCGGCGAAATGGACATCCCGACAGGCAGGACGCTGGCAGTCCTCCTGCAAGGAGGCACGGCTGCCGACCGTGAACGGTCCAAGCGTCTGGAAAACTGGCTGTTCGCCATGGGCCGGATTGAGAAACTGGGCTGGCTGGATAACGCTGTCGAGCCTCCGCCTGCCGCCATGCAGATTGTTGGAGAAATGCGAATTTTTGTCCCCTTGGCAGGGCTGATCAATGTTGAGGCAGAAATGGTACGACTCGGAAAGGAGGAGCAGCGGCTGAAGACGGACCTGGAGAAAAGCCAGACCAAACTGGCCCAGGAGAATTTTCGCACCCGGGCTCCTGCAGAAGTTGTCGCCAAAGAAGAGGCACACCTGCTGGAAACCGAGCAGGCTCTTGCCCAGATCGCCGAGCAGCGGCAGAGGCTCCTGTCTCTGTAGGAAGGAGCCTCTGCCCTGCAGGAAAGGAAACATCCCTAGGCCCCCGTGTTACGGAAAGTAAGGAGAAACATTGAATGGTTCCTGGTGATCTCCAGCTCTGTGTAGCCCAAGCCCTTTCGGAAGACATCGGCAGTGGAGACCTGAGTGCCGCCATTCTCCCCCGGGAAGCCAGACTGGCAGCCAGAATTCTAACCCGCGAAGCAGGAATTCTCTGCGGCCAGCCCTATGTTTCTGCAGTATTCCGGCATCTGTCAGCCGATATCACCATCCAGTGGCATGTGGAAGAAGGAGCCGCCATCATCCCGGACCAGGTCATCTGCCATCTTGAAGGCCCGGCAGCCCCCCTGCTATCGGGAGAGCGGACAGCCCTGAATTTTCTGCAGCTGCTTTCCGGGACCGCCACCCAAGTGCGTGCACACCTTGATGCCCTCCAGGGAACTGCCACCAAACTGCTTGATACCAGAAAAACCTTGCCAGGCCTGCGTCTAGCGCAGAAATATGCCGTAAGGGTCGCAGGCGGGCGGAACCATCGCCTTGGCCTGTTTGATGGCATACTGATCAAGGAAAACCACATTGCTGCCTGTAGGGGCATTGCTCAGGCCCTTTACCACGCACGCCAGCTGGCACCTGCACTTACGCGTATCGAGGTGGAGGTGGAAAATGTCAGGGAACTGGAAGAGGCTCTGGGAGGAGGGGCCGATATGATCCTTCTGGACAATTTTCCAGTGGGTGCATTGCGCGATGCGGTCCGGAAAGTGAATGCCAGAATACCCTTGGAAGCCTCAGGAAACATCAGTCTCCAGAACATCCGGGAGATTGCGGAAACCGGGGTGGATTTCCTCTCGGTTGGATCAATTACCCGCGATGTAAAAAGCTTGGATCTGTCACTGCGCTACGTCTCTCCTACATAAAGCGGAGTTAGCGGCCAGAGCCTGGCTTTCCTGCCTGAAAACGCCGCAATGCGGCAAGCCACCATCTACCCTGGATGGACTGGCAAACCAACAGATGCTTTCCATTGCTGCATTTTTGCAATCAGGGGTGACTGTGCGCAGGCCATTGTTGAAAGTGCGCTGCAGGCACTCGCCCACTGGCTGGTTACCGCAAAAAATTTCATCGCTGACAGGACCTGCTGGGACCGGGCCCCGGAAAGATGTGTAGCCAGCTGTCCGTAGGCACCTGCACGCCCTTTCGCCCATGTTGCCACATCTTGCCAACAGGAAGTTTTCTGCGCTCCAGCCATCGCTGCACATCCTGCACTTCCATGGCGGGCTACCACTAGATCCTGTTGCCAGAGGGTAGGGAAATTCCGCGGCTGGGGCACAGCTTCCCTGTGGGGAAAGTCCGGGGCTGGAGATGGAGCCGCTGGATGGGGAGCAGAAATCCCCATCTTTTCCATAGACGCGCGGGATGGGGCAGCCGCTTCCTGCAGAGGAAGCGGCTGCCCCTGGATGGTGGGAGCCGGTGGACTGCGAAGTGGCCGCAGTCTGGTATCCGGTTCCAGCTGCAAACTTTGCTGTACCACAGGGGCGGTGACAGGATACCGCCCGCTCCGTGCGGGAGGAATCCCGTTACTGGTCGCACACCCGCCAAGCAGTATGGCAACAGGAACTAAACAGCAGAGAGCGGCATAACGGCCCATAATAATCTCCAAACCAGTTCCAACAGAGCGTACACGGTATGCGGGGCTGCGAACTGGTACACTGGCAAAGCCAGAGCAGCCACCTAGGAGCCCGTCCATGCCGCCGCAGCAATTGACCCGGGGCACCGGGGCTATTTAGAATGTTACCATCATACTGGGAGGGATTCGCCTCCCTTTTTTGCACCCCAATCACTTGCGAGGTACGAGTTGGACGCGGTCCTGGCATTGGCAGACGGCAGCATTTTTCGCGGTTCTGGCTTCGGGGCACCGGGGCTGGCAGTAGGAGAAGTATGCTTCAATACCGCTATGACTGGTTACCAAGAAATCCTTACCGATCCTTCGTACTGCGGCCAGATTGTCACTCTTACCTACCCACATGTCGGCAATGTGGGAGTTAACAGTGCGGATGCCGAAGGGTCAAAAATCTTCTGCTCTGCCCTCGTGATCCGCAATCTCCCCCGCCAGCCGAGCAGCTGGCGCAGCGAGGGAAATCTCAGCGACTATCTTCTCTTCCACGGTATCCCGGGGATTGCCGAACTGGATACCCGCGCTCTTACTCGTCACCTGCGCGATCACGGTGCCCAAGGAGGAGCGGTTGCCGTTGGCCATGATCTTGATGTAGATACAGTTCTGGCAGCTGCCCGGGCATTCCCCGGGCTGGAAGGAGCCGATCTTGTGGGCGATGTCACCGAAACAAGGCCCAGAAACTGGAATTTTGGCAGTGGCACAGTAGAGACAGGCTACCACGCCACACCGTTAGAAGACGCAAGACATCATGTCGCAGTGCTGGATTTTGGCGCAAAACGCAACATTCTCCGACTGCTCGCCGACCGTGACTGTCGCAGTACACTTCTCCCTCCACACAGCACAGCCGACGAGATACTGGCCATGGGCGTGGATGGGGTGCTGTTCAGCAATGGCCCGGGAGATCCGGCAGCCCTGAAACAGGCCCAGAAAACTGTGCGTGAGGTGGCAGAATCAGGACTTCCGGTTTTTGGTCTCTGCCTAGGACACCAGCTTCTTGGGCTGGCCTTCGGAGGCAAAACACTCAAAATGAAATTTGGCCATCATGGTGCCAACCACCCAGTCCGGGATACGCGCTCTGGCAAGGTACTGATTACCAGCCAAAACCACGGTTTTGCCGTGGACGCCAGCAGCCTTCCCGACCATCTTGAACCTACGCATTTTTCTCTCTTTGATGGCAGCCTGCAGGGAATGAAGCACCGCTCCCTTCCGGCCTTTTCATTTCAGGGGCATCCCGAATCAGGCCCCGGCCCTCACGATGCCAGTATCATTTTCGACGAATTTGTCCTGAGCCTGGCCCAGCGGAGGACAAAGCATGCCCAGGCGTAAAGGCATTTCCAGTGTACTGCTCATCGGTGCAGGTCCCATCGTCATTGGTCAGGCCTGTGAATTCGACTATTCGGGTGTTCAGGCGTGCAAGGCGCTGCGGGAGGAAGGCTGCCGGGTAATTCTCGTCAATTCCAATCCTGCTACCATCATGACTGATCCCCAGACAGCCGATGCTGTCTACGTGGAACCAGTCGAATGGCAAACGGTTGCAAAAGTTATTGAGAGGGAGCGTCCTGATGCCCTGCTTCCCACAATGGGTGGCCAGACGGCGCTGAATTGCGCCCTCGACCTGCACCGGGAGGGTGTACTTGACCGCTTTGGGGTTAAACTCATCGGTGCCAGCGTCGAGGCCATCCGTGAGGCAGAGGACCGGGGGCTTTTCAAGAAGGCCATGGAGGATATTGGCCTCGAAGTTGCACGCTCCGCTTTTGCCCACCAGATGGAGGAAGCCCGCCAGATTGCAGAAGACGTTGGTTTTCCCGTTATTATCCGTCCATCATTCACGCTGGGCGGCACCGGCGGCGGCATTGCCTACAATCGGGAAGAATTCGAGGAAATCGCTGCCCGCGGTCTGGAAGCAAGTCCCACCCATGAAATCCTCGTAGAGGAATCTGTCATTGGCTGGAAAGAGTTTGAGATGGAGGTCATACGCGACCAGGCCGACAACTGCATCATCGTGTGCTCCATTGAAAATATGGATCCCATGGGGATCCATACAGGAGACTCCATTACGGTCGCTCCAGCCCAGACCTTAACAGACCGTGAATACCAAGCCATGCGGGATGCCTCCATTGCAGTACTGCGCCGCATCGGCGTAGACACTGGTGGGTCGAACGTCCAGTTTGCCGTACATCCCGGAACGGGACGGATGCTCGTCATTGAGATGAACCCCCGGGTTTCACGCTCTTCAGCTCTGGCCTCCAAGGCAACAGGTTTTCCTATCGCCAGGGTGGCGGCCAAACTTGCGCTCGGATATACGCTGGATGAACTGCAGAACGATATTACGCGCTCCACACCTGCCAGCTTCGAACCGGCGATTGACTATGTAGTAACCAAAATCCCGCGTTTTGCCTTTGAAAAATTTCCGGACGCCGATTCCCATCTGACAACACAAATGAAATCCGTGGGAGAAGCCATGGCCATGGGACGCAGTTTCCAGGAATCCCTGCAAAAGGCCCTGCGCAGCTTGGAAACGGGGGTAGACGGGCTCAACGAAATTCTGGATCACCAGGATGCCCTCGCCGCGGAAAAACTGGAACAGGAACTGCGCAATCCCGGACCTCACCGGATCTGGTACCTGGCAGACGCGTACCGGCTGGGCTGGAGTGTCTCCCAGGTCCATTCCCTCACCCATATGGATCCATGGTTCCTCGAGCAGATTGCAGAACTCGTGGAAGTTGAGGACACCGTGCGTTCCCTGCCACTCACAGGCATCGATCAAAGCCAGATGTACCGCCTTAAGCGGCTGGGGTTTTCTGACCGGCGCCTGGCACAGCTTCTGGGATGCCGTGAATCACTGCTACGGGAACACCGGCAGAAGCTGGGCGTTCGGCCGGTCTATAAAAGGGTGGATACCTGCGCGGCAGAGTTCAGCTCACCCACACCCTACCTGTATTCCACCTATGAGAGCGTCTGCGAGTCCAACCCTGGCTCCCGGAAGAAAATCATGATCCTGGGCGGTGGGCCAAACCGCATAGGCCAAGGCATAGAATTTGACTACTGCTGCGTCCACGCAGCCATTGCCCTCCGGGCGGGTGGCTACGAAACCATCATGGTGAACTGCAACCCGGAAACGGTATCTACAGACTATGACATTTCGGACCGGCTTTATTTTGAACCCCTGACCCTAGAAGATGTCCTTGAAATTGTGGCTATCGAGAATCCAACTGGCGTAATTGTCCAGTTTGGCGGGCAAACCCCGCTCAAGCTTGCCAATGACCTCGAGACAGCTGGCGTACCCATCATCGGAACCAGCCCGGATTCCATTGATCTCGCTGAGGACCGCGAACGGTTCCAGCAGCTTCTTGTGCGCCTTGGCCTGCGGCAGCCGGAAAATGCCATCGCCAGAAGCACCAGCGATGCTCTCAGCTGCGCACGTGAGATTGGCTATCCCCTCGTCGTTCGTCCTTCCTATGTACTGGGAGGCCGCGCCATGCGCATCGTGTATGGCGCGGATGACCTCGCCCGCTACATGAATGAGGCTGTAAGTGTTTCTAAGGATCAGCCGGTTCTGCTAGACCGTTTTCTCAACGATGCCCTGGAAGTGGACATAGATGCCATTGCCGACGGAGATGAGGTTCTCGTGGCTGGTATCATGGAACATATTGAACAGGCTGGCGTCCATAGCGGGGATTCTGCCTGCTGTCTCCCCCCCTACTCCCTCTCCGCTCACATCCAGGAAGAGCTGCGGAGGCAGACCAAAAAACTCGGGAAAGCCCTTGGGGTCGTAGGACTTATGAACTGCCAGTTTGCTGTCCAGGGAAAAGATATCTATGTACTGGAAGTCAATCCCCGTGCGTCACGTACCGTGCCGTTCGTATCCAAGGCGACCGGCATTCCTCTGGCCAAGATTGCCTCTCTCGCCATGACCGGAAAATCACTGGCGCAGCAGGGAATTACTGAAATCCCGATGGGCCCCCATTTCAGTGTCAAGGAAGCGGTATTCCCATTTATCAAGTTTCCCGGCGTGGATGTCCTTCTGGGGCCAGAAATGAAATCCACCGGGGAAGTCATGGGAATTGGTCGCAGTTTTGGAGAGGCGTTCCTCAAGGCCCAAGTGGGGGCAGGCGAAAAATTCCCGCGCACAGGGACCGTTTTTCTGAGCGTCCGTGACGCTGACAAGCCTGGTGTTGCGGGAGTTGCAGAGATGCTTGCAAGTCTTGGCTTTACCCTGATGGCCACCTCAGGAACAGCTGCCTACATTCATGCGCAGGGTTTACCGGTGACGCGGGTCAACAAGGTTACCGAAGGCCGTCCCCACATTGTTGATGCCATCAAGAATGGAAAGGTCCAGATCATTATAAATACGGTGGATGAACGCCAGTCCGTGCATGATTCTTTCAGTATACGCCGCGCTGCTCTCCAGATGGGGCTGACCTACTACACCACTTTGGCAGGGGCTACGGCGGGCGCTGCCGCGCTGAAGGTACTCATGAGCCAGGAACGGGAAGTGGTCCGTCTCCAGGATCTCGGTCCTCTTGCCCATTTTCAGAGGTAATTGCAGAGATGAGTGACAAAGTTCCCATGACTGTTGTGGGTGCCCAGCGCCTCCGCGAAGAATTACAGAGGCTGAAAAGTCAAGATCGGCCGGCCGTGATTGAAGCCATTGCTGAAGCCAGGGCCAAAGGCGATCTATCAGAAAATGCTGAGTACGATGCTGCCAAAGAGCAACAGGCCTTCATTGAGGGACGGATCCGGGAAATCGAGGATTTTCTCGCACGGGCCCAAATCATTGATCCCAAAACTCTCAATCCCGGGGCCCGCATTGTTTTTGGCGCAACCGTGGAACTGGAAGATGCGGATGGGAACATGATTACCTACCAGATTGTTGGAGATGCAGAAGCAGACATTAAGGAAAACAAAATTTCCATCAGTTCCCCAATAGCCCGCGCCCTTATTGGCAAGCACGAGGGTGACAATATTGAGGTTATCGCACCAGGGGGAACAAGGGAGTACCTGATTCTCGCGGTCCAATACATTTGAGCGCAGAGCAGCAGGATCCCTGCAGCCACCTCTGACCGCAATGGGCGGCTGCCATTTCGCCTGAACGTCCGGCTCCAGCACGCTACTGAAAGGAGTTATCGGGTTTTATCATGGTTCATCACATCTACCTGCTGCTATTGGCCGCACTCCAGGGGGTAACCGAGCTTTTTCCCATTTCCAGCCTTGGACACAGCATTCTGGTTCCGGCACTTCTCCACTGGCCCATCAACCGGGAAGCAAACTGGTTCCTCCCCTTTATTGTGGTGCTTCATCTGGGCACCGTAACCGCGCTCCTCACCTTCTTCTGGCGCGACTGGTACATGCTGATCCGTGCATTCATCCGGGACCGCGGGAAATTCCGTGGAAGCAGCAGTGAAACCCGCCTCCTCTGGCTTTTGGTCTTGGCCTCCATACCTGCAGGTCTTTTGGGTTTGGCATTTGCCCACAAAATCAAAGACCTTTTTGGTGGTTTCGAATTTGCGGCTGTTGCCCTGATGGTGAATGGGCTTCTGCTTGTCTGGGGAGACCATCTCCGTGTACGGGAACCAAGCCATACTCTCGCATCCATGCACTGGCGGCAGGCCCTGATCATCGGCCTTGCTCAGTCTCTTGCCCTGATTCCGGGTTTTTCCCGTTCAGGGGCAACTCTTGTGGCTGGAATAGGCATAGGACTCGACTATGAAAATTCCGCACGATTTTCCTTTCTCCTGGCTACCCCCATTATCGGCGCAGCCGGCCTGCTTGAGGTTCCCAAGCTGCTCCGGGCTCACCTCACTCCCGGTCTAGCCCCGGCCATTTTCATTTCAGGAATCGTTTCAGCCATCTTCGCCTGGATGTCTGTCTGGTTCCTCATGCGGTATTTTCACCAGCACGAGATCAGGGCGCTCCGCCCATTCGGCATATACTGCGTGGGTTTTGGTGCCATAGCCCTGGTTGCCGGCCATGGAGCGCTACTGTAGACCCGGACTCTCATCCCCCATATTTAGCGCCTGTGCCAGAAATCTTCAGACTGCGCGTCCCGGATTTTAAGGAAACTGCGGCTTCAGGCTCTTCACAAGCTGCAACCCGAAAATTCTGGCTAGGGATGATTGGAGGACGCCGCATCACAAGACCAGCAGGTGTAGCTGCCAAGGCAGGGAACTCCCCAGTGGGGGATTTTCAGGAACAGAGGGAAACCCGCCGGCTACTAACTGGTTCCCTGCCTTCTGGCTTCTTCTGCGGACATAAGAGCAGTAATACTTCCGGAGCTCACAAGTGCCTGCAGGGCGAGGATAATTCCAACCGCTGAAAGAAGGTAAAACACGCCCCTATCCCCAAACATCCCCTGTCCCCATCCGCCAAGAACTCCACCGGCAAAAATGCCCAAGAACTGCATCAGGGAATACACGCCACTGGCTGCCCCCCGCTTTTCCGGCGAGGTGGTTCGGCTCATCATCGAGGGGAGAATGGCAGAGGCGATATTGTAACCACCAAAGAAGACAACGGAAGCAATGCCTACGGGCCAGAAATGCCCAGAAGCGAGCCCCATAAACAGCGCACCGATGCCAATGGCAACTCCACTCGCCGCCAGCATAAAACGGTGCCTGCGCTGTTTTTCCGCATATATCACCGGATATAGCATAAACAGGATCGAAGCCACCATGACGGGAAGATATACCATCCAGACATGGGCATCCGGTATATGCATGGATTGCACAAGTTCTGGGGAAAGGACAACGAAGCTTGCACCCAGAACCATCTGCAGGATAAAGATCCCGACGCTGGCCGCACGGACAGAGGGGTGCGCAAAAATCCGCAGCGCTTCGCGGAAACTGCCCACCCTATGATGAGCGTTAGGAGGGATAGGAGGAATCACCTTCCAAAGGGGGTACAGGGCTAGAGCCCCAAGGACTGCAGCCCCTATGAATACCCCTGAAAGCCCCGAAAACCCGTACACGAAAGGACCCAGTGCCATACCGAGCACGTAAGCGATAGAGATACTGCCACCAATTGCAGCCATGGCTTTGGTACGGTGCTCATCGGCTGTAAGGTCACCGGCTGTTGCGAGCAGTACAGAAGAGACCGCTCCTGCCCCCTGCAGGATTCTGGCGAGGACGACACCCCAGATATTATGTGTCCAAGCACCCAGGAGGGAACCAGCGATAAACAGGAGGAGGCCCGCTACTACAACCGGTTTCCTGCCCCACCGGTCGGATGCACTACCAAACGGGAACTGCAGTAGCGCTTGCGCGAGGCCATAGATACCGACAGCAAGCCCTAGCAGGAAAGGAGTTGTACCGCGCAGATGGGAACTCTCTAGTGCAAGTACCGGCATGAGCATAAAAAGACCCAGCATACGGGCCATATAAATAAAGCTCAGTCCAAAGATGGTTTTTTTTTCATCAGGAGTCATGCCACCCGCCCCGTTGCCGTTGCGGGTATTTTCCCCTCTGGCTTTTACCATCTCAGACGATTCCGTAGGTCATGAGCGCCTTGCCCACAATCAACCAGGTAAACAGAAGAAAAAGATATGTTATTGAATATGCAAACATTTTTCTGGCATAACGGTCCATTTCCGGACCTTCTGGCATCTTCTGCAACCGCAGCGCCATCCAGACAAACCAGCCGCCGGAAAGTAGTGCCACAGCTCCATAAACCCAGTCCCTGGCCAAGAATGCCGGTACAAGGCTCACCGCCAGGGTCAGAAAAGCATAATTCCGGATTTCCTTCTGGGTCCGGCCTACTCCATGGGTAACCGGGAGCATAGGAATACAAGCCTTCTCGTAATCTTGACGGCAGCAAATGGCCAAGGGCCAGAAGTGTGCCGGTGTCCAGACAAAAACCAGTGCGACCAGAACCAGCGGCATGGCGGCCACGCTACCAGTAACCGCTGTCCACCCAATAAGAGGAGGAAGGGCTCCTGCCAGACCACCCCACACAATATTCCAGGGCGTACTCGGTTTCAGGTAGAGGGTATACACCACTCCGTAGCCTACTGTGCCCAGAAGAGTAAGAACGAGTGTGAGGACGTTAGTCCAGACGGCAAGTATGGCGATGCTCACAGTCAGAAGCAGGCCAGCATAGGCGATGGCGACCCCCCGGCTGATCCTGCCTTCCGCCAGCGGCCGGCGGTAGGTACGCCGCATGTGCTGGTCAAGGCTGGGTTCCACGATCTGGTTGAGCACTCCACCAGCTCCACCAGCAAACGCGATCCCGGCGAGTCCTGCAAGCGCAGCAGCCCAGTGGTTTGTTAGGCTACCAGGGGCCAGAAGCTCACCAACTGCCGCCGTAAAAACCAGAAGTGATACTACCCTGGCCTTGGCCAGAACCCACAAATCTCTGAACAGGCTCCAAACCGTCCCACGTCCAGGGAACAGGACGGAGGGTGAGGGGCTAAACGAGGATTTTGCCATGAACGTAGATCCTTATTTATTGCCACTGCAAAACGATAGCAAGACTCATCAGAAGAACCATGCTCTGATGGAATGCCACCATGATCCCGGGATCCTTGGGTTTCAGGTTGACGGCACGAAACAGCACGGAACCCACTCCAAGCTGGATTATGGAAAAAAAGAACGCCCAAGGATAGTCCTGCCTCATCCAGCCAAGGGTTGCCACAACCAGCAGTGCAGCGGTTACATGAGCAGCAACCGTCCACTGGGAAGCTTTCCTTGGCCGTACGAAATGGCCAATCGGCTGGCCGAATCCCCGCTGCCCGGTGGTCATCCCACCCATCAGTACTGCTAGGAGCAGTGCATGGAGGGGAGCCATTACCTTGAGATAAATCCAGAAATTGAAATCTGGATGGGCCAAGCTGGTCAGATAGACCAGAAAGACGCAGTAGGCCAGCAGGCCATGGACGCCATGAACCAGGGCCGGGGCTTTTCCGGCAAGCACATACAGTGTTCCCATGCCGAAGAGGGCCGTTACAACAATCAGTGCCAGTCCGGTAAGGGTACTGGCATCAGGAGAAAGAATGGCAAGGGCCAGTGCAACCAGTCCTACCAGCGTCGCGACGACACGGTGGGCAGCCTCGGGATCTCCCCGCCACATGAGAACCAGAATATTCTTGGTATAGGGCCACTTGGTGCCCAGAGAGAGGCCATATCCGAACCCTTCTACCAGACTGCCAAGAAGGATCAGGACGATGGCAAAACCTACCTCACTGGCCCCAAGACCCCGCACTAGATCACCCGGCAAGCCACCAGAACCACCGATCCCCCATACAATCCCTGCAAGGAATGCCGCCAGAAGCGCCAGACCAATAAATTTGCCGATCAGGCGCACCAATGGTGTCATCTCCGGTTCCACAGCGTTGGGGATTGCCCCATGGGAGCCAAGATTTGCTTCGTGATTCTGTGAAATGCCAGACATGCCGGGTTTTCCTCTCTGCTATCAGTGCATGCCGGCCATGGCTGGCATGGTATGCAGGTAAAGCTGTGAGAACATCCACCAGGTCAGACCAATGGTCAGGACAAACAGTGGGATGAACAGCACAAGCGACACCGTATTCCAGATGTTATGCTCGGCAGTGTCAATATGGAGGAGAAAATAGGTCTGGGCAATGGTAGCAATTGCCGCACAGACCGTGATCACCATCAGGAGCCCAAAAGGAGGAAAGGCGTGGGTGGCAGCCATATAGGTTGCTGCCAGCATCAGAAGCCCCGAAATCAGGAATCCGGACAGATACCCACGGACACTCGACATTTGCACCTCTGGATGCTGAATAGGATCGTTATGGCCATGGCTCATGAAATGTACCCCCAGAGATAGACAAATACATAGACGAAAACCCAGATAATGGCCTGAAGATGCCAGAACATCCTAAGGCTCAGAAGCCGCCCGACAGTGTCTGTGGTAAATCCCTTGCTAGATACTTGGGCAACCATGACCAGAATCCAGATCAGTCCAAAGAAAATATGGGCTGCATGCACCTGGGTAAGAATGATAAAGGCTGAAGTACCCCCGCTGGTAGCGATGGTTATTCCCTGCCGGGCAAGATCAGTCATGTCATGGACGTCCAGACAGAGAAAAACCACTCCCAGGACCAGGGCTCCCAGCAGTCCGCTGATCAGCCCTCCCCTGTTCCGGTTTTTCATTGCGGCCATGCCCATGCCATATGCCAGTACGCTTAGGAACAGGGAAACCGTCTGTGTAAAGGTATACCAGGGATGGACAAACTGCGATGGCGTAGGTCCGCCGAAATAGTTGTGGGAATAGCTCAGGACACCATAGGCGGCAAAAAGTGTCGCAAAGATCATGCCGTCACTGAGCAGGTACAAGAAAAAACCAAGACTGCGGGTAGAAATCACATCATGGCCATGGTACTCGGCATCCCAAAGCACCGTTTTTTTTGGATCTACAGTATTCCCATGTGAACTCACGATTCCATTCCTTCTAGTTGAGGGCGTGGCAGAACCACGCCCTTCTTCCCGACTCAGATGCCACTCTGGCTGCCACTTGAGGAATTCCCACCCATAGGGGGGGAGTTCCGGCTGTAGGCCATGGCTGCGCCGGCAAGCTGGCCAAGGCCATCCGTCACATATTTTCCATCCGCCCGGGTGCGGTTCCGCAAGGCGTCCTTCTCCATGCGCTCCAGTTCCGCGCCGGTAATGGTGTAGCCGTCGTCGCCCCGGAAAGAACGGATGACCATCAGGAGAATGATGGCGACGAGGGCCAGAAGGGAAAGCCACCAGATACGCCATGTAAGTGCAAAACCGAGCACGAAAGTCAGGGCACCGATATAGAGCGCCATGCCCGTATTGCTGGGCATGTGGATATCCACATACCGGTCTGGTTGCCGGCCATCCAGCCCGTGTTCCCGTCTCCAAGCGACCTCGTCACGCGCATTTACATGCGGTGTTACGGCAAAATTATAAAATGGAACGGGTGAGTGGGTAAGCCATTCCAGCGAACGGGAGCTTCCCCAGGCATCCGCTTCCGCACGATTTTTGACTCGGTCGCGGATGCTGACATAGAGCAGCATGACGAAAGAAAGAACCGACAGGCAGTACACGGCAATGCCTGCTTCCATGACAGCCAGATAAGGGTGCCATGCCGGGTTGAACACATAGTCCAGGCGCCGCGTCATGCCCATGAAACCCAGCATGTACATGGGAACAAAAACCAGCATCGAACCAGCGGTAAACAGCCAGAACATGACCTTGGCCCAATGTTCATCCAGCCGGAAACCGAATACCTTGGGGAACCAGAAGATAACCGAGCCAAAAATAGCGTACACGATTACCAGCAGCATGGAGTGGAAATGGGCAATGACAAAAACGCTGTTGTGAACCATGTAGTTGATGGCCGGAACTGCGAGCATCATACCCGTCATTCCCCCAACCAGCAGCATGAAAAGGGCGCCAATCGCCCACAGCATGGCGGCCGAATAGGTAATTCTGCCGCGATACATGGTAAACGCCCAATTAAACACTTTCACGCCCGTTGGAATGCCCACCAGCATGGTAGCCACGCTGAAAAAACTGTTCACCTGCGGACCCGCACCCATGGTAAAGAAGTGGTGAAGCCATACCATCCAGGAGACTCCTGCAATGGCGAAGCTGGCCGCGACCATAGTCACATAACCGAAGAGCGGTTTTTCGGAAAAAGTCGGAAAAATTTCCGACATCATCCCGAAAGCAGGGAGGATGACGAAATACACCTCGGGATGTCCCCAGAGCCAGAACAGATTAGTATACAGCATCAGGTTGCCACCAAATCCTGCCGTAAAAAAATGGGATCCGAAGTAGCGGTCCGCCGCAACCAGGCCCAAGGCCACCTGGAGTGCAGGAAAGGAGGTTAATGCAATGATATTGGCAGACAGGGAAGTCCAGACAAAAATGGGAAGGCGGAACCAGGTCATGCCCGGCGCCCGCATCTTGATGATGGTGACCAGCAGATTGATGCCACCCAGCGTGGTCCCTAGGGCCGTCAGCTGCAGGGTCCATATCCAGTAGTCCACGCCAACCCCCGGACTGTACTGAAGTTCAAAAATGGGGGCATAGCCAAACCACCCGTTATGTGCGAAATCGCCCACAAAAAGGGAGATCATGATCAGTACTGCTGCCGCGGCCGTAATCCAGAGCCCAAGTGCATTCAGGTAAGGATAGGCCATGTCCCGGGCCCCAATCTGGATGGGCACGATGATGTTCATAAATCCCACCAGGAGAGGAGTTGCAGCCAGAAGAATCATGATCAGGCCATGAGCACTGTAAACCTGCCCGAAATGGAAAGGCGTCAGGTAGCCATGTACTGCGCCAAAAACACCGCTGGAATGTGGACCGTTTGCCCAGACCTGCTGGGTACGGATCATCAGGCCATCTATAAACCCACGAAACAGCATCACAAGGCCAATGATGATGTACATCACGCCAAGTTTCTTGTGGTCAACGGTTGTCAGCCATTCCTTCCAGAGGTAGCCCCACTTCCTGTAATAGGTAATGAGGCCAAGCATCACAAGGGTTCCAATGACAACAGCCACAAAAAGGGGTGCCAGGATGGGATTGTCATAGGGAATCTGGTCCAGGGCCAGTCGCCCGAGGAGCGGATTCCATCCTCCAGGTAATTGAACGAGCATGAACGTGAATCTCCTTTTCCTAGTCTCGATGTTCTGCAGATTGCTTCTGGATGTATGCCACCATGTTTTCCGTCATCTGGGGGGGAACAGGCCATGTTTTACCGCGCATCACTTCCATAAGCACCCGGTCAAACAGTCCGGAAGGGACCTGCGAGAAATACACGACGCGATGGTGCACATTGATGTATGGTCTTGCGAACCTGTTAAATCCGGATTCGGTCATCACCGCTGGGGAAGACTGCACTTTGTGCACCCATCCGATGAAATTTTCCTGGCTGACAATGCGCGTCTTAAACGTCATCCAAGACGTGCCGGCGCCCGCATAGTCGGAGGCAATACCCTGGTATTCGCCAACATGGCCACTTTCTAGGGCATCCTTGGTACGCATCCCAGGCATGGCGTCGATCATGCCCACCAGCTGGGGGATAAAAAACCCGGAAGTGACTGACGTCGAGGTCAGACGGAAAAAAACGGGTCTGTGCTCGGGCAAAACCAGCTGGTTGGCCACTGCCATATGGTACTGAGGGTAGACGAAGAGCCACTGCCAGTCGGTAGCAACCACATCCACCCTGACCGGCTTTCCTGCAGTCTGCGTATCCCGGGCAAGAATGGTGGGATTGTACGGGTTCAGCTCAAAAGTACCCCTGACGGCAAAATAGGCCAGAAAACCGACCGCAATGATGGGAATACCCCAGACGACCACTTCCAGAAAACTGGAATGTGACCATTCCGGGTGATAGGAACCCCTGTTTTTTCCCTTGTGATAGCGCCACATGAACCAGATCACCAGCAGAGCCGTAACGCCCACAATGGCACCCATGGTGAGCAGATCCACGATCATGTAGTACAGGTCGGTGTCAGCCATAACACCTTTGGGATCAAAAAGCCAGAATACACTGGCATTCGCGGTGCTGGCCCAGAGCCCGAGAAGGGCGGGGCCTCCCCAGATTCCTGCCAACTGTTTTTTTCTGCTAGTCTGCATAACCAATTTCCCCCTGACGGATATTTGTATTTTCCGTATTCCCCGACGGATTCTGCCCGGCTGCCAGACCCGCCCCTAAAAGACGAACGGCGGAAACAGCCTGAAACTGTTTCCGCCCTTTACCTGACCTGCCAGTCCCTACAGGCGTGGGCAGCACATTTTTCTTGATGGGCAACCTCGCCCTGACTCCACCTGGGGCATAGCCGCAGGCCATGAGACTGGTCCGGATTCCGCATATACTGCTCGAACCGATCTGGAGTCTGACACCGCTGGAATCCGCCAGAACAGGTACATGGGGGATGGCACCAGACTGCATGCTCTTCTGGATAGCGCAGGAATCGGATCGGGACTGGAACCACTGCACCCAATCCCGATGGGATGCAGAAAATCTGGGACCTTCAAAAAAATACTGGGCTGTTCCATGCTGCATTTTTCCCTCCGGCCACAGCTTGATGGATGGGAACAAACACTGCCGTACTCCAGAATATTGCGTTTGGATATCTGCTAGGCGGGCATAAAGTAAATCAGCATAGTCTTTTTAAGCAATAGAATTAGACTTCAAATATTCTTGGGATTCCCCAGAATCAATTAGATGTTTAAATTTAATAATATTATTATATAATTTTTACTATATATTAAGTAATTATTTTTATTCCAACAAGGAATCTCGCGACATTCATTCCGCGGGTGCAAGATATCGTAGAAACATTTTCAACCGGGCAAGGAAAAGCAACTTGGAAAACCCTCAATTAAAATATATTAAGGTTATTTTATTCTTTTATATTGGCGAATTTTATGATATCAGGAGAAAATATTGCAGTTGCAGTCCCATCACCAGACGGAAAAGTCTTCCATGATGCCCTCACAACCTTTTATTCTGGTGCTTGCCAGCAGCACTTCCCTCCTCTGCCTGGCTGATGGTAGTACCATAGAAACTGGTGTCTGGGCGGAAGAGCTGCTCATTCCCATGCACCAACTGAAAGATTCTGGCTGGCCCCTGGTCCTAGCAACTCCAGATGGCACGGTTCCCAGAATTGACCCACAGAGCCTGCTCCCTGAGAATCTGGGCAGCGGAAACAACGGAAGACTGCAAAAGATCCAGGAGCACCTCACCGGTCTTGAACTGGCGCCCGTTCTTCCACTCGGAAAAATTATGGCCACGCTGCTTCCAGCCCTGCGTGGGGTTTTCCTCCCTGGCGGCAATGGCCCACTGGCAGATTTCCCAGAGGACCCCCGCATCGGGAGACTGCTTTCTTACTGCAGGGAATATTCCATCCCCGTTGCGGCTCTCTGCCACGGCACTGCTGCACTCCTCAGCCCAGACCCCATGACAGGGGATCGCGCTTTCCATGGCTTTGAGGTAACCTGCTTCACTGAGCAGGAAGAATCGCTAACCAGCCTGCGGGGGCTATGGCCTTACACGCTGGAGGCGCGTTTGCGTGAAGCAGGATTTCTGGTGTGCACAGCACCGCCATGGCAGCCCTGCTGCACGGTATCTGGAGGCCTTGTTTGCGGGCAGAATCCGGCTTCGTCTGCAGCGATGGCCGAAGCTTTTCTCCAGCAACTCGAAAAAAAACGGAAAAACAAAGGAACCAGACATGGATACTAGCGCACTGAAACAGATGGCTGCCGAGGCAGCAGTTGCCTACATTCGCCCGGGCATGGTCGTAGGAGTAGGAACCGGATCAACCAGCAACCTGTTTATCGAAGCGCTTGCGAAGGCAAAAATTGCGGTAGAAGGATATGTTCCATCCAGTCTTGGAACTGCAGAGCGACTCCGGTCCCTTGGCCTGCCTGTGCTGGACCTGAATTTTACCGGCGACATTCCGGTTTACGTCGACGGTGCGGACGAAATTGATCCACATTTCCGGCTGATCAAGGGTGGCGGTGGTGCGCTGACAAGGGAAAAAATTGTGGCTAGCGCAGCCAGGCAGTTCATCTGCATTGCCGATTCCAGCAAAGACAAGCCCAGGCTGGGAGATTTTCCGCTGCCGGTGGAGGTCCTCCCTTTTGCCCGGAGCTTCGTGGCGCGGCAACTGGTCCGGCTGGGTGGAACCCCTACCCTACGGGGCAACTTCCAGACGGACAACGGGAACGTCATCCTGGATGTCACAGGTATGGACCTTAGTGATCCGCTCAAAATGGAAGCCCTCATCAATACAATCCCGGGAGTCATTGACAACGGCATCTTTGCCTACAGGAAGGCGGATATCGTTCTCCTTGGAAGCCCGGGAGGACTAGTCAAACGCAGCGCGGGCCAAGATTAGGCCTTCCGTATGGAGGGGGAAATCGACCACCGCTCTACCCGGCGGGATTACCGGCATGGCCAACTGCACCGAAAGGACCTTGATCCGGACCCGTGGCTGCAAATGGCCCGCTGGCTGCAGGACGCGAAAAATGCGGGAAATTTTGATCCCACAGCCATGGCGCTGGCGACAAGCAATGCCTCGGGGCATCCCAGTGTACGGTATGTCCTTCTCAAGCATTTTGATGGACAGGGGATATGCTGGTACACCGACAGCCGCAGCAGAAAAGGCCAAGACCTGTCCGTCAACCCTCATGCAGCCGCAGCGTTTTACTGGCCGGAAAATGACCGGCAGCTTCGCTTGGAGGGAACGGTAGAGCTTCTTCCGGAGACCGATGCCGAATCGTACTTCCAGCAGCGCCCACAAGGCAGCCGTCTTGCTGCAGCAGCCTCTGTCCAGAGCCGGGAAATCCCGGACCGGAAAAGCCTTGAAGAAAGAGTAACCGGCCTTGCCAAAAAATATTCCGGTCGATCGATTCCCAAAGATCCCGCCTGGCGGGGCTACCGGCTGCTCCCAGAACGGTTCGAATTCTGGCAGGGCCGCCCCGACCGCCTCCATGACCGGTTTCTCTACCAAAAAGCTTCAGATGATGGCACATCGTGGAGCATCCATCGTCTGATGCCCTGATAACGGCACGTAACCCCCGTTTTCAGAATATTTCCAGCCGCGCTTCGCTGTCCATCACGACCAGCCGGTAAATCCGTTCCCCAAGCTGGACATGGGCAGTTTGGGGAACGCCAATTCGAATGGCATTCCCTCCCGCCGCACTCAGGCCAAGAGGCTGGAAATGGTCCTGACTGATCAGGTCTTCCAGCAGCGCTCCCAGATCTTCTGGGACAACCGTACCGGTATTGTCAACGAGACGGCATGGTTTTCCACGCCGGGTAAAGCCGCTGACAATACGAGCATGGGGAGAAACCGGTGGCATTGCTTCTGACCCGCCGTCCGGAGACATGGATGTTATGTCTCACGGAAAAGCCAGGGCATCTGGAGCCTGCGCCCGGCCTCATAGGCCCTGATATCTTCCTGGTACTGCAGCGTCACCTGGATATCATCCAAGCCGTGGAGAAGCTTGTGTTTCACGGATGGATCCATATGAAAAGGGTACACCTGGCCATCGCCGGTGCGCAGGATCTGTTCCGCAAGGTCTATCCGGGCAGAAAGTCCCTTCATGGCAGCGGTTTTTCTAAAAAGCCCTTCAACATCAGCTTCATATAGGGAAACCAGCAGAATTCCATTCTGCACGCAGTTGTTCGCAAAAATCTCTGCAAAACCTGGAGCGACAATGGCACGGATTCCATAGTCTGCCAGAGCCCATGGCGCATGTTCACGGCTTGAGCCACAACCGAAATTCTCCCGCGTCAGCAGAATCCTGCCATTCCTGTAAGGATCCTGGTTCAGGATAAAACCAGGATTGGGAACCATATGACTTTCCTGTTCCCGATAGCGCCAGTCATAAAAAAGGTACTGCCCCAGTCCCTGGCGGCTGAGAGTTTTCAGAAACTGCTTCGGGATAATCGCATCCGTATCCACATTTGCACGATCCAGCGGGACTAGTACCGATTCGACCACCGTGAATGCTTCCATTCATTCCTCTCCATACCCCAGTGGAGCAAATTTTTTGCCCGTGTGGGGACAGCCATTCCATCTGCTATATCCACTGAAGGCAGCCCCTGAGGAGGCTCTAGCCAGCACTGTCTTCCTAGTCACCGGGATGTGTGGCCGCGCAAGCCTATTTCCAGTTGCGGACATCCACAAAATGTCCGGCAATGGCGGCGGCAGCAGCCATTGCCGGGCTCACCAGATGCGTGCGTCCGCCAGTTCCCTGACGTCCTTCAAAATTGCGGTTTGAGGTTGCAGCACAGCGCTCACCAGGTTCCAGTCTATCTGCATTCATGGCAAGGCACATGGAACAGCCTGGTTCTCGCCACTCAAAACCCGCCTGACGGAAAATTTCATCCAGCCCTTCCTTTTCTGCCTGGGCCTTGACAAGACCAGACCCTGGAACTACCAGTACGGAACGAACAGAATCCGCCTTGCGCCCATTACGGGCAATCCGGGCAGCCTCCCGCAGGTCCTCGATGCGTGCATTGGTACATGAGCCAATGAAAACCCGGTCAACCGCAATGTCCATAATAGGCATGCCTGGCGTTAAGTCCATATAGCGCTGCGCATTTTCCCACGCCTGCCTGCGTACGGCATCTGGCGCCGTTTTGGGGTCAGGAACACACCCCTCTATCGCGGTCACCATTTCCGGACTGGTTCCCCAAGTAACCTGGGGAGATATCTGGTTTCCTGACAGGTGGACATCCCGGTCAAAAACAGCGTCATCATCGCTATGCAGAGTCCTCCAGGCGCTTACAGCACGTCCCCAGTAAACGGAATCAGGCGCAAAAGGACGATCACGCAGGTACTCGACCGTTTGGTCATCCACGGCCACCATGCCCGAGCGCGCTCCTGCCTCAATAGCCATGTTGCAGAGCGTCATTCGCCCTTCAATACTGAGGTTCTGGACTACCGGGCCTGAAAATTCAATGGCGTACCCTGTACCCCCCGCCGTACCGATCCTCCCGATAATGGCCAGCACCAGATCCTTGGCCCCAACCCCCGGAAACAGTTCTCCATCGATCCATACGCGCATGCTTTTGGACTTGCGTGCCCAGAGACACTGGGTAGCCAGAACATGCTCCACTTCCGTGGTTCCAATGCCAAAGGCCAGTGCACCAAGGGCACCATGAGTCGCAGTATGGGAATCCCCGCAGACCACGGTCATACCTGGCAACGTGAGCCCCTGTTCCGGGGCAATGACATGGACAATTCCCTGGCGCGGATCCATCATGCCAAATTCTTCAATCCCAAAATCGGCACAGTTCCGGTCCAGGGTTTCCACCTGGAGGCGTGATGTAGGATCGCTTATGCCTGCACTACGGTCCGTAGTGGGCACGTTGTGATCGGCCGTCGCAATATTCGCGTCTCTCCGCCAGACTTTTCTCCCGGCATTCCGGAGGCCAGAAAATGCCTGTGGGCTGGTCACCTCATGCAGCAGGTGCCGGTCGATATACAGAAGGGTGCGGCCATCCCGTTCTGCAAACACCTTGTGCTGCATCCACAATTTGTCATAAAGCGTCTGTCCGGCCATTGCTGCCAACCTCGGCGTCCAGGGAGATCAATCCGGTAGCAGAAGTGTATACCGCCCGGCAAGAATGCTTCAATGTGCCACGATGGAACCTCCGCGCTTTCCATAGGCCGTCCCGAACGTTTAAGATGTTCTGAGAACATCCCGGATGAGAGTTTTCCATGAGCGCATCTGCCCCCGAAAGCAGTCCTGGCGAGTTTCTTGCCGACCTGGTCCAGCGTACCCTCGAAATTGCCAAGAGGCAGGGAGCCAACTCGGCGGAAGCCTCCGCCAGCAGTGGCCAGGGGCTATCCCTGACTGTCCGGCTGGGCGAGGTGGAATCCGTAGAACATCACCAGGATAAGGGGCTTGGCATCACAGTTTTCGTGGGGCAGGCAAAAGGAAGCGCCTCTACCTCCGACTTCTCCGAACATGCTCTGGTGGAAACTGTCAGGGCAGCCATCGCCATTGCCCGCCATACCTCGGCAGACCCTTTTGCCGGGCTTGCCGATCCGGAACTCCTGGCACGTGATTTTCCGGATCTGGATCTGTACCACCCTTGGGGAATAGATGCAGATGGAGCCGCAGAACTGGCCCGGCGCTGTGAGGCTGCAGCACGCGGACATGACCCCCGGATCTGCAATTCGGAAGGTGCCAGCCTCGGCACCGGCGAAGGCATCTCGGTGTATGGCAACACCCTTGGCTTCCTCGGAACAAGCCGTGGCTCGCGCCACAGCATTTCCTGCTCGGTTCTCGCCGGAAACCAGGATGGCATGCAGCGGGATTACTGGTTTGATGTCGCCCGTTCCGCATCCGACCTGTCCAGTCCTGAGCAAATCGGGATCACCAGCGCGGAACGCGCGGTGCGCCGCCTTGGAAGCCGGAAGATCAGCACCTGCGTGGCACCGGTGCTTTTTGAAAACCAGGCCGCCTCCAGCCTCCTCGGACATCTGGCCCAAGCCATCAGCGGCGGGCACCTCTACCGGAAAACCTCTTTCCTGCTGGACAGCCTTGGAAAACAGCTATTCCCCAAGACCATACGGATCTACGAAGAACCCATGCGCCTGCGCGGACTTGGGAGCTGCAGTTTTGATGGCGATGGGGTAGCAACAAGAAACCGGGACATCGTAGAGAGTGGTATCCTCCAAGGCTACATCCTAGATAGCTACAGCGCACGCAAACTGGGCATGCACAGCACGGGGAATGCCGGAGGAGCCCACAATCTTACCCTTGCTCCGGGCAGACGGGACCTTGATGCAATGGTACGCAACATGGGACGAGGCCTTTTTGTGACTGAACTTATAGGTTTTGGAGTCAACACGGTTACCGGGGACTATTCCAGGGGAGCGGCAGGGTTCTGGGTTGAAAATGGCCAGATCCAGTATCCCGTAGAGGAAATCACCATTGCTGGGGATCTCCAGAACATGTTTCTTGGCATTGCTGAGGTTGGGAGCGATCTGCTTGTGCATGGCAATACCAGCAGCCCTTCCATCCTCATTGAGAGCATGACCATCGCCGGCAACTGAATGTTGGCGCATACCTGCCATGAGGCATCCATAGTGGTGCCGAATACCTGCCTAGAGTATCTCAGATCTTTTGCGAAGGGGCAGTGCCAGATTCTTCTTCCGGTTTCCCGGTCCGGATATTCCAGAGAGAGATGGGTGCAGAAATCCAGATCTTCCCGTCCCCCATTTCCCCGGTACGCGCTGTCCTGCCCAGAATCTCAAGCACCTCTGCAAGCCTGTCTGCTTCTATAACTGTCTCCAGCTGTACCTTTGGATGGCTTCTAGACTGGTACCATACGCCGCTACGAAGCGTAGAGTATCCCAGCTGCTGCCCTCTTCCATCAACATCGGTAATGGTTATTCCTATCAGACCGGCATCCAGAAGAGCATCGCACACCGTGTCCACCCTGTAGGGCCGCACAATGGCTGTTACCTTGATCCATTCTGTCATCAGGTTTCCCCTGTCTGTTGCCGGGCAGCCACCTGTCCAGCCTCGCAATCCCCTTTCCGTATCGTGTATCAGGATAGCACCCCTAGCGGACCCCCTGTGTCCGGAATGGAGGAAAATACAAAAACAGATGCCATCGCATCCCTTGGACAGATTGCAGGACCAGTCAGCGCCCTGCCAGAAAAAAGCGGCAGCCGAGGCTGCCGCAACTGTCCACAACAAACCAATCCAGTTTGTCCCCGGAATATGTCAGTCTCCGAGAACCGGATGGCGTTCTCCTTCACCATAAAAGGCGTAGGCTTCCTCTCCATGAACTGCGTCATCACCAACGAGCAGCTCTTCCTCACTCATGCGCAGGGGCACCAGAAGACTGATCAGCTTCAGCAGGACGTATGTGACAATGACATTCAGGACAATAATGAAAGCTGCGCCAACCAGCTGGAGCCAGACCTGGTGCCAGTTGCCATCAATGGCACCTCCAGGGTTACTCAGGCCATAAGCCGCACAACCCGCCTTGGTTGCAAGGAGCCCAGTCATGATTCCGCCCAGAATCCCGGCTACAGCATGCGTATGGAACACACCGAGGGTGTCGTCCACTTTCCGGAAAGCCGCTGTCTTGCCCAGAATATTCATGCTGATCCATGGGATAATACCGGAAGCAAGGCCGATCGCCAGAGCACCGTAGCCATCAACAACGCCAGCCGCAGGAGTAATAGCGACAAGACCGGTAATCATTCCCTGAACGGCACCGATCACCGATGGTTTCCTGAAATACAGGATATCCATGATGGTCCAGGTAAGCACACTCATAGCTGTAGCAACATTGGTATTCAGCACAGCAACACCGGCATCCCGGCTTGCTGCGTAAGGGTCTCCCCCATTAAATCCATTCCACCCCAACCACAGGATCCCCGCCCCAACCAGCATGAGAAGCACGTTGTTGGGCTGAAAATTTTCCCTGTCCCGCGCCAGCCGTGGCCCGATTACTGCAGCTCCCACAAAACCGGCAACCCCCGCAGAAAGATGGATGACATATCCACCTGAGTAGTCAATAACCCCAAGCGTTGAAAGGAAACCACCACCCCAGAGACTGAATGCACCTACCGTATAGGAAAAGGTTAGCCATAAAGGCACAAAAAGCATCCAGGCCTTGAAACTCATACGTCCAAGAAAGGCCCCCGCCATAATAATCAAAGTGATCGCAGCAAAGACGAACTGGAAATAGACCATGGTCGCCATGGGAAAGGCAGCCGTCGTATTGGAAGCAGGAATAAGCGCCTGGGTCAATTCATCTGCCATGCTGGCTATTGGATGGGGCATGCCAATAAAAGGAAACCATTCCTTGCCAAACCCCATGTTATAGGCCCAGAGCAGCCACGCTATAAGCACTGCCGCAAAAGCATAAAATGCCATAAAAGCCGAATTTACGGCCCACTTTTTCTTGACAATACCCGCATAGAGGACTACCAGACCAGGGACGCTTTGCAGACCGACAACTGTAGCAGCAGTAAGCTGCCACGCATTGTCGCCAGTATTAAGCCATGATACGGACATGAGGATTCTCCTTACAAACCCATAAAATCATTGATGGCACCAGATAGAAGAGCATTAGATGGCTTCATCCCCACTTTCCCCCGTCCTGATGCGTATTGAATCGATAATTTCTGATACAAATATTTTTCCATCCCCAATTTTACCGGTTCTGGCACCTTTGCTGATGGCCTCTATTGCCATATCAAGAAAATCGTCTTTTACCACGGTTTCTATTTTTACTTTTGGCAAAAAATCAACCACATATTCTGATCCACGATACAGCTCCGTGTGGCCTTTCTGCCTTCCAAATCCTTTGACTTCGGTCACTGTCAGACCCTGGATTCCGACATCCGAAAGAGCCTCCCGGACATCATCAAGCTTGAATGGTTTTATGATTGCTGTTACCAATTTCATAAAATTCTCCTGTTAAACAGAAAATTCGGAATCTGGTACAATCTTCACATATCCAACCGGCAGGGCGCCAAAATCCGTACTGGTAACAGATCCTGTGGAAGCAAAGGGTACACCTACTGTCGGAAAACTGTAGGCACCAGCCTGCAGATAGAACTG
>DAHXMJ010000056.1 GCA_027365525.1 Acidithiobacillus sp.
TTGGTAGGCACGGGCGGTTTCGAACCGCCGACCTCTACCGTGTCAAGGTAGCGCTCTCCCCCTGAGCTACGCGCCTAATCCAGTGAACGATAGCAAGCGGAAAGCCGCTGCGTCAAGATTTTCCCAGCATGGGGGCGAGACTAAAGCGCCATAGAAAGCCCGGGATGGCAAAAACGGCAAACATGCACAGTCCAACCACATAGAATTCCCAGCTCTGGGCATGGTTATGCCCCTCCAGCGCCCTTTCGAAACCCATCCCGATCACGCCGGACAGCAGGTACAGGACGAACCATTCCCCAAAGTACCATCCAGGCCCTTTCCGGGGTTCCGCGCGGCCAAAGAAAAAGCGCCGGCGGCTGAACCAGGGCAGGTTGGCAGCCACAAAAACCAGAGCCACATAGGCAGCGGCCCACTGGTCAAAACCCATTACATTACCTCCTGCAGTGCGTGGAAACAGAATGCCATGAGCGGGGCAGGAACAATTCCGAGCACCAGCAGGGCCAGGCCGTTGACCGAAAGGGTCAGCCCGGCCAGCGGGTCACCGCCAGACGGCCGGCTTCCTTCCGGTGGCGGATCAAAAAAGGCCACCTTTACCACCCGCAGGTAGTAAAAGGCGCCGACCACCGCCATCAGGACCCCAAACACGGCAAGCCAGACAAATCCGGCCTGCACCAGCGCCTGGAAAACGGCAATCTTGGCGTAGAAGCCGACGGTCGGCGGCACCCCCGCCATGGAAAACATGATCAGGAGCAGCAGGAAGGCCGGCCACGGCCGCTGCTGCACCAGCCCGCGGAAATCGTCAATTTCCTCGGCCTCAAAACCCTCCCGGCTCAGATAGACAATCACGCCAAATCCGGCTGTCGCCATGAGAGCATACACCACCGCATAGAACAGGGCACTTGCCAGCCCGTTCTGGCTGCCAGCCACGATTCCGAGGGCGAGAAACCCGATGTTGCTGATGGTGGAATACGCCAGCATCCGCTTGAGGTTGGTCTGGGCGATGGCCACCACATTCCCGATCAGCAGGGACAGGACGGCCAGCGCCACGAACAGCTGCTGCCAGATGGCCATGGATCCGGCGTTGCCCTGGGCCAGAAGGCGGACAAACAGGGCGAAGGCTGCAATCTTGGGTGCGGAGGCCATGAACAGGGTTACGGGCGTGGGTGCGCCCTGATAGGCGTCAGGCAGCCACATGTGGAAGGGAGCGGCCCCCAGCTTGAAGGCCACCCCTGCCACGATAAACACCAGCGCCACGATGAGGACATAGTTGTCCGGGCTGGCGCCCGACAGGGACGCGCCAATTTTCTGGATCCCGAGACTCCCGGTGAGCCCGTAGAGCAGCGACATGCCATACAGCAGCAGGCCGGACGCCAGGGCCCCCAGAATAAAATATTTGAGCCCGGCCTCCGTCGCGCGCAGGTGGTCACGGTAAATTGCCACCAGGGCATACTGGCTGAGCGCCAGAAGCTCCAGCCCCAGGTAGAGGGACAGGAGGTTTCCGCCCGACACCATGACCATGGCGCCGAGGACCCCAAACAGCAGCAGGGCGAGCACTTCTCCCCGGTACAGCCCGCGGAGCATCAGATACCTCCGGGAATAGAGCAGGACCAGCAGGCCCAGCAGTTCCACGGCGAGGTCAGCCGTATTCGTGAAGCGGTCCATGAGCAGTTGGCCGTAGAAGGCGCTGCCGGTCTGTCCCATTTCGGCTGCGGTCAGCACCATGGCCCCGGTCAGGCAGAAGATGGACAGCCAGAATCCCAGATCCCGCTGTGTCTTTCCCCAGAACAGGTCGACCAGCAGCACCACACAGGCCATGACCAGGATCCAGATCTCGGGAATGGCAAACGACCAATGAACCAACGGGTTCTGCATCTCTGGCTCCTGTCAGCCTGGGATCTTCGATACAGTGGCCTGCCCCAGCAGGTGGTGTACCGATTGGTGAACGATATCAAGGAAAGGCGCGGGCCACACCCCCATGAGCAGGGTCAGCGCGGCCAGCGAACCGAGCACCAGCACCTCGCGGCCATTGAGATCCTTCAGCACGGCCAGCTCCGGCTGGAGAACCGCCCCGAAAATCACACGCTTGACCAGCCACAGGGTGTAGGCGGCGCCCGTCACCAGTGCAGTGGCCGCCAGAATTGCGGCCCAGGGATGCACCGCGTAGGTGCCCAGCACCACCATGAATTCGCCGACAAACCCGGAAGTCCCCGGGAGACCGACATTGCCCATGGCAAATACCAGCATTAGCGTGGCAAACACCGGCATCGCGCTCGCCACCCCGCCATAGGCACGGATGTTCCGGGTGTGCATCCGGTCATAGAGGACTCCCACGCACAGGAACATGGCAGCGCTGATAAAGCCATGGGAAAGCATCTGGATAATGCTTCCCTCCATGGCCGTAGCCGTGAAGACGAACAGGCCGAGGGTCACAAATCCCATGTGCGCGATCGAGGAGTAGGCAATGAGTTTTTTTCATGTCCTGCTGCACGATGGCCACCAGGGCAATATAGACGATGGCCACCAGGGACAGCAGGATCACCAGCCACGCCAGGTGGTGGCTGGCGTCGGGCGTGATGGGAAGGCTGAGCCGGAGGAAACCGTAGGCCCCCATTTTGAGCATGACCGCGGCCAGGATCACCGATCCCCCGGTGGGGGCCTCCACGTGGGCATCTGGCAGCCAGGTATGTACGGGCCACATGGGAATCTTGACCGCGAAGGCCATCAGGAAGGCCAGAAAAATCCAGATCTGCGGGCCCAGTCCCAGGGGCGTGTCCTGGTAGGCCAGCAGGCTGAAACTGTGGCCACTGTGAAAATACAGGTAGAGCAGTGCCACCAGCATCAGCACCGAGCCCAGGAACGTGTACAGGAAAAACTTGATGGTGGCGTAGACCCGCCGCTCGCCCCCCCAGACGCCGATGATCAGGAACATCGGGATCAGCATGGCTTCCCAGAACACATAGAACAGGATGGCGTCGAGGGCACAGAAGACCCCGATCATCAGCCCGTCCATGATCAGGAAGGCCGCCAGATACTGGGCTACCCGCTTCTGCACGCTGGTCCAGGAGGCGATCACCACCAGTACGGTCAGAAAGCTGGTCAGCAGGATGAACCAGAGGGAAATGCCGTCAATGCCCAGGTGGTAGTGGATGTTGAGCGAGGGAATCCATGGGATCCGTTCCACAAACTGCATGGCGGCCGTGTGGGTATCAAAGCCGGCCAGCAGCGGCAGGGTCAGGCCAAAGGTGAGCAGGGACACGGCAAGGGCAAGCCACCGTACCAGCCGGCCATTCCGGCCGCCCACGGCCAGTACCAGAAAGCCCCCCAGAATGGGGGCCCATATGGCATCAGTCAGAATACCTGCGGGAAAGACCATCTACCCCCTCCAGATCATGAAATACGTCATGAACAGGATGAGCCCGATAATCATGACAAACGCATAGTGGTAGATGTAGCCGGTCTGCAGGCGCCGCCAGGACAGGGCGGCCCTCCCAACCCCCTGTGCGGTCCCGTTGACCACCAGCCCGTCGATGACCTTCTCGTCTCCCCAGTGCCAGAGCCGCCGCCCAAGCAGCAGGGCTCCGCGCACGAACACGGACTGGTTGAAGGCATCAAACCCGTATTTCTGCTGCAGTACCCAGCTGGGCGCCGCAAGGGCCGCCCGCAGGGATGCCGGGAGCCCGTCGTGCAGCAGGTAGAAATAGTACGCCATGGCGATCCCGAGAACCGCGAGCCAGAAAGTCCATCCGGTCAGCCCGTCGATCTCGAACGCGGCCATGGACCCATGCCACTGGAGCGCTGCCTGGGCGACCGAGTTCAGGGACGGACGGATGTCGAGGGAAGAGGCAAGGAAATGTCCCAGACCCACCGGGGAGAAAAACAGCCAGCCACTGGCCACCGCCGGTACCGCGAGGACGACGAGCGGGACCGTGATCACCAAGGGAGACTCGTGCAGGTGTGTCCGCGTCTGTTCGTCCATGCGCGGTCGCCCATGAAAGACGAGGAAAAACATGCGGAAGGTGTAGAGCGCGGTGACCAGCGTCCCGGCCACCAGCATGAGTTCGGCGGGCCAGGCGCCCGGAAGGTGTGAGGCACTGACTGCCTCGATGATCAGGTGCTTGCTGTAAAAACCGGAAAAGGGCGGAACTCCGGCCAGGGCCAGGCTGCCGATCAGGAAGGTGACATAGGTCACGGGCATATACCGTCGCAGCCCTCCCATCCTGCGGATGTCCTGCTCGTTGGCCATGGCATGGATGACCGATCCCGCGGCCAGAAACAGCAGGGCCTTGAAGAAGGCGTGGGTCATCAGGTGGAAAATCGCCGCGGAAAAGGCCGAGGCGCCAAGGGCGGCAGTCATGTACCCGAGCTGGGACAGGGTGGAATAGGCGATGATGCGCTTGATGTCGTTCTGCACCAGCCCGACAAGACCCGTGAACAGGGCGGTAATGGCGCCCACCAGGAGAATGACCGTCAGGGCCGTGGTCGACTGCTCATAGATAGCGGACATCCGGGCCACCATGAAGATTCCGGCCGTCACCATCGTCGCCGCATGGATCAGGGCCGAAATCGGCGTGGGACCTTCCATGGATTCGGGAAGCCAGACGTGCAGGGGCACCTGGGCGGATTTTCCCATGGCCCCGATGAACAGCAGGATGGCGATCCAGGTTAGCACCGGCCATGGGTGACCGGGAACCAGGGTGATTGTCTGGCCGGCCAGTTCCGGAATCCGCGCGAACACCGTACGGTAGTCCAGGCTGCCGCAGTAGTGGTAGATGGCCGCAATGCCGAGCAGAAAGCCAAAATCACCGACCCGGTTGACGATGAAGGCCTTGAGGGCGGCCAGATTTGCGCTTTCCCGGGCAAACCAGAAACCGATGAGCAGGTAGGAGACCAGGCCCACCGCCTCCCACCCGAAAAAGAGCTGCAGGAAGCTGTTGGCCATGACCAGCATCAGCATGCTGAAGGTAAACAGGGCAATGTAGCTGAAAAACCGGGCATATCCCGGATCCCCGCGCATGTACCCGATGGTATAGACATGCACGCAGAGCGACACGAACGTGACCACGACCAGCATTAGTGCGGTCAGGCTGTCGATGTCAAACCCGATGGAGACCCGGAGATGGCCCAGGACCCCCCAGGTGTAGACGTCCCCGTAGTATGTGATGCCGTGCATCACGCGGTACAGCACATAGAGGGACAGCAGGAAGGCTGCGGTCACCCCGGCGATGGGGGCGATGTGCGCTTTCCCGCGCAGCGCCCATCCTCCAAGGCCCGCCACCAGCGCACCCGCCAGGGGCGCCAGCGGGATGAGCAGGTAGATCCACATGGGCGGCAGCCCGTTCAGCCAGTCAGTAACCCACATATCAGCCCCGTAACTCGTCGATGTCGTCCACGTTGATGCTGTGGCGGTTGCGGAAATAGACCACCAGGATGGCCAGGCCAATGGCGGCTTCGGCGGCAGCGACCGTCAGCACAAAAAACACGAATATCTGCCCCTGGAGATTGCCCAGATAGCGGGAAAAGGCGACCAGATTGATGTTGACCGCGAGGAGCAGCAGCTCGATGGCCATCAGCAGGATGATGACGTTCTTGCGGTTGAGAAAGATGCCGGTGACCCCAATGGAGAACAGCAGGGCACCGAGAATCAGCCAGGAGGCGAGGGTCGGCGTGCCCATCATTTCTGTGGCTCCCGCAGGTCCACCAGCCGCAGCCGGTCCCCGGCCCGCACGGCAACCTGCTCGCCAATCGCCTGGCTCCGGGTTTCCGGACGCCGCCGGAGCGTCAGGGCAATGGCGGCAATGATGGCCACCAGCAGGATCACGCCGGCGATCTCAAAGGGGTAGAGGTAGTGGGTGTAGAGCAGCGTGCCCAGCGCCCGCGTATTGCTGGTGCCCTTGGGCAGGGAGCTGGCCGGGATGCCGAGGCGGCCAAGGGGGGCGGTCCAGAAGACGGCCGACAGCTCGAGGACACCCAGGAGCGCCACCGCCAGTCCCAGGGGCAGATAGCGCAGAAATCCCTCGCGAAGCTGTGCCAGGTTGATGTCGAGCATCATGACCACAAAAAGGAACAGGACCATGACCGCTCCCACATAGACCAGGACCAGGATCAGGCCCAGGAATTCCGCCCCGACCAGCAGGAACAGGGCAGCGGCGCTAAAAAATGCGAGGACCAGGTAGAGGGCCGAATAGACGGGATTGCGGGCCGTAATCACCAGCACCGACGATCCCAGCAGGATGGCCGAAAACACGTAGAAAAGCACGGTGGTCATGAGTGGCATGGATCCCCTTCCTACCGGTAGGCCCGGTCTGCCTGCCGGTCGGCGTCCAGCTCCGTTTCCAGACGGTCGCCATTGGCCAGGAGACGGCTTTTGCTGTACAGCAGTTCCGCGCGCGATTCGGCGTGGTAGTTGAGCACTCGGGTTTCCACGATGGAATCCACCGGACAGGATTCCTCACAGAGTCCGCAGAAAATGCACTTGCTAAGATCAATGTCGTAGCGGCTGGTGCGCCGGGTCCCGTCGGCGCGTTCCTCGCTCTCGATGGTGATGGCCAGGGCAGGGCAGACAGCCTCGCAGAGCTTGCAGGCAATGCAGCGCTCCTCCCCGTTGCCGTAGCGGCGCAGGGCATGCAGGCCGCGAAAACGGGGAGACTGGGGTGTCTGTTCTTCCGGGTACTGCACCGTAAACTTGCGGGCGAAGAAATAGCGCCCGGTCAGCTGCATGCCACGCAGCAGCTCCAGCAGAAAAAATGTGCGGATCCAATGCCTGAACTGTTTTTGCATGCCTTCCTCTTCAGCGCACCAGGGAACGGAGGGGGGTTTCCAGGGCAACACCAATGACCACAATCCAGACGAGGGTCACCGGGATGAAAACCTTCCAGCCCAGCCGCATGATCTGGTCGTAGCGGTATCGCGGAAAGGTTGCCCGGATCCACAGGAACACATAGAGCAGGAAGGCCGTTTTCAGCAGCAGCCACACGAGACCGGGAATCCAGGTAAACGGGGCGATACTGATCGGCGGATACCAGCCGCCGAGGAACAGCACCGTGGTCAGGGCCGAGACAAAAATCATGTTGGCGTATTCGGCGAGGAAAAACAGCGCAAACCCCATGCCGGAATATTCGACATGGAAACCGGCCACAATCTCGGATTCTCCCTCGGCAACATCGAACGGTGCACGGTTGGTTTCGGCCACGCCGGAAATGAAATACACCAGGAAAAACGGGAACAGCGGCAGCCAGTACCAGGACCAGAATCCGCTGCCCGCCTGGGCTTCCACAATCCGGGTGAGATTCAGGGTCTGGGCCGCCATGAGGACCCCGACCAGGGCAAAGCCCATGGCAATTTCATAGGCCACCAGCTGTGCGGCCGCCCGCATGGCGCCGAGAAAGGCGTATTTGGAATTGGAGGCCCAGCCGGCGACGATGATCCCGTACACCCCCAGGCCCGCCACCGCAAGAACATAGAGCAGACCCGCATTCATGTTGGAAATCGCCATGCCCGGACCAAACGGCACCGCCGCCCACACCAGCATGGCCGGGACAAAGGCCAGCACCGGCGCGGCGAGGAACAGGAAGCGGTTGGCATTGCTGGGCACCACGACTTCCTTGAACATGAGCTTGATGGCGTCGGCGATGGGCTGCAGGAGCCCGCGGTAGCCGACGCGGTTGGGTCCCAGACGGATCTGGATGTAGCCGATGACCTTGCGTTCGGCGAAGGTCAGGTACGCCACCCCAAGCAGCAGCGGGACCAGTACCACCACGATCTTGAGGAGCGACCACAGGGCCGGCCACCATACCTGCTGCTCCAGTGTCTGCAGTACCATGGTTCCTCCCTATGCCTCCGCGGCGGAAGCCGCCGCGACACCGGCCGGATACGGCACCACCGCTGCGCCAACGCCCCCGGAAGACAGGGTACCGGGGTATCCCAGGGGGAGCCAGACGGCGCCGGGTGCCACACCCGCATCCACGGCAAGCGGAAGCTGCGTTCCCTGCCCGTCCGGGCCCTGCAGTTCCACCATGTCCCCATCCCGGAGGCCATGGCGGTCTGCCGTCTCCGGATGCAGCCGGCAGACCGCCGGCCGTTTCAGGGGGACAGACCGCCGGACCAGCGGGTCCCCCTGGTAGATGGACCAGTCCCCGAGAATCCGGCAGCCCTCTCCGGCCGGCAGGCCCGTTTCTACCGGGACAGACTCTTCCGGGAAAGCACCAAAGGCGGGAACATCCAGGGGAAAGTCTCCGAGGCGGGTCTCCCAGGCACTGCGGACGCCCTCGAGATCGTCAAAGGCCAGGTCCGCCACCTGGAGGTGGTCGGCCAGCACCCGCAGGATCTTCCACGCAGGCCGGGCTTCTCCCGCGGCGCGGACCGCCGCGCGGAAAGACTGCAGCCGCCCCTCGTTGTTGAAATAGCTGCCCGCGCTCTCCGCCCAGACGGCCATGGGGAGCACCACGTCGGCATAGGTTTCTGCCTCGCCGAGGAACGCCGAAATGGCGACAACGAAGCGGGCGTCGCCGAGCGCCCGGCGCGCCTGCACGGCCGCCATGGCATCAAGATCG
>DAHXMJ010000005.1 GCA_027365525.1 Acidithiobacillus sp.
TCGGGGATGCTACGGATCCGGTCGTGCTGCGCAATGCGGGTGCCCTGCATGCCCTGGGAGTTCTGGCCCTGCGCAGTGACGACAGCGAGAATGCCTTTATCGTCCTCGCGGCGAAGGATCTGGGCGTGCCCGGGAAAACGGTGGCGCTGGTCTCGGACCAGCGCCATTTCCACCGTCTCCGGCAGACAGGGGCCGATCTTCTGATTGCGCCGGAAGTCCTGGGTGGGCGGCTGCTGGTACATAGCCTGACTGGCGAGGACGTAGCAGGATCGGATATTCTGGACAGTGTATTTGGAACGGCCCAGGGGGAGGTTCCGTGATGGGTACTTTTGCTGCACTGGTACTGGTTTTCGCCGGGCTGGCCGTTCTCGCCATTGGCGGCATTTTCCTGCACGTCCTGTTCTGGGTACTGGGGGGCGTTCTGGGCCTGTTCGTCTATTTTGCTCCGGCCCTGATCGCCGTTCTCCGCCGCCACCGGAATGCTGTCTGGATACTGGTGCTGGACATTGCCCTGGCCTGGTCTGGCGTGGCCTGGATCGCACTGCTGGTCTGGGCCCTGGCGGGCGAGCGCTTCCCTCCGGAATCGTTTCCGCCAGGCGGCCGCCTGTTTTCCCGTTAACGCAGCCAGAAGGTACGGGTTTCCCCGGTCAGCCGCTGTTTTCCCCCGTCACCTGAAAATCTCCCAGGGCAAGCCGGTGCAGGCTGTGCACATAGACCTGACTGCTGCTGCTTCCGGCGAGTGGCCCTATCCTGACGGCATATCCGCCACCATTGGCCGTGACGAGTCGGGCGGTCGTGATGCCGAAAGCCTGCAGCTTGCTCTTCTCATGCAGTGCGCGGTGCAGGTCCATGGGCCTGGCGGTCACCAGATAGACGGCCGGGTGGAGCACGGGGGGCGGGATCCGGGGGATCGGGTGGTACTCCAGCCGTTCTGTCCCAGGCCGCCGGGAAATGTTCGGGGGCGCAGCCCGGGATGCCGGCGTGGGTGACGGAGTGCTGGAGGCGCCAAAGGTGCTGGCCACGACTGCCTGCAGCCGTGCACGCGCTGCACCACGCTGGGTTCCTGCCGCCTGCAGGACCTGGCTGTGGGTTCCTTTTCCGCCGGGTGCGGGAAGAACCTGGGGAAGGCGCGGCGCAGAACGGGCAGAAACGGCCTCCAGGGCCGGGGCTGCCGGGGCTGCACGGCGCGCCACCTGTACCAGCCGGACGGGGGGCAGAGCATTCCCCGGTGTGACGGCTTCAACGCGCACCGGGGTGGTTCCCTGGGCCACCATCCCCAGGGCATGGGCGGCACCCACGGAGAGATCCATGATGCGGCCGGCCACAAAGGGTCCGCGGTCATCGACCAGCACCAGCACACTGCGGCCATTCTGCAGGTTGGTGACCCGGACACAGGACGGCAGGGGAAGGGTACGGCTTGCGGCGCTCAGCTGGTGGTCATGGAAGGCCGTCCCCATGGCCGTGACCGTACTGGAAGAACCGATATCGTACCAGGAGGCGATTCCTCTCCGGTCGTAACCCGCATCGGAGCGAAGGGGGTGGTACCACTGGCCATTGATTTCGTAGGGCTGGTTGTAGGCTGCCTGGAGATCGGGTGGCGGCGCGTAGCAGGCGGAACCACTGGAAAAGGCGGTGCCCATGGCTGGGGGTGTACCCGCTCCACCGGGACCCGGATGCCCGGGCATACTGGCGCATCCGGCCAGCCCCCCAGCGGCTGCGGAAATGCACATCCAGCGCAACAGGTCCAGCCGGCTGGCCGTTGGCATAGGCCCCCTCGTTCAGGTAGCGGTATCTGCATTCTAGGTCGCTGTGGAAGAAAAATTCAACCAGTCTGCCGGTGAATGCCCGTCCAGGCTGGTCTGGCAGAAACAGGCCGACGAATTTCCTGCTGGCCTGGATATTCACCCGGGCAAAAGCCTCCGGTGTACCTGTGGCTGCTGTGGCCATATACGCCTTGCCGGTCTGGTGGCTGGAGCCAGAGCCGCGTGTCTTTCGCGGGTGTGCAGAACTGTGATGCACTACGGAAACAGGTTTGCGGCATTCCAGTCGATATGCCGTTTTGCGGGAAGAGACCAGACATCTGCAGGATGTCATTATCCTTGATTGGCATGGGTATTCTGCCGCGATTGCTCTATGGTGATACATCCAGAATTCGCTGTTCTGGCGAAAACTTTTGTGGATCTGGCGGAAAATGCCCTGACTGGAATCTCCTGGGTCGCCGCTAGCCTGGCGGATCCTGCGCAAGGCGGTCCATTCCGGACCGGGAAGGGGTGTCAATGAGAACAGACAGTTTTTGCCTGACGGCAGGCCGTCAGAAATTCCCCTGAATCCAGGGTATGCGGCTCCAGATTTCTGGAGCCGCATACCACGCAGCATGGGAGTAGGGGTTGCCCTCTTCCTGCTAGCCTCCTGGAGTACAGGTGTAGCCGGGGGGGCAGTTCGGCGGGGACTGGTACTGCGGCGCTGCGGGTGTGCAGGTATACCCCGGCGGGCAGGGAGCGTTTCCGGCGGGTGGGGCATAGTATCCCTGCTGGGCAGGGGGCGGCGGTGGTGGCGCGGACTGCTGCTGGGACTTGGACATTCCGTAACCGGCCAGTCCTCCAATTCCGGCACCAATGGCCGCTCCTGCCAGCGGGGATCCCGTCTGGTTTCCGATGACGGCGCCTGCCACCCCTCCGAGAAGTGCTCCACCGGTGGTGTTCGCGGTGGTGGAGTTGGAGGCGTAGGGATTGTTGGCGCATCCGGCCAGGGTAATCGGTAAACCTGCGATGAGCATCCAGCGTAACATTTTCATGTGTTTTTCTTCCCGTACGAGTGGGCCAGTTGCCTGAATCCCGGAAAATGCGGACAATCGCACCTGGCGATTATAGGGTAGGGTGGGGCAGCCCGGAAGAGGAAGCCTTTCCCCGGCAACGGCATCCGTCCAGACAGAGCTTGGAGAGTAGTGCATGAAAGGTATTCTCGCAGTCGCACTGGTGGCGTTTCTCTCGGTCATGGGGCTGTCCGGGTGCAGTTCAAGGATCGCTCCCCAGATTAATCCGGTACCGTACTACACCTATTATCCGGCATCTCTCCCCACGGTTACGGCTGCAGCCGAGCGTGCCCTTCCAGCGGCAGGGATGCGGTTCTCCGGAACAAAAAACCTCAGTGCCAATACGGTGGAAGTGCAGGGATTTACGAGTTCGGGAACGGCCATTCTCATCACTCTTCACCGGGTAGGCGGTGCCGTGACAAAATTTGATGCACGGATTGGCCTGTATGGGCATCTGCGGGACGTCCAGGAAATCGAATACTGGATGGGAAAATATGTGGGGCAGTCCATGTCCCAGCCCGGAAGCTGAGAGTAGACGGTCGCCAGCCTGCTGGAGTGGCCAAGAACGGTTTTCCTCTGGCACACCCGGCTTAAGTCCGTCTGCACACGACTCTGGTAAGCGCAGGGAACAGGGGAAGCTTCCTGCAGACAGAGCAGTGTCCGCACAGCCATTTTTGGCCCGTTCTTCCATAATTGCGGCCATTTCAGACCGGCCCCGCCGGTCATTCCCGCTCCGGGGTGCCATCCCCATGCGAAGATGTTGCTCCCCAGCATGTGTGATAGCGGCACCGTGCCGGCGATGGAATGCCCGTGACCAGATGGCTCCCCGCTGCTGCTCTGGGAGGCCCTTTCCCCCAGTCGCCTTTGCGTAAGCCAGGTTTTCTGTCCACAGCCGGATGCATGATAGTGACAGGCAGGAAAGGGTTGGCAGGGAAAATCCTGGTTTTTCCATGGGCACCCGGGAAAAGTGGGGTGCTGCCAAAAACGGACTTTCGACTATATAAACCGTGAGGGAAATGCCAGGAGGCAGTAATGCAGGGTCTGATGCTATTCCTCGAGGTTGTGGTGGTCGTGCTGGTAGCCGTGGAGGTCTATCTCCGCCTGCGTGCCAGACGCCGCAGGTCTGGTAGCCACGAGGACGATGATGCTGATGCGGCGACCGCGAAAGAAACTGTGGTGCGGCGGCCTTCAGCCACCTCCAAAGAGAATGTTCCAGGAGCGGAAATTCCGGGGTATCCTGCCCGGGAAGGTGCAGGTGCCCAAGAGGTAGAAGCCAGCGGACTCAGCGGCGAGGATCTCTGCCAGGAAGCTGAAATCTACATGCAGTATGGACACTACTCCCAGGCTGCGACGGTCCTGCGCTGGTATGTGGACCTGCATCCCCACGATAGCCGTGCCGTCAACCGGCTCCTTGATGCCTATCTTGCCCTCGAAGAACTGGATGCCTACGCCGAACTGCTGGACAGCCTGGGGGAATGGGGGACCCCGGAGGGGTGCAATCCGGAATGGTGGAAAGAGCGGGTAAAAAATGGCCTGCTCAGGGATCCCGGCAATCTGGAACTTCTGGTGCTGGCGGAGAAAGCAGGTCTGCCCGTCCCGTCGCCCGGAGAAAACCCGGAAGAGCCAATGACCGCAGCCAAGGCGCTCGCCATTGTATCGCGCAATCCAGACCCCAATTATGGCCGTGCCATCCTGCAGGCAGCCATTCTGGAAGAACCCCTGCGTCTGCCGCTCTATGCGGAACTGCTGCGGATTACCCACCAGCAGCGGGATGCGGAAGGATATATCGATGGCCTGCTGCTGATGGGCCTCGCCCTGGGGGATGGCGGGGCAACCATCCAGGAACGCATGTGCCGGGCGGGCATGAATTTGGGCCCCCATCCGCTCTGGGAAGTTCTGGCTTCGGCCCATGGCCAGATCGCGACACTACGCCGCTTGGCCGACGAAAGACACCTGCGCCTTTCTCCCAAGCTGCCGGGCGGGTGACCTCTCACAGAGGACTGCCAGGCTTCAGGTGTTTTACAGCCTGGCATTTCTTTCCGGTTTCAGGATGCGGACAGGCACGCCTGCTCCCGCCAGTGGTGAGGTATCCTGGCAATAGTGGACATTCGTGATTTGGGCGGCTGTGATCACAAGTAAAGACTGTCCGAAGACAGCCGGTGCCGGGAAGAGGCTATGGAGGGGGTGACGGCTCCACCTGTGGAAAATCACGATGTGTTTCCTGATCCAGGTTTCCGCTCACCCTGTTAGCAAAGTACCGGTGATGGACTAACCAGCAAGTTTTTCAGGCTCCCCCTAAGGGCGCGCCAGCTATAAATCCACTTTATAATACTCCGGACTCAGGGTAATCTTGTGCTCACTGCAATCTATTTTTCCCTGCCAGTTTTGATGGGGGGTGCGGCGGAAATCGTCCATGGTAGTCCAAGTTTTCATCCGCACCCCCACCGGATACCAATTTACTGTGACAGATGGACCCAACAGCAAGCATGAATGTTCAATCTGAAGAAGAAATCTCCCTTGGGCAGCTTTTTGAAATTTTTAGGGAGAAAAAACGCGTGATTTTTTTCTCGGTGCTTCTGTGCACTGCTACCGCCCTCGTGTGGGCACTGCTGCGCGCTCCCCAATATTCCTGGCAGGCCTGTGAGTCGATAGGCCTGATTGGGCGGAACTCTAGAGGGGATCCCATTCACGCAAGCTCGGCCAGCAACGCAATCGCACAAATAGAAAATGGCTATCTGCCCTCGGAACTTGTCCGTTTCAATGCAGGACAGCCAAAAAACGACCAGATGAGACCGGGTGATTTTCATGTGACGCATGCCAAACGCTCCAGTGTTGTCTGTCTGTCAGGGCTCCGAAGTCGCGCGGGAAGTCTGTCAGCCGCATTGAGGATGCCGTAATGCAGGATTTAGGGGAACAGAATGCTGTTCTGACCAGCTCAGCACAGGCTTCCCTGCAGGCTCAACTGGCGTCTGTGGCGGCAACAATCAATTCTCTGCGAGAAAATCGGCAGAATGAAATGCAGGAAGTAGCTTTTCTTTCTGACCAGTTGAAACTGATGGACAGCAAGGAAGCGGTTATTGCACGTCAGGAGCGCTCCCTTTCCACACAGATAGAAAAAATCATGCCTATGGCCACAAAGGGAAAAATACGGGCAGGAAAGAATGCGACAGCTCTGACTATGGTTATCCAGGATAACCAGGTAACCCAGGAACAGATGCAGCTGTATCGCCTGCAGATGGAGACAGCCGTTGAGCTGCCCAAAGAGCGCCTGCGGATGGTAAAGCAGATCCATACCTGGCGGAACAAGGCTGCCAGCATCACGACCCAGATTACTGCACAAAAAGCTAAGGAAAACTCCCTCCAGGATGCACTGAAAGCGGTCATACCCACACAAATCATCAGGACGGCCAGTCCCTCCCTGGATCCGGTAGGTCCCTCCAGAGCTGTTATAGTTGTTTTCGGTTTTTTTCTGGGCCTTCTTGCTGGAGTTTTTCTTGCTCTGGTGCTGCATGCAACCCGGAAGGGGCTTACGGCAAATGTCCCTGTGGTGGAGGATAAAACCCCTTCTTCCGGCACGGAATGAAGAAGTTTTTCCCGGGTCCTGCTTTTCCATGGAAAAATCAGGGGGAACGCAGGCTATGCGCTCCCCCTGATTCTCTGCAGATTCGGAATACTGGTTTTAGGCCAGACGCTTCCGGATTTCCTGCGTCGCCTGCACCATGTGCTCCAGAGCCGGAGTGACCTCAGCCCATTTACGCGTCTTCAGCCCGCAGTCCGGATTGACCCAGAGGCGTTCGGCGGGTACCACCCGGGCTGCCTTTTCCATAAGGTGGACCATTTCTTCGATGGTGGGCACACGGGGCGAATGGATGTCGTACACGCCAGGCCCGATCTCGTTGGGATAGTTGAACGTGGCAAAGGCATCCAGAAGTTCCATCTGTGACCGCGAGGTCTCGATGGTTATGACATCGGCGTCCATGGCGGCAATGGCCGGCAGAATGTCATTGAACTCCGAGTAGCACATGTGGGTATGGATCTGCACGTCATCGGGCGCAATCTGGGCCGAGATGCGGAAAGCGCGGGAAGCCCAGGCCAGATAGCTGTCCCAGTCCCGCCGCTTCAGGGGCAGGCCTTCGCGATAGGCTGGCTCATCAATCTGGATGATACCGATGCCGGCGTCGATGAGGTCCTGTACTTCGTCCCGGATGGCGAGGGCGATCTGCAGGGCCGTCCGTTCCCGCGGCTGGTCATCACGCACGAAGGACCACTGGAGAATGGTCACCGGACCGGTGAGCATGCCCTTCATGGGCCTGCTGGTGAGAGACTGCGCATAGCGCGCCCATTCCACGGTCATGGGATGCGGGCGGGAAACGTCCCCGAAAATCAGCGGAGGCTTCACATAGCGGGATCCGTAGCTCTGTACCCAGCCGTGACGGGTAAAGGCAAACCCCGCGAGCTGCTCCCCAAAATACTCCACCATGTCGTTGCGTTCCGGCTCGCCATGCACAGGAACATCAAGGCCCAGGCGCTCCTGTTCACGGACCACCAGGGCAATTTCCGCTTCCATGGCCCTGTGGTAGTCGGCATCGGAAAGCCCGCCCTTGCGGTGCTCCATACGGGCGCGACGGATTTCCGGGGTCTGGGGGAAACTGCCGATAGTCGTTGTGGGGAAGGGCGGGAGCCGGAAGCGGGCGGACTGGGCCTTTGCCCGTTCTGGATAGGCATGGGCCCGGTGGCCATCGTCACTGCCCAGGGCCTGCAGGCGCGCATCCACGGCCGGATTGTGGATCCGGGGAGACGAGCGGCGGGAGGCGACGGCACGGCGGGCATTTTCCAGCTCGGCGGCCACGGCTTCCGTGCCCTGGTCCAGGGCACGGGCCAGCAGGACGGTCTCGTCCAGCTTCTGTACGGCAAAGGCCAGCCAGGACTTCAGCTCGGCGTCCAGTTCCGTTTCCTGCTCCAGGTCGACGGGGCTGTGCATCAGGCTGCAGGAGGGAGCTACCCACAGACGGTCCCCCAGCGCCTGGGCGGCGGGCTTCAGGAGGTCGAGAGCTGCATCCAGGTCCGTGCGCCAGACGTTGCGGCCATCCACGACACCCAGGGACAGAATCCTGTCGGCCGGGTAGTCCTGCAGGAATACGTCGCGCTGGGCGGGCGCCCGGCGCAGGTCCAGGTGCAGTCCGGCCACAGGAAGGGCCCTGAGACGGGGGGCATGTTCTGCAACCGATTCAAAATAGGTAGCGAGCAGGATACGCGGAGTCCGCCCTGCCTTCAGATGGGCATAGGCGCTGTCCAGGGCTTCCAGCCATTCTGCCGGGAGATCCAGAACCAGTGCGGATTCGTCCATCTGCACCCATTCCACGCCGAGATCGGCGAGTTTTGCCAAAATTTCGGCGTAGACCGGCAGGAGCTTCGGCAGCAGGCCCAGTCGGTCAAAACAGGCATTTCCCACCGGGCTGCCATGTCCATGACAGGCGTCGCCATCGTGGTGGTGCTGGAGTTCTCCATGGGCTTCCGCTTCGGGATCTTTTTCCTTGCCCAGCCAGAGATAGGTGATGGGGCCTACCAGCACGGGTTTGGGTTCCAGTCCCAGCGCCTGCGCTTCCTTCACCTGCTGGAAGATGCGCTCGCTGCTGAGGCGGAATTCCATGGTTTCGTGGAATTCGGGCACGATGTAGTGGTAGTTGGTATCAAACCACTTGGTCATTTCCATTGCTGGCTGGGTGGCCGATCCACGGGCCATGGCAAAAAAGGTGGCAAGATCCACCTGTCCGCCCTGGAATCCATAGCGGGGAGGAATGGCCCCAAGGGTACAGCTCATGTCGAGCATCTGGTCGTAAAAGCTGAAATCCCCGACCGGAACCAGATGGACGCCACAGGTCTGCTGGATCCGCCAGTGCCGTTCGCGCAGCCCGGCACCCTGCGCCTCCAGTCCAGCGGCATCCAGCTCGCCAGCCCAGAAGGATTCGGTAGCCTTTTTCAGCTCACGACGGTGACCGATACGGGGAAAACCAAGATTGTGCACCCGGGTCATGATTACACTACTCCTCTATGGGGAACTGGCGCCATGATGCCCCGCCTGGCGCCTGGCGCTCAAGGGGGAAATTTTGGCAGAAGACATGAATGGAATTCATCAGTCGAGACGGAATCCCCGGTGGATGGCGACAATGCCTCCCGAGAGGTTGTGGACATCCACCCGTCCGAAACCCGCGTCTTCCATCATGATCCGGAAAGTTTCCTGGTCGGGGAAGCGGCGGATGGATTCCACCAGATACTGGTAGCTCTCGCGGTCCTTCGCGACAAATTCCCCGAGTTTCGGGAGAATGCGAAATGAGTAGAAGTCGTAGAGGCTTTGCAGTCCCGGCCAGCGGGGATGGGAAAACTCGAGGACCAGAACCCGCCCGCCGGTGCGCAGGACCCGGTGGATCTCGCGGAGAGCCCTTTCGGGATGGGTCATGTTGCGGATGCCAAAGGCCAGGGTGACGAGGTCAAACGAATGGTCCGGGAACGGGAGGCTTTCTGCGTCTGCCTCGACAAAATCGATTCCGGCCAGCATTCCCCGGTCCGTCAGGCGTTTTTCTCCCACCGCGAGCATGTCCGGGTTGATGTCGGAGACAGTAATATGGCCGCCCGGCTGGACCCTCGGGTACAACAGGGCAGCAAGGTCTCCCGTTCCTCCCGCAAGATCCAGGACCCGCTGTCCAGGCCTCGGACGGGCGAGATCCGTGGCAAAGCGCTTCCAGAGGCGGTGGATTCCGAGCGACATGAGATCGTTCATGATGTCATAGCTTCCGGCCACACTGCTGAATACCCCGCGGACCAGGTGCTCCTTTTCCGGTTCAGGAACCTCCCGGTAGCCAAAGTGGGTCGTGCACTCCGGGCCGGCGTTTTCCCCACGCGGGTTTTCTTCGCTCATTCCTGTGGTTCCTCCAGTGGTTCTCTGTTCTGTCAGGCCGAACGCAGCAGCAGGCTGCCCTTTTCGCTGAGACAGGCATACAGCTGGGCCGGGAACTCGGCCGTCACCGAGCCAGCAACTTCCGGCAGCTCCATGAGCACGGCCGCCCAGCGCCGTATCCGCTCCAGGGATTCCCAGCGCTGCAGGGGCCAGATACTGTGCAGGATTTCCATGCGCATGAACAGCGGCGCAAAGGCGGCGTCCACCAGGCTGAACTGTTCGCCCGCAAAAAGTGGCGTGTCCTGCAGTTCCTTCTCCAGCCGCTCCAGCCGGTCGAACAGCTGCCGACTGGCCGCGCTGAAGCGTTCTTCTCCCTGGGCGGACATCATCTGGAACTGGTCGCCCAGTACATCGCTTCCGAGTGCGATCCAGGCGCGGTGACGGGCCCGCTCCAGGGGGTCTTCCGGCATCAGGGCCGGTGGGACCGTTTCGTCCAAATATTCGTTGATCACATGGGATTCAAACAGGACCGTGCTGCCATTTACGCGCAGGCAGGGCACCTTCCCGTGGGGAGAGACTTCCCGGAACCAGTCGGGCTTATGGGCCAGATCGACAGGGGTCAGGGTAAACGCCACTTCCTTGTGGAGCAGGGTAATGACCGAACGCTGGACAAAGGGACAGAGGGGAAAGCTGATCAGCTCCAGTGTCATGTTGGACTCCTTATGCGTACGGCCGGTCAGGATCCGGACGCACAACGGTACAGTGCTACCTCCCCAAAAAGGTTGGGCAGCAGGCGGTTTGCCCAGGTGCTGCGACGCCGGTCGTCGAGAACCACCCGCTCCAGGACCCGGATTCCGTTTTCCCGGCAGAGACTGTCAAAATCCCGGAGCGTGCACAGGTGGATGTTGGGGGTATCGTACCATGTATGGGGCAGGGCGTCTGTTACCGGCATGCGGCCATGTACCCCCAGCTGCCAGCGGGCCTGCCAGTGGCCCATGTTGGGGAAACTGACAATCCCTTCGCGGCCTACCCGCAGCATTTCCAGCAGCAGGTCCCGGGGAAAATGCACCGCCTGGAGGGTGAGTGAGAGGACGACGGTATCGACGCTGTGGTCACCGAACTGCCGCAGCCCGGCATCCAGATCCTGCTGGATGACCGGAAGCCCGCGGCGCAGGGCCGATACGACCCGGGCATCTTCAATCTCGATGCCGTAGCCCCGGACTCCCTTTTCCCGGCGCAGGTAGTCCAGCAGTTCCCCTTCACCGCAGCCGAGATCCAGTACCCGGCTCCCGGGAGCAATCCAGCCGGCGACAATTTCGAGATCGGGGCGCAGGGGAAAAATCATGCGCCGGCCTCTTCCGCCACCCGGTTCAGGTAAGCTCCGAGTACGGCCATATACTGGGGAATGGGGAGCAGGAAGGAGTCATGTCCATGCTGGGCCTGGATTTCGGTGTAGCTGACATCCACTCCGGCCGTGTACAGGGCCTGGACAATCTCCCGGGAACGCTCCGGGGAGAAACGCCAGTCCGTACTGAAGGAGACGACCAGAAACTGGGCTTTTACCCCGGAGAAAGCGGCCGCCAGGCTCCCGTCAAAGCCGGATGCCGGATCAAAATAGTCCAGGGCACGGGTAATGTAGAGATAGCTGTTGGCATCGAAGCGCTCGACAAAGCTCGAGCCCTGGTAGCGCAGGTAGCTTTCCACCTCGAAATCGGCATCAAAACCAAAGGAGAACGCCTTTCCACCCCGGGTTTCGCGGCCGAACTTCCGGCGCATGGCATCGTCCGAAAGATAGGTGATATGGCCGATCATCCGGGCGAGCGACAGCCCCTGCCTCGGCTTGGTCTGGAAATGGTAATAGCGGCCTTCATGGAAGTCGGGATCGCTCATGATGGCCTGGCGGCAGACCTCATTGAAGGCGATGTTCTGGGCGGTGAGACGGGGAGCAGCCGCGATGGCAATGGCGTGGCGCAGGCGGTCGGGGTAGTCCATGGCCCATTGCATGACCTGCATCCCGCCCAGGCTTCCTCCGATGACAGCAGCCCACTGATGGATGCCCAGGTGATCGGCCAGGGTGGCCTGCGTACGAACCCAGTCCTTGACCGTCACCATGGGAAAGTCCAGTCCCCAGGGCTCTCCGGTCCCGGGATTGATGCTGGCGGGACCGGTCGAACCCTTGCAGGATCCGATGAAATTGCTGCAGACGATGAAAAACCGCTGGCTGTCAATAGGCTTGCCAGGGCCGACCAGATGTTCCCACCAGCCCGGTTTGCGGTCCTCCTCATGGTAGTACCCGGCGGCATGGTGGTCTCCGGACAGGGCATGGCAGAGGAGAATGGCATTGCTGCGCTCCGCGTTCAGGGACCCATAGCATTCAAAACGCAGGGTGTAGCCGGGAAGGCTGCGGCCACATTCCAGGGCAAGCGCATCCTGTACCGTAAAATCCTGGTGGGTGACGAGACCCACGGAATCTTCAGGGATGGCAGAAGGCATGGGCCCTCCGGACAGAAACCAGAACCGCAACAGTCTACTGATGGACGCAGGATACAACAAGAACCACTGTGGCTTCGGGCAGCACCGAGAAAGGGAAATCCGGAGATTCCAGGCCGGATGGGTCCATGTTCCGGAGAGTTCTGCTAGACTGCTGACGGAATCCCCAGCCAGGCCGAACGCCCATGACCGCTGCTGCATCCCGTCCGACCCTTTTCCGGATTTTTCTGCTGGTTTCCCTGCCGCTTCTGGCGTATTTCCTGAGCTGGTACTACAACGGACAGACGATTTCGCTCTTGTCAGGAAGCATGGCCGCGCTTCTGGTCTGGGGAGCGGTTTCTGTCTGGCCGCGCCTCAATGCAGGACTGCCCTGGCCCCGGGGATTTCTGCCGGTGTTCATGCTCCTCTGGGTGATCTGGCTCTGGCTCACCCTGTTCTGGAGCGGGGTTCCCTACAGCAGCTGGTTCTATTTCTGGGTACTGGGCTCCCTTCCACTGGGATTTCTGTTTTGGGTCCTGATGCCTGAGGAGGACGCCCGTGCGGTCTGGCCCTGGGTCTGGGCCGGGATTCTGGCGGGTGCCTGGGTGCTGTCGCTCATGGCGTTGTGGGAATACTTTAGCACCATGGACCATGGCGGATCCGGATTTCTCCTGCGCGTTAAGGGGCCTCTGCTGGATACCAACAGCTTTGCGGCCTGGATGAACCTGCTGTATTTCCCGGTACTGGGGCGTTTTCTGTATCTGGATGGACGCAGCCGGGCAGGTTTTTTTTCGGGAAAAGTGGACCCGGCGCGGCTTTTTTACCTGTTGACTCTCCTGTTTCTGGGATTCGCCTTTTGGGCGACCTATAGCAGGGGCGGAACACTGTCCTGGATTTGTACCCTGCTGGTGGCGCTGGTGGTTTTTCGGCGGATTCCACGGTTTCGCAGCAACCTGCTGCTGCTGACTGGGATAACCGCCGCCTGCTATGCCATTTTTGGATATCTCCACCATTACGACATGCTCGGCCATCTGGCCCCGGCTTTTGTGACAGCCAATCTGTCTACGGTCTCCAGGGGGCTTATGTGGCTTGCCACCTGGCACATGTTCCTGGACCACCCCTGGCAGGGCACGGGGATAGGCAGCTACTTCCTTTTTTATCCGGCGTACCGTTTGCCAGGTGAGCTGGGATCGGCCGGTACCTATGCCCATAACGACTATATCGAATTCCTGGCAGAGGGTGGCATCGCCAATCTGGGATTCCTGCTGGTGTTTGCCAGTGTTCTGTTTTACTCGCTGTATCGGGTCCTGTTTTCCGGGAAAATAAAAGACCCTCTGGCAGAAGAGGGCCGCTACCAGGCTGCCGGCCTTATCCTGGGCGTGTTTGCCATCACCGGCCATGCCCTGGGAAACTTCATTTTCTACAATCTTCCTTTGGGTCTTCTGGCCGGGATACTGCTCGGGCAGGCCTGGCGGAGGTTTCTGTCCAGCGGAGAAACGGAGCCGGTGCTGCCCAGACTGCAGATCAACCATCCATCTTTTGTTCAGGGCGCGCTCGTCCTGCTTTGGGCAGTGGCTATCTGGTACCTGGTCCTGGATGGTGCGGTTTATGCCCTGTTCAGCAGCAATGGCTGGCTGGACAGCGTGATACCCGGGAAACAGGCCCGTGCCGTTTTTCTGATGAAAGCGGCGAATTTTCTGGTGGCCGCCCGGCCCCAGGCGACACAGCCCCATGTCTATCTGGGGAATGCCTACCAGAATCTTGCCGCACGAGACAAAAATTTGGATCCACAACAGCACAGGGTCCTGATCCGGGCGGCCCTGTCCGAATACCGCCAGTCCCTGGTGGGTATTCCGCGGCAGCCGGGAGTTCTGAAAGCGATGGGCAGTCTCTACCTGGAACAGGGCCAGTTTTTGGGTCTCAATCCGCAGCAAAGTCTTGAGAAAGCCCTGCTGTCCTGGCGCAGGGCCCTGGCCTATGAGCCCGAAAGTGTCAGTCTCCGGAGTGAAATTGCCCAGAACGCTTTTTTCCGGGAAGGAAACACCCGGCAGGGAATCGCTTTCCTGGAGGCGGGGTTGGAGCGGCCACTCTTTCCGGAAGCCCGCAGCCTTCTGGAATGGGTAATTGCCGAAAAACAGTGGACCATGGCCCACGATCCTGAGGCAGCGGTACGGACGCTTGCTGGCAGCCTGAGGAAAAATCCGGATTTCACTCCTAATGCGGAGCTGATCCGGCAGATCGGGATCCTGGAGAAGCGTAGAATGTAGTCATGTCCTCGGCGGCTGCTGGTTTAGTCACAGCGGCACGGGTCTTCTCGACGTAATGCTCGAGTACCCGCTAAAGCCGATGATCGGTTTCTCGGAGCAATCCGGCTACCGTTTGTCCTTACGGGCATCTCCCGCACCATGGTCATCGCCAGCGCTTCGAAGAGCAATAGTGAAGCCAGAGCCTTCTCGGGCCTACGGCACGGGCACCCCATGCTCAGGACACTGAACCCGCGGTACCCGAGCACGCAGATAGGCCGCGTGCTGAAAGAAATCCCGGTGGCGCCAGACTTTCTCTTGGGTATCGTGTACGGGACACTTCTCCCCGAAGACCTGGCAAGGAGAAGAGTGGACCCCTTGGGGAAATTGACGTGCAGGTCCAGCCGTTTCTTCTCCGCGGTAAACAGCACCTCGTCCACCGCCCATGACGGAATCAGCTCCAACGCCATTGTGAAGAGCTGTAGTACCCCGGGAAAGCTGCACAGCGTATAGCAGGAACAGGAGACAGGAGGTGTACGCGCTATGGAAGAGATGGAAATCAGACGCTGGACGGCGAAGAAGAAGGCGGCACTGGCCATGGAAATACTACGTGGCCAGACCACAGGTGCGGAGTCCGCGCGCTCCATGATCTGACCCATTCGGAGATAGAGAAATTGGTAGAGGAAGAAAAGACGGGCATGGAGAATGCCCTGCGGGCGAAACCCCGCGAAGCGCCGGTACAAAAAAAGATCAATGAATTGCAGACGGCCTATGGAGAGGCCATACTGGAGCTGGAAGTGCGAAAAAACCTGGCGGTCCTCCCGTCATGGAAGAGGGATGATCCTGCAGATACAGGCGGAGATGGCGCAAGAGGGCTGGCAGATACGCAAACGTCCCCAAGGTTTCGTCCCTGGGCGCAAAGCCTGCCCCCCTCTGTCACCAGCCGCGCTGGGCGACGGGTCTGACCTGCATCTGGTGCGGGGACCAGGGCCGCTGGATGGCGCTGACGGTGGTTATGGACTGTCATACGCGGAAGCTTCTGGCCTGGCGGCTGACGCCCGCATTCGGCCCTGGACAATTTAACACCCGTCGAATATATCCGGAACCAGCTACTGGACAGACAGATTGCCTAACCCTAATTTAACCCCTTGGATTATGCCCAAAACCGGATGAAACTTGGGGCTCAGGTCAGCTATTCATACCCGGGTGGACTGGTATAACTTCCAGCGGCCCATCAGACGTTGGGCATGAAAACGCCCGCTGCTATACAGATTCCGGGGGGTCATTACAGGCTGTCCCTTCTGTCAGGGTAGTTGTCACTTGGGCTGGTGATAGAGTAGAAGGTAGACAGGAGGGGGTGCAGGGAGCTGATCGTGCGATACAGTGAGGAACGAAAAGAAGCGGTGTTGCGGAAGCTTTTGCCGCGGGTATCCAAGAGGGATTTCTGTGCCCACGCTGTACGCCTGGCGCCGGAGAGCGCATCCGACGTGGGCTGGACGGCCCAGAACAAATTCGCGGCCGTGGTCGAAACGGCTCGAATGAATGCGGAGGAACGGACGGAATACTGTCGCAGCTACGGTCTGCACCCGGAACAGATCCAGGCTTGGCGCTGTGCCTGTGAACAAGCCCATGCCGTTACCCGGGCGACTCGGGAGAGCCAGCAGAAGATCTGGGCCTTGGCAGAGGCCGCGGCGCGGCTGGTGCTGGCAAAAAAAGTCGGGGCTATCTTGGGGAAAAGGAAGAATAGCGGAGACTCCAGATCGGCTGGAACTGTTGCAGTCCGTCGCGGAAACCCATGCCCGGTGGGCTGCCATGTTGTGCATGCATCCCCGAACCTTCACGCGCTGGCAGCGGCGGCCGGTACCCCACAACCGCTTGTCGGAAGAAGAACAGGCGGCTGTTCTGTCCGCCTGTCACGAGCCCCGGTACGCGAGCCTGGTGCTGGGGCAGATTGTGCCCCAACTGGCCAACCAAGCCCTCTACCTGGTCCCGGAGATCAGCTTCTACCAGATCCTGCCTCGGACCGGTCTGGTCCTAGGATATCATGTATTTGCGCGGCCCGGTCGCCAGCGTGTTTTACTACCTCTACCTGATCCACGGCATCTACAGCTGTAGGATCGCCGGCTGGGAGGTGCACGAAAAGGAACGGGCCGACCACACTGCGTCCATGCTCACCACCACGCTCTGGAAAGAGGATCTGCGCCCTGGGCCACGGGTGCTCCATGCCGACAGTGGCATTCCAATGAAGGGCGCGAGCCTGCGGGTGACCTTGCAGAAACTGGGTATCGAACCGTCCTGGAGCCGTCCGCGCGTCAGCGACGACAGCCCCTGCTCCGAGGCCCTGTTCCTGGCTTGCAAATACCGCCTCGCCTTCCCGAAGCGGGGCTTTGCAACCCTCACGGAAGCCGCCCGGCAATGGGTCCATGGCTTTGCGGCCTGGTACAACGAAGAACACCGGCACAGCGGCTCCGTTTCGTGACGAGCACAGCGCCATCGCGGCGAAAACCGACAGATCCTCACCCGGCGCCAGGCGGTCTACACTCTGGCCAAGGCACGCCATCCGGAACGCTGGGCGTGAAACATCCGGAACTGGAACCCTGTCGGCACCGTTTGGCTCAACCTAGATCGGCAAGCCAACAAACAACAGCCGGAATTCGTAGAAACTTGAATCGTCAGGCGACAACTATGTTGACTGCCACAGCAGTCACCGGGCTCAGGCACCTTATTGTAAATTATGGGAAAATAATATCATGAAACAGGTTGACATATTGCTTGCTACATATAATGGATCCCTTTATATAGATGAATTTTTGAATTCCATTGTTAATCAAACTTACCAGTCATGGCGCTTAATTATTAGGGACGACTGCTCTTCTGACGATACATTGGAAAAAGTCATAAAATTTTCCAGAAATTATCCTAATAATGTAAAATTAATAATCGGTGAAAGACGGCTTGGCATTGTAAAAAATTTTTCTGAACTGATGCTGTCGTCATCTTCTGAATACATTTTTTTTGCGGACCAAGACGACGTTTGGCTGCCTAATAAAATTGAAATAACAATGTCTTTGGCAGAAAAAACAGAGAACTTTGATGCAAGAGCAATTTTGATACACAGCGATTTAACGGTTGTTGATAAAGATCTTAATGTTATAGCCAAATCATTTTGGAGGTATCAACGGTTAAATCCTGCAAGGGGTTATTCCTTGAGGGATCTTATGATTCAAAATATTGTTACTGGATGCACAATGATGATTAATAGAAAGCTTCTTGAGATTTCTCTTCCGTTGCCCGACAGCGCACGCATGCACGATTGGTGGCTGGCACTGGTGGCATGCGCAACTGGGAATATATATTATATACCGCAGCAAACCGTGTGGTATAGACAGCATGGAAAAAACGATATTGGGGCAAAAAAATATTCTGCAATATCTTTATTGGCAAGAATTAAAAACATACAAAAAATAAAAGCCTCAATTTTTTTAACTCAAGCACAATGTTGTGACATATATGTGAGATATTTTTTCAAATTAAACAAATCAGATGCTCTTGCTGTTCTTGGATTTTGTCTCCTGCAGGATTATGGTGTTCTTGCTAGAAGATTTTTAGCAGCCTCCCTTGGTTATAGAAAGCATGGATTATACAGGACAATTGCTTTTTATTTTTTTATGTAATGCAACTTAAATTGTGTGCTCGATAAATTTTATCTATGATATAATTTTAGATTTATGACCTGACCTGACCTGATATTTCCGGACGGTAATCCTCCCGGAAAATGGTGGTAGTGGGAAGTGAAGTTTTCTCATATTGGGAGGAAGGAGATTCCACATGAAGAAATCGCATTGTACGGACAGCCAGATCCTCAGAATTCTCCGGGGCATCTCGAAAAACCCCATCGGCCCCTGGTGTTGGGGTAGAATATAGGGGTATTGGATAGAAGGGTGTTGGGATGATTGCACGCAGGACGCCCGAGTTCGACAGTTCATCGGCAAAAATCGCCGATTTCGTAATGCTGCCCCAGCATTTATAGGGGTTTCAGCGCCTATTTTCTAAAACCTCTGTGGTGGCACGTTAGTCACTTATGCTCTTTTATTGGCATGCCTATGAACGCTGATAAAGTGGAGGCATGCATGTGAAGATTACCACCTCCGGCAGCCGCCGCTATGTCCAGCTTGTTGAGTCCTACCGGGAAGATGCCGGAAAGGTCAAAAAGCGTACCGTCGCCACACTGGGGCGGCTGGATCAGGTCGACAGTCAGTTGAATGCCGTGATTCAGGGCCTGATGAAAGTCAGCAGCCAGGGATCCACCCCGTCGCCAACGATTTCTGCGCCATCCATCGCTTTTGAAACAGCGCGTGCTTTTGGCGATGTCTGGGCCTTGACCGAACTCTGGAAGGATCTGGGCTTCAGCGCCCTACGTGTTAAACAGCGTGCAAAAGTATCCAGTATTGGGGTGGAAAACAGCATGTAAATTGACCACCTGATACCCTGCCGGGTTTAGCCCGGAGGCACCTGGAGTGATTTGCATGGAAACGATAGCCTAAGTCCGTCGTCGGTATCATAAGGCGTGCCAATGGTTTCAAGTCTGTGATCTGTTCCTGTTGCGCTTTTGATGGGTTTCTAGATTATACATTGCAATGGATGCCAGCAATTGCGTGGGTGTCTACGGGTTGGGGAGAAACCAACAGTATCTCGGACAAATTGCGCTATACACGACTTCTGGTAGTGGACCAGACGTTGGCATTTTACCGGCCGCCAGAAATAGATTGTACATCCAGAGATTCAGGTTCGTGCGCTCTCTTTATAGGAGCCCACACATCCATGACTTCGCTGACCCCCCGAGTTCGACAGTTCATCGGCAAAAATCGTCAATTTCGTAATGCTGCCCCAGCATTCATAGGGGTTTCAGCGCCTATTTTCTAAAACCGCTGTGGTGGCACGTTATGTCACTTATGCTCTTTTATTGACATGCCAATGAACGCTGATAAAGTGGAGGCATGCATGTGAAGATAACCACCTCCGGCAGCCGCCGCTATGTCCAGCTTGTTGAGTCCTACCGGGATGATGCCGGAAAGGTCAAAAAGCGTACCGTCGCCACACTGGGGCGGCTGGA
>DAHXMJ010000061.1 GCA_027365525.1 Acidithiobacillus sp.
GTTAGCGATCTGGATTCAGATCCTAAAAACCTGGCTTTTATTCAGGGGATCCAGTTTCTTTCTGATGGATTTGGCACCACTCTCGTCATTGAAGGCGTAGAAACTCCTGCCATCCTGGACGCAGTAGCGATTCTCGGTCTGGATCTTGTACAGGGGTACGCCCTTGCCTACCCCATGTCCGAACCTGAAGCCATTGCATACCTGCTGAATCCAGCGCTTCCAGACATCGCTCCCACCACCGCTGGAATTCCCGGGACCATTCTCGGCGCATATGCGGGATACCTGCTAAGGCGTCCATTCCTGTTAAGGATGCACCAAGTGGGAAGGGAAATGTCTCTTGCCACTTTCTTTTCCTGCTGCCCCCTGGCATCTTTTCTGCGTACCCATGGAGCAGAAGAGGACCACCCCGTCCTCGCTGCCTATGCGTCCCTGTCAGCGCTGGAAAAAAAATTGGGACCCCTGGAAATGGACGCCGCGATAAAAGCGGCCGAAAAAGATATCCAGCATATTGTCCTGGATAGCATCAAGGCATTTCAGTCTGGGGGATCAGCTTTGTCTGCGCCCCAGATTTCCTCCCCGGATGTGGCACCAGACACCAGAACCTGCAAATGATTGCCACAGCATCTTCCATACGGGGTACCAGAAACATCGCCCACAAGACAGGAAAACTCTGCCGGCCCAAGTTTTCCTGCGTCCGAAAAGTGCCGTTTTCAACCTTTCGGCAAAATAACAGCTTTTTATTTTCAGGAGGTTATAAAATTCCCTTCAAATCTGTAGGTATATGGCAACACTATGGCCTGGCAGTACACCACCTACGCCCTGCTTTTCCAGCATGCAAGTCTTGGCACAATATGTGCTTAAATTCCGTTACCCTGCCAAATGAGGAAATAACATGAACATCCGGATTTTCTATCCAAGACCAGCTCGGTGGCTGTCTCTGACCTTTGCCGCCTCCATGCTCCTCGGAGCCTGTCTGCCAGCCATGGCAGACGACGGTGGCGATCTGGGAGATCTGGCCATGGGTCTTGCGGTCCCAGGCCTCAGCTTCTACGTTGGGGGAGAACAACCCCGCTACTATGCAGCTCCCCCAGTCGTCTATGCGCCGCCACCTCCTCCCGCCTACGTCGTTCAGGCCCGCCCGGACTGGCGCCGTTACCCTCCCCGCTGGAGACGTGAGGACGACGGCAGGGGAGACTGGCGCTGGCACCGTGGCTGGGACCACTGACACACACAGAAATGCCATCTCTCATGGAGCACCGGCAAATCCGCACGGGAGAAAAACCTGGGGAAGGTAAACACCCGCCCATAGAAAGCCGTTCTGCCAACTTGTTGCGCACCTGGGATGACAGGTGCGCCAGCCCAGGGCCGGCAGGCAGCGTACACCGAGCGGCAGTGCCATTGGAGCAGCTGGTGTAACTGCTACTGGGGCAATTGCTGGAGACAGCCCGCCCCTGGCTCTGCGGACGGGGGAGCAGGTGCCAGAGCAGAATCCCCCAAAATCAAACGTCCCTGTCCGGCACGCACATCCACCAGAATTCTCTGCCTGTACGCGTGCCCGGGTTTCTGCCAGTGCCCGGGATGTCATGTCAGCACCTTGACGCTGCCAACAGGCCTTTGCGATTATTGACCGGATCAACCCGGTTTACAGACTGAGATTCAGGAGGACCATGGACGCTACCGACCAGAAGCGCCTGCTTCGGGAGATGCTTTTTGCCCGTCGCTTTGAGGAACGCTGTGCCGAAGCCTACCAGGAACGGCAGATCGGAGGTTTCTTGCACCTGTATCCTGGCCAGGAAGCCTGTGCCATTGGTGTGCTGGAAAAGGCACGTCCCGGACACGACTATGTGATAACCGGCTATCGGGACCACATTCACGCCATCAAGTCTGGAATGGATCCCAAAGCCGCCATGGCCGAGCTCTATGGAAAGGAAACGGGTTGCTCCCGTGGCCGCGGCGGATCCATGCATCTCTTTGATCCGACCTGCCGTTTCATGGGGGGTTATGCCCTTGTTGGCGGCCCTTTCCCGCTAGCAGCCGGTTTTGCCAAGGCCATCCAGATGAAAGGTGGCGATGAAATTGCCATCTGTTTCCTCGGCGATGGCGCCAACAACCAGGGGACATTCCATGAAACCATGAACATGGCCAGCCTCTGGCAGCTTCCGGTCCTCTTCGTCTGTGAAAACAATCTCTACGGAATTGGAACAGCCATTGAGCGCGCCACGGTGGAAACCAGCCAGTATCTTCGGGTGGCTCCATACAAGATCCCTGCTTCCCAGTGCGATGGCCAGGATATTGATGTAGTCATGTCTGAAGCAGAAAAGGCCGTCACCCATGTGCGGGAAAAACGCCAGCCCTATTTTCTGGAACTCATGACCTACCGCCTGCGGGGGCACTCCATGTCCGATTCAGGTGCATACCGCAGCAGGGATGAAGTCGAACAGTGGGCACGCCGCGATCCCATAAGCATCTACAGGGCCCGGCTGGAAGCTGCCAATATCCTTGCGGAAGAGGATTTCCAGAAAATGGACACTGATATCCAGAATGAGATTGAAAACGAGATTGTCCGCTTCGCGATGGAAAGTCCTGAACCCCGGGTGGAGGATCTGGAGCGCTATGTATATGTTGACGGAGGCCCGAAGCCGTGGCTGAAATGATGTACTGGCAGGCGATCCTGCGAGCCCATGACGAAGAAATGGCGCGTGACCCCCTGGTCTTTGCCATGGGAGAAGACATCGGGGTTGCAGGTGGTACCTACAAGGCAACAACAGGGCTGTTTGCCAAATACGGGGAGCAGCGTGTCATCGATACGCCGATTTCCGAAAACAGCTATACCGGCATTGGCGTCGGAGCAGCCATGCTGGGGTGCCGCCCGATAGTGGAAATCATGAGCGTGAATTTCGCCTGGCTGGCCATGGACCAGCTCATGAACAACGCGGCCAAGGTCCACTACATGTCTGGGGGCCGGATTCGCTGTCCTTTCGTAATGCGCGTCCCGGGCGGTACCGCGCACCAGCTGGGAGCCCAGCATTCCGCAAGGATGGAAAAGGTGTTTATGGGCATCTCCGGTCTCCGGGTGGTCACGCCATCGACACCGCGCGACGCATATGGACTTCTCAAGAGCGCTGTACGATGTGACGATCCTGTGGTCATCATCGAACATGAAAGCATGTATAACCTGAAGGGTGAGGTTCCAGAAAGCGAGTTCTTTACCCCGCTGGAAGGATGCGAAACCGTACGCCCCGGCACTGATCTCACCATTTTTGCCTATAACATTAGTGTCCACTGGGCCCTGGAAGCAGCCGGTCGGCTTTCGCGGGAACTAGGAATTGAGGCGGAAGTGGTAGACCTGAGGGCCCTAAAACCCCTGGACCGTGCAGGAATAGCAGCCAGTGTCCGCCGCACGCACCGTGCACTCGTGGTCGAAGAGGATGAGGCACCAGTTGGTGTAGGCAGTGAGGTCATCGCCATCCTCAACGAAGAGTGTTTTTTCGATCTTGATGCCGCTCCCGTGCGCGTCCACGCGAGGGATGTCCCCATTCCGTACAACCGCCAGCTGGAAAAAGCGTCCATTCCCAATGCCGGCGAGGTATTCGCCGCAGCGCGAAGAATTCTTGGCAAATAAACAGCCGGGGATGCGCGAGAAGCACTCCCTGGCCTGTACCTAGATGGTGAATCATGGCTGAACCGTATGTCATCAAGATGCCCCAGCTCTCCGACACCATGACTGAAGGTGTGCTGGTCTCCTGGGAAAAAAAACCGGGGGACCGGGTAGAGAGAGGCGATGTGGTCGCCACCATCGAAACCGACAAGGCCATCATGGACGTCGAGGTATTCCGCAGCGGATACCTGTCCGGCCCCCTCGCTGCCGTAGACTCGGTCATCCCGGTAGGCG
>DAHXMJ010000030.1 GCA_027365525.1 Acidithiobacillus sp.
GCCTACGCCATTGTCCGCAGCCTGGCAGGAAGACGTGCCTTTTCCCAGCCAGTAACGGAGGCCAAGGCCCTGGCAAACTACCGCAAAGGGATTGACAAGGGACTGTACAAAATCCTCTCCAAAATGGGTATCGCCACCGTCCCATCCTACCGCAGCAGTCAGCTTTTTGAAGCACTCGGTCTAGACCGGGATGTGGTGGACCTGTGCTTTCATGGAACCGTCAGCAGGATATCCGGCGCCTCTTTCACCCACCTGGAAAGCGACATAAAACGGCTGGTGCAGGATGCTTACCGCCCCCACCGGCCCCTTCCCGCAGGTGGTCTGCTGAAGTTCGTGCACGGAGGGGAGTACCATGCGTACCATCCGGATGTCGTGCGCACACTCCAGGCAGCCACCCGCTCCGGACGCTATGAGGACTACCGTGCCTTCGCGGATCTGGTCAACGGCCGGCCGGTAACCAACCTGCGCGATCTGCTCGTCCTTCGCGAAGGCAATGCCATCCCGATCGGGGAAGTGGAACCTGTAGAAGCCATTACCCCGCGCTTCGATACGGCTGCCATGTCCCTCGGCGCGCTTTCACCCGAAGCACACGAAGCCTTGGCCATTGCCATGAACACCCTTGGCGGACGGTCCAATTCGGGTGAGGGGGGTGAGGATCCGGCACGCTACCGTACCAGCCGGGTGAGCCGGATCAAGCAGATCGCATCCGGACGCTTTGGCGTTACACCAGAATACGCGGTCAATGCCGAGGAACTGCAGATCAAGATCGCCCAGGGAGCCAAGCCCGGCGAGGGCGGACAGCTTCCTGGTCACAAGGTCACTGGGATCATTGCCCGACTCCGGTACGCCAAAGAAGGAGTGGCGCTGATTAGCCCACCCCCGCACCATGACATTTATTCCATAGAGGACCTGGCCCAGCTGATTTTTGATCTCAAACAGATCAATCCAGCTGCCCATGTCTCCGTAAAACTGGTCTCGGAAGCGGGGGTTGGTACAATCGCTGCGGGGGTAGCCAAGGCCTACGCTGACCGGATCACCATTGCCGGCTATGACGGCGGGACTGGTGCAAGCCCCCTTACCTCCGTGAAATATGCCGGGTCTCCCTGGGAGCTCGGTCTTGCGGAAACCCAGGTGACCCTGCGCCGCAATTTTCTCCGGCACCGGGTACGCCTGCAGGCAGATGGCGGCTTCAAAACAGGACTGGATGTCGTCAAGGGAGCGCTTCTGGGGGCCGAAAGCTTCGGATTCGGGACTGCCCCGATGATTGTTCTAGGCTGCAAGTACCTGCGCATCTGCCATCTGAACAACTGCGCTACCGGAGTGGCAACCCAGGACGAACAGCTGCGCCAGAATTTTACGGGTCTCCCGGAAATGGTCATTCACTATTTCCGTTTCGTAGCCCAGGAAGTGCGGGAAATCATGGCACAGCTCGGGGTGCGCCGTTTTGATGACCTGGTTGGAGCCAGCAGCTGGCTGGAACCCGGAAAAGGCCACACGCCGAAGCAGCAGGCACTAGACCTGCGCCCGCTCCTCGCCAACACGGTCCTCACGGAAGCAGACAGCAACACCCATACGCAGGACCGCAACCCGCCCTTTGACCGGGGTGAACTCGCGGAATCCATGGTACGGGATGCCGCACCTGCCCTGGAACGCCAGATACCTACACGCCTCCACTATCCGGTCCGCAATACCCAGCGCTCCATCGGTTCCCGTCTGGCAGGAGAAATTGCCCGCCGCTACGGAAACAGCGGGCTGGCAGATGACTGCATCCACATTGACCTGCACGGGACGGCGGGGCAATCCCTTGGCGCTTTCTGCGTCCGGGGAATAACCCTGAGCCTCCAGGGCGACGCCAACGACTACGTTGGCAAGGCCATGAATGGGGGAAACATTGTGATTGCTCCACCCCCTGGAGTCCCCTACGCCAGTGAGCAATCGGCGATTATCGGCAATACCTGTCTGTATGGCGCCACCGGAGGACAGCTGTATGCCGCCGGGCGGGCGGGCGAACGTTTTGCAGTCCGCAATTCCGGGGCTACAGCCGTGATCGAAGGTGCCGGTGATCACGCGTGCGAGTACATGACAGGGGGACAGGTAATTGTTCTGGGGTCTGTAGGGGTCAATTTCGGGGCTGGCATGACCGGTGGTCTGGCATTTGTCCATGACATGGAAGAGCAGTTCCCAAACCGGATCAATGGGGAACTGGTCAACAGCCACCGTATTGATACCGAATTCATGCGGGGTTACGAAGCCCTGCTCCGCCGTCATGTGGAACGGCACGTAGAACTGACCGGCAGCGCCTATGCCCGCAGCCTACTCCAGGACTGGGCGCGTTTCGTGCGGAAGATCTGGCTGGTAGTACCCAAAGCTGCAAAACTGGATGTGCTTCTGGAAGAAGCCAGCTGACGTTCAGCCGCCATTTTCGAGGAACCCATGAATCACTTTGCTTTTATCCAAGAAGGGCGCGAGGATCCTGACAAGCTGCCCGTACAGGACCGGCGGGAACAGTTCCGTGAGATCTATGCTGTTTTTGACCTGCAGAGCGCAAGACTGCAGGCTGACCGCTGTCTCCATTGTGGAAACCCATACTGTGAATGGAAATGTCCAGTACACAACTACATTCCGAACTGGCTGCAGCTGATCGTGGAAAACCGCATCGAAGAGGCTGCCGAAATTTCCCACCAGACCAATACGCTGCCAGAAATCTGCGGACGCATCTGTCCCCAAGACCGTCTCTGCGAAGGAGCCTGTACCCTGAACGACGGTTATGGAGCCGTAACCATTGGCCATCTGGAAAAATTCATTACCGAGGAAGCGCTGCAGCGAGGCTGGAAACCGGAGAAACCCGGTGTGGAACGCTGCGGCAGGCGGGTGGCGGTTGTCGGGGCAGGTCCTGCCGGTCTCGGCTGTGCCGATATCCTGAACCGCGCCGGCGTGGATGTGGTCGTCTACGACCGCTATCCTGCCGTTGGGGGCCTTCTGACTTTTGGTATCCCTCCATTCAAGCTGGAAAAGGCCGTGGTCGCCCGCCGCGCAGAACTCCTCCAGGAAATGGGCATCCATTTCCAGCTAGGGACAGAGATTGGGCAGGACATTCCCTTCCATCAGCTCCTGGAGACGTATGATGCCATTTTTCTGGGAATGGGGACCTATAGGGCCAAGGCTGGCCATTTCCCCGGGGAAAACCTCCCAGGTGTCGTCCGGGCACTGGACTTTCTGAATGGCAATATTTCCCACCTGATGGCACTGCCGGATCCTCTCCATCCCTATATCAGCCTGGCCGGAAAGCGTGTGGTTGTACTGGGAGGCGGGGATACCGCCATGGACTGTGTCCGCACCGCCATCCGCCAGGGGGCCACAGCCGTGAGCTGCGTCTACCGCCGGGATGAAGAAAACATGCCGGGCTCGCGCCGGGAGGTTGCCAATGCCCGGGAAGAGAATGCCAGTTTTCTCTTTAACCGCCAGCCCGTCGAAATTCTGGGCGATTCCAGTGACGGCCTCTCTGGTGTCCGGGTACTGCATACCCGGCTTGGCGAACCGGATTCCCGGGGCCGCCGCCATCCGGAAACGGTCCCAGGGTCAGAGGAAATTCTGCAGGCCGATGCCGTCATCGTGGCTTTCGGGTTTGATCCTTCCCCATCTTCGTGGTTTGCAGAATTTGGAATCCTCACAGACGCGCAGGGACGGGTGGTTACCAGCGACACCTTCCAGACCGGCAACCCCCGCGTTTTTGCCGGAGGAGACATGTGTCGCGGCTCGGACCTGGTGGTTACCGCCGTTGATGACGGGCGCAGGGCAGCCCAAGGCATCCTCGATTTTCTCGGGGTCTGAACTTTGATGCATACACCTGTACTACAGAATGACCTTTTTCTCCGTGCGTGTCTGCGCCAAACCGTAGACACAGTCCCCGTATGGCTGATGCGGCAGGCAGGGCGCTACCTTCCGGAGTACCAGGAAACACGGAAAAGGGCCGGGGATTTTCTCACGCTTTGCACCACCCCGGAACTCGCCTGCGAGGTCACACTGCAACCACTCGCGCGCTTTCCCCTGGACGCGGCGATCCTTTTCTCGGATATCCTTACCATTCCTCACGCCATGGGGCTCGGCCTGAGTTTCCACGAAGGGGAAGGGCCAGTATTTGCCCATCCGGTCCGCCACCCGCGGGATCTGGCACAGCTGGCAGTTCCAGACCCGGAAACCGAACTGCGCTATGTCATGGACGCCATACGCCTTATCCGTCACGAGCTGCATGGCCGTGTTCCACTGATCGGTTTTTCCGGGAGCCCATGGACTCTGGCCTGCTATATGGTTGAGGGCCGTGGCAGCCGGGATTTCCAGCACATCAAGGCGTGGCTCTATTCCGACACCAGCACCCTCAATGGACTGATTGGCCTTCTGGTAGACTCGGTTGGACAGTACCTGCAGGCCCAGGCAGCCGCTGGTGCGCAGGCGCTGATGCTGTTCGATACCTGGGGGGGAAGTCTCAGCACCGACGCCTATTTCCGTTTTTCCCTTGAGCCCATGAAACAGATTATTGCCTATCTCCGCTCCTGCCCGGAAAGCCGGGATCTTCCGATCATCCTGTTTACTAAGGGTGGAGGAAACTGGCTTGAAGGAATGGCCGAAAGTGGTGCGGATGTGCTTGGACTTGACTGGACCATTGACCTCGGCCCAGCACGAGCGCGTGTTGGAGCCAAGGTGGCCCTACAGGGGAACATGGATCCCATGGTTCTCTACGGTGCCCCGAAACAGATCGGGCGGGAGGCGCTACGGATTCTGGAAAGCCATGGCAGCATGGCAGGCCTTGTTTTCAATCTCGGGCATGGGATCACTCCCCAGACCCCCATAGAGCATGTTGCACACCTGATAGATGCTGTCCATTCCTGGAAAGGCAGAGGCTAAAAACGCCTGGTCAGGCTGACCGCCAGCAGAATTTTACCGGAAAAAACACTACGATCCATGGCGACGCCGACGCCAGGACGACCATGCATCCCGGAGGGGATGGTGTTTTTTCTTCAGGTAGGTGACCGAGGCGCCCTGCTCCATTTTCCGCAGGGCTTCCTCGACCATCTGCCTCGATTCGCCGGCCAGCTGGCGACGCCCGGCATCCGGGGACAGCATCGGCAGAAAATGGACCCGCAGGGTTAGGGGAGCAGCAGCCATGAGACGCCAGAGATGTCCGGCCAGACTGTCTTCCCCAATAAATGGGCAGATGCGGTCCGCCTTCCCGGGATGCTGGATGTCCTCATAGCGCAGTGCGACGGGCAGAACCGGTGCTCCCGCCGACACGGCTGATTCAAAAGGAGCTGCATAGAATTCGCCAACACCGGTGCCATCACTGGTCGTTCCCTCCGGAAATACGGCTACAATCCGGCCCTGGCGCAAAACATCCGCCGCCTGTTTCAGGATACGCTGGCTTGCACGTGCGTCCTGCCGGTCAATAAACAGGGTACCCAGCCATTGGGCGAGCAGACCAAAAAAAGGCCAGGACTGCATTTCCGTCTTGGCAACAAACTGGCCCGGCCCAAGGCTGGCCAGGGCAAGAATATCCAGATAGGAAACGTGATTGGCAGCCACCAGAACCGCCTCTTCAGGGGGGCAGCCCTCAACCTTCAGGCGGATCCCCAGAATGCCCAAGGCAACGCGGCTCCACCAGCGAAACGTACGGAGGCTCGTGGCATCAATTTTTTTCCTGCGGGCATAGGTCCACCAGGCCAGTGGAAACGCGAGCAGCAGATGGGCTGCCAGCATGGGCAGCCGCCAGATCCGGCGGTAGAAACGGGGACCACTCCGGTACTGGAAACGCCCTGGATAGGGGATGAGCCGGAACGCTTCCGTCCGGCGCCGGGACTGGTTCATCTGACGGCTTCTACAGGATCCAGGAAGCGCTGCTGGTAGCGGGGTGTAATCAGACGGGACTCGCACCAGACAAAGAAATCGGCGCAATGGAACTGCGGATCCCAGTAGGGTTCCCCGCCAATACGCACTCCAGCCCTCAGATAGCCTTTCAGAAGGGAAGGCAGCACAGCAGCTTCCGCGTCTGCCTGGGGGTTAAAGCCTGGAACCGGACGAAGCGGAAATACCCTCTGTTCCGGTGGTGTGAGATGGTCCTGCAGATTGCGGTACAGAGCGCCCAATGCCGGCCCATCCGTACTGTGCACACTGGCACAGCCCATCAGGTAGTCAATCTCCCACATGGCCATCGCTTCCGCCAATCCGGACCAAAGAAGGACAATGACGGCTCCCTGGCGGTAATCCGGGTGCACGCAGGAGCGGCCAAGTTCCATGATCCTGGAACGTAGGGCCAGCAGCCGCGAAAGATCAAATTCAGTCTCGGCGTAATAGCGCCCGACCCGGTGCACCTGTTCTGGCAGAAAGAGGCGGTATGTCCCCACGACTTCCTGCCGGACTTCATCCTCGACAATCAGATGTTCACAGAAGGGATCGTACTCATCCTGGTCGAGGCCCGGTGCCCCGCTAAGCTGGGCACCATACTCGGAACTGAAGACACGGTAACGCAGCCGCTGGGCGGCCTCCACCTCATCCTGGTGTCGGGCCAGATAGAGGCGCAGGGACCGCTCACCTTTGCGGGTCTGATTTTCCACATCACCATGGGGCTGGGCATTGAGCATCTAGGGCTCTCCCTGTTTCAGGTAAAACTGGCTAACAGTATGACCCGGAAATGTGAAAAAGGTGCGACAGTTTCATGAAGATTTGACTTCAGTTTGCATGATTTCATGCCTTTAATGATACGCAAAGTTCATGCGGAAATCCAAAACGGCTGGTCAGTCCATGAAATTGCTGCGCAGAATCGTATGGCTGCGGTCTGGGCCCGTAGAAACGATGGCCAGCGGTCGGCCGACCTCTTCCGCTATGGCTTCCAGGTAGCGGCGCGCACTGGCGGGCAGGTCTTCCCAGTTCTGCACGCCAGCTGTCGATTCCTGCCAGCCAGGAAAACTGCGGTATACTGGCTCGCAGGCAGCAAGAGATTCTGCCCCGACCGGGAGGTCCTGGCGTTCGATCCCATTGACCCGGTAGCCGACAGCCATCCGGATTTCTGCCAGGCCATCCAGCACGTCCAGCTTTGTCATGCACAGCCCGGTTACACCATTTACCCGGCAGGAAGCCCGGAGGGCCACCGCATCAAACCAGCCACACCGGCGTGCGCGCCCGGTCGTCGCTCCAACTTCTCCGCCGCGTTCTGCCAAAAAACGTCCAGTATCGTCGAACAGTTCCGTTGGAAATGGCCCCGAACCCACACGTGTCGTATAGGCCTTGGTGATGCCTAGGACATACCCTAGGTCCCCAGGACCGACTCCACTTCCGGCCGCCGCTGCACCCGCAACGGTATTGGAGGAAGTAACAAAAGGATAGGTTCCGTGGTCAACGTCCAGCAGGGTCCCCTGCGCACCCTCGAAAAGCAGCCGCCCCCCCTCTTTCTGCAGCTGTTCAAGGCGGAGGGAAACATCTGCTGTCATGGGCGCCAAGCGTTCGGCATAGCCGAGATAGGTTTCCAGGATCTGGTGGAAATCTTCGGGTTCCTGCCGGAAATAGCGGGTAAGAACAAAATTGTGGTAGTCTAGGGCTTCTCCCAGCTTGGCGGCAAATCGCTCGCGGTGGAAAAGGTCCTCCACCCTGAGGGCCCGGCGCGCCACCTTGTCTTCATAGGCCGGACCAATTCCGCGTCCGGTTGTACCAATTTTCGCCTCACCCTTGGCCAGCTCTCTCGCCAGGTCCAGACGCTTGTGGTAGGGAAGAATCAGGGGGCACGACTCGGAAATCACCAGCCGCTCACTGGCATCGGGAACCGTTTCCACCAGCGGATCCAGCTCGCTGTCGAACAGGGCGACGGGATCCAGGACAACCCCATTGCCGATAAAGCATTGTACATGGGGGCGGAGAATGCCTGATGGAATCAGGTGCAGGACCGTCTTGTTGCCACCAATGACCAGCGTATGTCCGGCATTGTTGCCCCCCTGGAACCGGACAACCCCCTGGCACTGTTCTGTCAGCCAGTCGACGATTTTGCCTTTGCCCTCATCGCCCCATTGGGTACCAACTACTACAATGTTTCTCGACATAGGAACCGCGTCTCCGACAGATCAAAGAGAAGGAAAGGAGATGTTGTCAGGATCAGGCCCCCACAGATTCCAGCCTTCACCATCGTGCCGCAGTACCGCATCGTACCCGTCTGGCAGGTGCTGGCCAGCCGGTTCCTGCTGTTCACTGCGCAGTTCCTGGATAACAGTGTATCCCCTGGCACGAAGATCACAGATGGTTTTCCAGAGTTCCGTATCTGCGCCGGGAGGTGCCCACACCCGGAATCCGTTATGGTCCCCGCCGTTTTCCTTGAGAAGTGGACGGAGATCAATGCTGAACCCTGTGGCTGGCCGGGAGCACCCAAAAGCTTCTCCAATGCCATCGTAGCGCCCGCCCTGGGCCAGGGCGTTTCCCCGCTGGGGTCCATAAATGGCAAACAGCAGCCCAGTATGGTAACGGTGTCCCTGCAGTTCGGCCAGATCACAGGCCACCTGAATCCCCGAGTAGCGCTCGGAAAACGCGTCCCATACCGCTCCAAGCGTATCCGTTGCCTTCCGAATCGCAGGATGGTGGCCAAGGTATTTCCGTGCGTCCTCCAGAACCTGCCGTTCCCCCTGCAGATGGGCGAGCAGGGAAAAATCGTCCCGGATCCCGGCAGGTACTCCGTTCTCCAGCAGAACCTGGCGGACATCCGCCCAGGCTTTCCGCTCCAGATGGCGCAGAAGTTCCATGCGGCGGCTTCCTGAAAGTCCGGCCGCCTCGACCAGGGCAAGTGCAATGCCCACATGGCCCAGATCCAGCAGAAGCTGGGCGTCCTGGCAGAGCATCAGGGTTTCTGCCATGAGACTGAGGATTTCCAAGTCTCCTGCTGGGCCTGTGACCCCAAAAAGTTCGGCCCCTACCTGGAAAGGGGCCCTACTGCCTCCCAAAGCATCTGGCTGCGCATGAAGCACCGTTCCGGCATAGCAGAGGCGGCGGAGTTCATGGTCACGGGACATCTGCGCGTCCATCCGTGCCATCTGGGGTGTCATGTCAGAACGGAAACCCAGCAGTCTGCCGCTGGCCTGGTCCAGCACTTTCCAAGTCTGCAGGTCCAGATCGGCAGCACTGCCGGTCAGAAGGCTTTCGAGATGCTCAAGCATGGGGGGTATGACCTGCCTGTACCCCCAGGCCGCGTACAGATCCAGCAGTTCCCGGCGCAGGTATTCGAGGGCGTTTGCCTGGCGGGGGCCAAGATCCTCAAAGCCGGAAGGCAGCAGCCATGCAGGGGATGCTTCACTGGGTTTCATGGATGGGACGGCTCCAGACCCTCATGAAAATAGCGGAGGAAAGGAGATCCAGTACCAAGAACCACCACGGCACCATGCTTTAAACCCTCACGGTAGGCTTCCAGGCTGCGATAAAAACTGTAGAAACGGGGATTTCCACCATAGGCGGAGGCATAGATTTCCACTGCCTGCGCCTGCCCCTGCCCAATGATTGCCTGGGACTTCCTGTAAGCATCCGCACGGATCTGTACGCGATTTTTCTCCCCTTGCGCAAGGATCTGGGCAGCCTGGGCCTTGCCCTCGGCAAGGAGTTTCTTTGCTTTCTCTGCCTGGTGGCGGCTCTCTTCCTGGAACATGGCTTTCTGTGCCACCTGCGTCAGCCCAGTCTCCAAAACATGTACTGCCACAACATGGATACCGTCTCCAGACAGTGCAGAAGATACCCGTTCAAGGAACTGTCCTTCCCAGTACGCCCTGGATGGCGCGGACGCCTTCTGCCCGGCGATAAGCTGGTCCGCCAGACTGCCGAGGACGTCTCCGGCAGCGCTGCTTACACGGCTCTCTGCAAGCGGAATGCTGAGACCCTGCCGGTAAAATTTCCGCGGATCCGCTATCCGCCACTGCACAAAGGCATTGACAGTCATATCAGCTCCGCCCGGGCCGCGGACAGTGACCGGACGGGTATTCTGGCTCCGCAGCTTGATATCCACAATCCTGACCTGCTGGAACATAGGCCAATGGAAATAAAGCCCAGGATGCCGCTCCACGGAAACTATATGGCCACTGAGCCCAACCAAAAGGCCATTTTGCCCGGGGAGCAGAATGCTGAAGCTGGAAGAAAGAGCAAAAAGCAGCAGAACAGCTCCCAGAGTAACCGCTCCCCAACGGCCGGCCTTCATGCTGCACCCCCCTTGGTACCGTGGAATCCCGGCCGTAGCGCCTCGGGAATGTTCCGGCCTGCCGGAACGGATGTCTTTCTGCCGCCCTCCGCCCTTCCGGAAGGGAAGACTGAAACCGTGGCGCTTCCCGATGGCGCTCCCTGATGAGAATTATGGACAGCAGAAGGCGGGAGCCCAAGCTCTAACGTTGTGGCGCCATTTTTCCCGCTGACTACAATTTTTCTGGCGTGGGTCAGAATATCCTGCATTGTTTCGAGGTACATCTGCTCGGCCACGATCTTCGGATTTTTCTCGTACGCCTGGAGAACGTCGTCAAACCGTTCTGCATCACCCCGGGCCCGGGTAACCAAACGTGAGGCCTCCGCCCTAGCAGCCGTGACCCGCTCCGCTGCCTGTTCCTTTGCCTGTACCTGCAGTTTTTCCACCTCCGCCCTGGCAGCGTCCTGTTCCTCTCCTGCGGTTTTTCCAGCCTTTCTAACCGCTGCAAAATCCGGCTGCAGGGCACGCGGAGGAGAAATTTCAAGAATCTGCAGAGATTCCAGCTTCAGGCCGCTGTGGGCCCCGGCCAGAAAAGTATCCGCATGGACAAGAACTGAATGCGCCAGCGGGGCTTTGGGAGCATTGAACAGCGCATCGAAGTCCTGTCCCGCGACCGCCTGACGCATAGCAGAAGCCAGCATGTCTGCCAGAATCTGCTGGGGATTGACTGTGGAGAACAGATATTCCTGTACATTGGCAATGCGGTACTGGGCGGCATAACGGACATCCACAATTTTGCCGTCCGCCGTCAGCATCCGTCCGGGGTTGGGGGACTCATCGACCCCCCCATAACCCAGCACCAGCCGCCGGGACCGGCCAACATCCACCAACAGGGCTGCCTGGAAGGGGTAAGGAAGATGGTAATGGGATCCAGGGGAAGAAACGCTAACAACACGCCCAAACTGCAGAACAACCCCTTCCTGCCCTGGTCCTACCATGTAAAAGCCCGAAAACAGCCAAGCCAAGACAACAGCCGCAATGGCCACCCCCGGCACCCAACGAAACCACTGTTTTTGCGGGCGGGGAACACCTCTCCTCCGGCCATTCTTCACACGGCCACCCAGCCTGCGCAATTCCTGCGTGATTTTGTCTATGTTCCAGGAAGTTCCAGAGGCTTTGGAGCGCTGCCCCCAAGGGTTCTGATTGCCGTTCTGACTGCCTTTCTGATTGCCGCTTCCGCCCGGATCACTCCATGGCATGCCGCTCTCCTTGCCCAGAATTATGCGCCCATTGTATGGGGCAGATCGCTTCGCTGACAACTCTCTGTAGGATAGGCGGACTGCAGGCGCCGCCACTTTTCGGCATCAATCTCCACAACAAGATGTCCAGTGCCGCTGGAATCAAAGCTTTCTTCCAAGACCTTCCCGGACCGGTGGAGATGGGACCGCAGGGCGCCATCGGCTGGCCCCAGGGTGCAGCTCAAGCGCAGGCGCTGTTTTCCAAGACACTGGGGCAGCAGCTCTCGCAGCAGACCCAGACCCTGCCCTGTTCTGGCGCTGACCCGAACCCCCCTAGGAACACCACCTGGATCATAGAAAACCAGGGGTTCTTCACCTGTACAGTCGATTTTGTTGATCACCAGCAGCCTCGGAAGGTCCCCCGCGCCAATTTCGCGCAAAACCTCCTCGACAGCAGCCACCTGCGCATCCTGCTCTGGCGAGCTTCCATCAACCACATGCAGGAGAAGCTGGGCCTGGTTCACTTCCTCAAGGGTCGCCCGGAATGCAGCAATCAGCTCCGTAGGAAGGTCCCGCAGGAAACCCACGGTATCCGCAAGAAGAATGCCAGAACCGCCGCCGTCCCCGGCAAGCCGGCGCACGGACAGATCCAGGGTGGCAAAGAGACGGTCTGCGGCGTATTGCCGGGTATCTGTCAGCGCATTGAAAAGTGAGGATTTGCCTGCGTTGGTGTAGCCAACCAGTGCTACCGTCGGCACGGGAGCACGCTGTCGGGCACGCCTCTGGGTCGCACGCTGGCCAGCAACGCGGGCGAGACGCGCGCGTAAAATGCGGATCCGCTCGCCAATCAGGCGGCGGTCCGTTTCCAGCTGGGTTTCTCCGGGCCCCCGCAGTCCAATGCCCCCCCGCTGACGCTCCAGGTGCGTCCATCCCCGCACGAGACGTGTGCGCAGATGGGTAAGCTGTGCGAGCTCTACCTGGAGTTTCCCTTCATGGGTACGGGCACGTCGGGCAAAAATGTCGAGGATAAGGCCGACCCGGTCCACCACCCGGGCAGACCAGGCCTTTTCTAGATTCCGCTCCTGAACCGGGCCGAGCATCCGGTCAAAAAGGACAAGCCCGATCTCTTCTCCTGCGATCCGTTCTGCAATTTCTGCCACCTTGCCTCTGCCAATACAGGTAGCCGGATCAAGGCGCTGGCGGCGAACGGTCAGAAAACCGGCAATCTCTGCACCGGCATCCTCGGCCAGATGCCGGAACTCCGCCCCGCCATCCGGATCCGCTTCCCCGTCCACGAGGACATGCAGGAGAAGAACCCGGTCCCTGTGGGACTTCTGTTCCGCAATATCCAGGCTCAGTCCCCGCCCCCTTCGACTGCTCCCCCTTCCTCCGTCTCGGGCAGTGGCAGCCGCACGTCCCGGCTGGGGACCACGGTAGATATGGCATGCTTGTAGATCATCTGGCTCACATTGTTTCTCAGGAGGACGACAAACTGGTCAAAAGATTCGACAAAGCCCTGCAGCTTGATGCCGTTTACGAGGTAAATCGCTACCGGAACGTGCTCCTTCCGCAGCAGGTTAAGGAAAGGATCCTGCAAAATCTGTCCTTTTTGCTGACCGGCCATTATTATCTCCTTTCTATCTTGCATTATGGCACTTGTTAATGGTGTGGAGACTACCCGAAAAAGTGCTCAGCTTCCATTGGAACCGGATGGTGCCGACAGAAAGACAGACCTGGCAACAGATTTTTGACCTTTTCCACCATTCCCTATAGTTTAACACCATTCTGCGTATGCCCAGGACAGATAAAGGCCCCATCGGGCAAGACACCATTTTGGGAGACATCCAGCGCGTGGACATCAAGAAAAATTCCAGCGACAGGGCGCTTCGTGCGCGCGTCAAACGGTTGGGAAACCTCCTTGGCGAAGTCCTGAAAGAGCAGGCAGGTCCACGTGTATTCAATGCGGTGGAGCAGCTCCGCCAAGGCTATATCCGTCTGCACCGGCGGGAGGATCCGCGGCTACGCCAGAAGCTCGCCCGCTTTATTGACGCGCTCCCCCAAGATGACCTGGTCATGGTCATCCGCGCCTTCAACACCTATTTCAGCCTTGTCAATATTGCCGAAGAAGAGTTCCAGCATGTTCAGCGGCGCCGGCTGCTCCAGCGCAGCGAAGCCCTGTGGACTGGCTCTTTTGAGGAAACATTCCGTGGTCTCCAGAATCAGGGCATCAATTCCGGCCAGCTGCAGTTTCTGCTTTCACAGATCCGGTATGTACCCGTTTTTACCGCCCACCCCACCGAATCCAAACGGCGGACAGTACTGCATGGCCTGCGGCGGATTTTTCTTACCAGCAAGGCCCTGGACGATTCTTCCCTGACCGAGGAAGAAGAGAGCGATGTGCTCCAGCACCTCAAAGCGCAGATCCAGATTCTCTGGGAAACTGAAGAGGTCCGTGCCAACCGTCCCCAAGTCCAGGATGAGGTCGAAAACGGGCTTTTCTATTTCCGCGACAGCCTGTTCAGTGCCATACCCATGACCTATCATGCGGCCAGGCGTGCCGCAAGACGGGTCTATGGCGCGGCCCGGGTGGACATCCCCGGTTTCATCCGGTTTGGCTCCTGGATTGGTGGAGACCGGGATGGCAATCCCAATGTCACAGCCGCTATTACCGGCTGGACCCTGCGTACCCAAAGCATGGAAGTACTGCGGGAATACCAGCGCCGTCTGGCAGACCTGTACCAGCTCCTGGGGCATTCCAGCCGCTTCTGCGCCATATCCCCGCTGCTGCTGGCATCCCTCGAAAGGGATGCGGATGACTTTCCCGAACTTGCCGAGTGGGTGGACCAGCGCTTTCCAAGTGAACCCTACCGGCGCAAGCTGCGCTACATGATTACCCGGCTGGACCTGCGCCTGCGGCTGCTAGAAAACGGCCAAGCCCTCAGTCCGGACCAGGAAGACAGTCCTGCCTACGGATGTGACGAGGATTTTCTCGCCGATCTGCTGCTCGTGCGGGATTCCCTGCGGGGACATGGGGACAGCTATATTGCCGAGCATGAGGTACAGGATCTCGTTTGGCTGGTGGAAACCTTCGGATTCCATCTTGCTTCCCTGGATATCCGGCAGGAATCCACTGTCCATAGCCGGACGGTTTCCGAACTGTACGCCAGCCTCCCGGAATTTCACGGGTATCTGGACATGCCCGAAGAACGGAAGATCCTTCTGCTTTCGGAAACCCTGAGGCGTCCGGGGCCACTCCTGCAGGATCACCCACCTCTTTCTCCCCTTGCCAGTGAAACCTGCGCCATGTTCCGCTGCATGGCCCAGCTGCGCCAGGAAATTAGCCCGAGAAGCTTCGGCAGCTACGTCATTTCCATGACCCACGAGGCCAGCCATATTCTTGAAGTGCTGGTACTCGCGAAGGAATTCGGGTTGGCAGGGTGGTCACGCCAGGGACTGTACAGTGAAATTCCGGTTACTCCCCTGTTTGAGACCATCCATGACCTGGAACGCATGGATACGGTAATGAGCCGCCTTCTGGATGAACCAGTATATACGGAAATTCTCCGTTGCCAGGGCAACCTGCAGGAAGTCATGCTGGGATATTCCGATTCCTGCAAGGATGGAGGCATCCTTTCATCCAGCTGGTCTCTCTACCAGGCCCAGCTGCGCCTGGCCGCCCTTGCAGACCGGCGCCGGATCGATATCCGGATTTTTCACGGGCGCGGCGGCAGTGTCGGACGTGGAGGTGGCCCAACCTATGAGGCTATCCTTGCCCAGCCCCCGGATACGGTTCGTGGACAGATCAAGGTAACGGAACAGGGGGAAGTACTGTCCTTCAAATATGCCAATCTGGAAACTGCCATCTACGAGATGACAGTCGGCATTGCCGGACTGATCCGGGCCAGCGTTGGCCTCGTCCAGCCTGTTCCACCGGAGAGGGCCGAATACCTGCGGGTCATGACTGACCTGACCCAGCTTGGAGAAGCGGTCTACCGCGACCTCACGGAACAGACTCCCGGATTCATGGACTATTTCTATGAGGCCACTCCCCTGGATGAAATTGCCCAGATGAACATCGGATCGCGGCCCTCACACCGCCAGCGTGGAGACCGGTCGATGTCGTCTATCCGGGCCATCCCATGGGTATTTGCCTGGGCCCAGTCCCGGCACGTGCTCCCTGCCTGGTACGGCCTGGGATCCGCGCTGAAGCAGTGGCGGGGAGACGATCCCGCGAGACTGAAGATTCTCCGTGAAATGGGAAAGAACTGGGCTTTTTTCCGCGCCCTGCTCGGAAATGTCTCCATGGCCATGGCCAAAACAGACATGACCCTGGCGGCAGAGTACGCGGGACTCCCGGCAGACCAGGAATGCGCCCGGCAAATTTTTACCAAAATCCGAGAGGAATATGACCGCAGTCTGGGAGAAATCCTGACCATACTGGAAAATCGGGAACTCCTTGCCGACAATCCGGGGCTTGCTTTTTCCCTGCAAAGGCGCAATGTTTACATGGAACCCCTGAACCACATCCAGCTCGCGCTGCTCCGCCGCTACAGGAGTGAGGACACTCCTGCCGAATTCCGGGAGACCTGGCTGGATCCCCTTCTGCGCAGTATCAACGCCATCGCGGCCGGGCAGCGGAATACCGGATAGCGCAATGCCCGACGCTCCGAACAGGCTGGTCCTAGCATCCTCCAGCCCCTATCGCAGGGAACTTCTCACACGCCTCCAGATTCCCTTTGAGGTGATGTCTCCTGGCATAGATGAAAGCCGTCGCGCAGGCGAATCTCCAGATGCCCTGACATGCCGGCTCGCCGGGGAAAAGGCGGCCGCCATAGCGCGGGAACATCCAGATGCCTGGGTGATTGGAGCCGACCAGGTCGCCGTCTGCGAAGGGGCCGTCCTGTGCAAGCCAGGAGACCGGGAAAAAGCGGCTGCCCAGCTGCTCCAGATGCAGGGGAAACCGGTCGATTTTCTAAACGGACTGGTCCTTCTGGCACCCGGGTTTGAAGAATGCCGGTGCATCCCTTTCCGCGTCCATCTCCGTCCCCTGACTCCGGAGCAGATCATGCGCTATATTGAGCGTGACCTCCCGTTCGACTGTGCAGGAAGCTTTCGGTCTGAAGGTTTGGGAATCACGCTGGCAAGCGGCATGGATGGGGGAGATCCGACCGCCCTGATGGGACTGCCGCTGATTGCCCTGACGGAGATGCTTGGCAATGCGGGGCACCCGCTCCCCTGACTTTGACCCGCGCAGAGGCGGGGTTCAGCGGTATGCTCCCATGCGCCGCAGGCGGCGGACCATGATCCACCGTCCACCAAGAATCAGCAGCAGAATGACCAGGGTGATCAGGAAAGCGGCACTGAAAGCGAGGATGTGCGCTTCTCGGAACGGCTCATTGATAAATGTCCAGATCACGTAGGTAAGATATCCTATGGGCTCTTTCGTGAACTGGCCGTTCCACATGTAGTCGGACCATCCGGCCGTATAGATCAGCGGGGCGGTTTCCCCCATGGACAGGGCCAGGGCATAGGACATCCCCGTCATCACTGCTGGCAGCGCACCAGGCAACAGGATGCGCAAAATGACGGTTCCTTCCCCAGCCCCAATTCCAAATCCAGCCTCCCGCACTGCCTGGGGGATATTGTTCAGGGCCAGTTCCGTGGTCCGTGCGATATAGGGCAGAAGCATGATGCCCAGCGTGATGATGCCTGCCGCTACGGAAAACTGCCAGCCAAGGTACACCACCATGGTAATGTACCCCACATAACCCAGCACAATAGACGGCACTCCAACAAGAATGTCGGAGAGAAAGCGGAGGACTTTTCCCCCTGCACTGCTGCCAAACTCGTTGAGATAGATGCCGGCCGCAATTCCTATGGGTGTGCTAACCAGCAGCGATCCCAGCGACAGGACCAGAGTGCCCTCAATGGCGTTCTTCAGCCCCCCCCCTATACCGGTACTGGTTTCGGTGAGCAGCCGTACATTGAGGCCAGGAAGTGCCTTGTAGAAAACATCTCCGATAATGGACAGGAAGGCCAAGGCCACTACCGCAAAGCTAGCTACCACAAAAACTGAACCGGCTACACGGAACAGCCTGCGCCTGACTGACAGGCGCAGCCGGCGTACCGGTAGTACAGACGGGTTTTCCATGGCGGTCCTTTCTGTGCTCATGTGCGTGCCTGGGCCAGCCACAGGATCATCCTTGCCAGCAGATTCACCACCACAGAAAGCAGGAGGAGCACGAGTGCGATTTCCGCCAATGCCTCAACCGCCATGTTGGTGGGATCCTGAAGGGCGCTCTCCAGCTGGGAAACAATGAAGGCTGCCATGGTGGAAATAGGCGTATAGATGTTTCTGGGCAGATAGTTAAGGGCATTGCCACTCACCATGACTACCGCCATAGTTTCCCCAAGGGCACGCCCCAGGGCAAGAATGGAAACCCCGATGACGGTTGTGCGCAGCTTGGGAAGGACGATGTGCCAGAATACTTCCAGACGGCTCAGGCCAAGAGCCAGGCCGGCCTCCTTGAGCGTGGATTCCGTCGCGCTGATCGACTCCCTCACGGTGGCTGAAATCAGCGGGATGATCATAAAAGCCAGAACAATCGCCGATGTCAGAAGACCATACCCGCTTCCCGGGTTTCCCCCCAGAAACGGGATAAAATCCAGGTGTTTCGCCATCCAGGGAAACACGGATGTCCCCAGAAATGGGATCAGGAGGGCATACCCCCACAGGCCAAAAACCACACTGGGAATGGCGGCCAGAAGATCCACCAGAAACGTCAGGGGTCCGGACAGAACTTTGGGCAGGGATTCTGCCAGAAAATAGGCGGTTCCAACCGCTGTCGGGAGTGCAAACAGCAGCGACAGCAGCGCGCTGGCGAGGGTACCCACTACCAGAAACCAGATACCGTAACGGGCGCCAGGCATGACTTCCTGTCCATGGACCGTTACCGGATTTCCGTACAAATTCCCCAGATTCCAGTTGTTTGTCCAGAGAAAATGGATCCCGTTGTAATGGATTGCGGGCGAGGAATAAACCACCAGAAAGAGTACCAGAAGCAGAAGGGAGAGGGGCAGGAAACTTGCGGTAGTTACCAGACCAATCCGGAATAGCGGTAATTTCATGCAGGGTCCTTTCCGATGGCATCTCCGCAAATAATAAATCCGCGGGGCCAATACAGCAAAGACCCGCGGACATTTTCAGCCTCTGGCAGAGGAATGGCCTGAAAGGCCACCTCTCTCCCAATCTGGCGTTTCTTACTTGATCATCGCAATTTGCTTTCTGGACAGTGTCACAGCACTGCCTGGCAGAGGGACAAAATTGACGGCCTTCATGAAGTGGGGTGCATTTCCGCCCCTTGCATCAAGGGCCCAGTTCAGGAACTCCCGCATGGCATCGGCAGTCTGGGCGTTGGGCTGATCCTTCTTCACAATGGCGTATTCATAGTTGATGATGGGGTAGGAATTTGCGCCGGGTGCGTAGACCAGACTGATGCGCTCGTCAGCAGGAGTCTTGGACACCATCTGTGCCGCGGCTGCCTTGGCCGTTTCCACTGTGGGAAGGACAAATTTCCCGGCGCGATTCTGCAGCATGGCTGTACCAAGACCGGCCTTGTCAACCGGTTTCTTCCAGCTGATTCCGATATACGCTACTCCGTAGGGCGTTGTCTTCAGGGCCTGAACCATCCCGGGATTGCCAACAGCTCCAATTCCGCCCTGGACATTGGGCCAGCTCACCGTTGTGCTGTAACCGATATTCTTGGCCCAATCCGGGGTCGTATCAGAAAGGTAGGTGGTAAAAATGAAGGTATCGCCGGAACCATCTGTACGGTGGACCGGAACAATCCTGTGATTGGGGAGTTTCACGCCCGGATTCAGCCTAGCAATCTGGGGATCATTCCAGCTGGTGATTTTGCCAGAGTAGATCCCGGCAAGAACGGACCCGGAGAGATTGAGATGCCGGTTGTTCAGGCCAGGAAGATTGTAGTTGATCATCTGTATGGAAATGGCCAGCGGAATGTTCAGCATGTCAGGATGCATTTTCACCTGGGCATTGGCCATATAGGCATCGGAGGCGCCAATCTGGGCCACGCCGGAAATGGCCTGGGCAATACCCGTGCCGCTGCCAGTTCCCTGCGTTGTGATTTTTATGTTGGAGTGCCGCTTGGTGTAAACAGGTACCCACAGATTGAAAAGGGGGTACAGCAGGGTTGATCCGGTCTCCAGCAGGCTGACCGCCGGGGCAGCAGAAGCCGGCATGGAAATGGCGGTTCCCATCCCCAGAAGGGAAACAAGAGCGGCTCCCTTCACCGCACGGGAAAAAGCTTTCTTGGAATAAAGCAACATAAAACCTCCGAAGATGGCCAATGCAGATAACTCTGTCTTTGAGATAGCCCCAGGGTAGATCCAGCCCAATCCTCTACCTCAGGCCAGAAACCTACCAGAAGTTCGTGACTCTATCATGAATTTTTTATTGCATTTTTATGACAGGCATCCGGAGCTGTTCCCGGTTGCAGACGGAAGCCCGGAACCACCTGCCATCCGGTGGTTCCGGCCACACGTTCAGATGCCGTGGGCAGGAAATTACCAGGTCAGTACGCGTCCGGCTGCACCAAGGGTCGGCAGCGCTGCACTGGGGTTTAGCAGGGGCATGTCCTTGGCGAGATCGTCACGGGTCATTCCATTGAGCTCCAGAGACTGTAGACAGCCGATAAACTGTACCCCATTGTCTTCAGCCAGCTTCATGAACTCGGCTACGCTTTTCCCACCCACCATGGGAAAAATGCTTTCCGCCTTCCCCTTTCCCAGAAGTTCGGTGGCAGGGCCTGTAAAATACATCACTACCTTCTGCTCGCCTGCTGCTGCCGTTGCGGCGAGAAAAAAGGCAGATGGCAGACGCTTGGGGTTTTCGGGGCCGGTGATCAGAACAATAACCAGATCGGGGACTTGGTTTTCAGGCATGGTCAAACTCCCTCTTTCATCGAGCGTCACCAGGCATCCAATCACCTGATGCGTAACTATAGCATACGGCCGTGATCCCCATGGGCGGCGGATTCTTCGCCACCTGCCATTCTGGCAACCATCTCTGGCCGGGCATGCCAGAGAAACTGGCACTTTTCCTTTCCAGGGCGTTCCCGGAGAATCGTGCAGCTGGCCTTGGATACTGGCAGGTCCACACCGGACAGCTCACGGATCCATTGCCCCATATGGGGTTGGTGTCCTACCAGGACGAGGGTTTCGGCAGCAAGGGATTTCCATTTCTGCTGCAGGGCCAGCAGATCTCCCTCCGCGATGGCGTCACAGGATCGCGCCTCCACGGGAAACAGGGAAGGGACAAGATATTCTGCTGTCTGGCGTGCGCGCAGCAGGGGGCTGAACCAGAGCACCAGGGGCTTTCGTAGAAGATCCGGAAGCAGGAGCGACAGGGCGAGCGCGTCCCTCTGGCCCTGCCGGGTCAGGGGGCGGTTAAAGTCCCCCGTTTCCGGAACCGGATCTTCAGCTTCAGCGTGACGGATCAGTACGATTTCCATTACCAGTCTCCTGCCCATACCAGAAAAGGGCCAAAGAGCGGGGGACAAAACGGGCAACGATAGTGACGGCCGCAATGCCGATCAGTGCTGTCATCCACGCGTCAATCCGCATCTGTCCGGCCAGCCCAGACGCCGAAAAAAAGTCAGCTGCAGAAAGGATGGCACCCAGAAAAATGGTCACGGGACGCCAGTAATGGGGATTCCCGGCAGGCCAGAAACGGGCCGTAGTCCCAAGGGCTGCGGTTGCCCACACCGCATATTCCGCCGCCAGCACCCACTGGTAGGTATTGAACCGGGCAGCAGGCAGGGAATGGTTGAGCCACAGGATGCAGGCGAACAGGATCACGCTCATGGCCAGCCAGAGCCAGCGGGCTGAACGGGCCTGCAGGGCCATTCAGCTCTTCCCCTGGGCATAGGGATTTTCTCCCTGGCGGAACAGGAGGCGCAGGGGGACAGATTCCAGCCCCAGCCCCTTGCGGAAGGCAGATTCAAGATAACGCTTGTAGCTGCCCGGGAGACGGTCAAGCTGGTTGCCGTGAAAAACCAGCGTGACTGGATTTTCTCCCCCCTGGTGGCAGTAGCGGAGCTTGATGCGGCGCCCAGCGACAAGGGGTGGCTGATGGGCCGCCAAAATTTCCTGAAGCAGCCGGTTCAGCTCTCCCGTAGAGAAATGGCGGTGGCTGTCACGCCACAGCCGGTCAATACTTTTGTAGAGATCACCCACTCCAGTCCCGTGCAATGCGGAGATGGTGTAAACTGGCGCGTGGGCAATAAATGCCAGCCGCCTCTCCAAGGCCTCGCGGACCGCCTTTTTCTGTGGCAGATCCAGGCCATCCCACTTGTTCACCACTAGGACGATGGGACGGCCCAGATCGGCCGCCACACCAACCAGATGGGCGTCCTGATCCGACACACCCTCCCGTGCATCCATGACCATAAGCACCACATCTGCTTCCCGGAGGGCAGCCAGCGTCTTCAGGACTCCAAGCTTTTCGAGACCCTCGCCAACCCGGGCACGTTTCCGGACTCCCGCCGTGTCGATCATCACGTAGGATTTTCCCTGACGTTCATAGGGAATCCGGATGCTGTCCCGTGTCGTGCCGGGCGCATCAAATACGATTACCCTCTTCTCGCCAAGCATGGCATTAACCAGTGTGGACTTTCCCACGTTGGGCCGCCCGAGTACGGCTATGCGTGGAGCTTTCTCTTTTCCGGAAGATTCCGGAGCTGGCTCTTCTTCCGGCAGGCCGGAAACCAGCGCCTCCAGCAGGGCCTGTACGCCATGGCCATGGGCTGCAGAAACCGTATGAGGGTGCCCCATTCCCAGCCGGTGAAATTCTGGAAGCTCTGCCACGGCATGGCGCACATCCATTTTGTTGATTACCAGAAAGACCGGCTTGCCGCTACGGCGCAGTTCTGACGCAATCTCTTCGTCCTGTGCTGAAAGGCCGGATTTCGCATCTACGAGAAAAAAGACGGCATCGGATTCGGCAATTGCCTGGCGGGTCTGGTCCGCCATGGCGGCTACCAGTCCTTCCCGCTCTTCCGGCTCAAAGCCCCCGGTATCTACCACAATAAAGTCCCTGCCTTCCGCACTGGCCATTCCATAATGGCGGTCCCTGGTCAGTCCCGGGAAATCGGCCACAAGGGCCTCCCGGGTGCGGGTCAGGCGGTTGAAAAGCGTTGACTTGCCTACATTTGGTCGGCCAACCAGGGCGATGACAGCCGTCATTTAGGATCAGTGCCGGAGCAGGTTCAGCTGGTACAGGGTCCCTGCAGCGTCCATCACCAGAATGTGGTGGGTATTCGTGCAGGCTGGCTGGCTCTCTATCCCGCTGGACGAAATCTGCCTCTGGCCGATACGGTGTCCACTGTTGGGGTCAAGAACATAAACATACCCGGCCGTATCCGTTGCCACCAGATCACCGTCACAGAAGGTAAAACCGCCGAGATTCTTTCCCCTGAGCCGGTCGTTCTGCCACAGGACCACTCCAGAGCGGGGATCTACAGCCGCGATTTTGCCATCCGCCTCGGCCACATAAAGATGTTCGCCCACTAGGAGGGGAGTAAGTACGACCGACATCGGAATCGACCATCTCTGGGCACCCCCCTGCAGCCCAAACGCGGCAAGGCTGCCCTGATAGGAAGCAGCAATGACACTGTCCCGGTATGCTATCGGGGTTGCTGCAACATCCACCATCCTGGCCAGTTCATTATTTCCGTGAGGAAGGGCGACAGTCGTTCTCCACAGTTCGGCCCCACTTTGCAGCCCAAGAGCTGCCAGGTGTCCATCGGCAAAACCGGCATAAACAATGCCATCCTTTACCAGAGGGGCCGCTGCAGTACGCAGGACCAGGGTGGGCTGGGTCATTGAAAAAGTCCATTGCACCGCACCGGTCCCGGCATCCATGGACAGCAGGTGGCCGTTGGCCAGCTGGACCAGCACATGGCCTTTGGCCACCACGGGCACACTCAGAATTTCGGAATCCAGTTCTTTTTTCCAGAGCACATGGCCATTCGCAGCCTTGAGAGCATACATCTTCCCGGAGTCGGTACCGATGTAGGCAACTCCGCCCGACACGGCAGGCCCACGCGCAGATTTCCCGTCCAGACTCCGCATCCAGCGCTGCCGGCCTGTTGGCCCCAAGCTGATGAGCCGGTCTCCATTGTCCGACAGCAGGAGGGTGTGGGAAGTCACTTGGATCTGCGTCATGTTGTATGGTTCCATGCGCCAGTTCCCATACAGCCGCGCCTGCCAAGCCTTCTCAATGGAAACCTGTTTTTCCCCCTTTGCCAGGGGTGGAACAGCCGACTGTTCCGGGCCCGGGGAAAACCATCCAGCAATGCCACACCCCCCAAGGGCCGCCACCACAATGCCCACGGCAGCCGCACGGGAAAAAGAAAGGAAAATCTGTGACCTGCAGCTCATGGACCCACTCCGATATTGGCAAGTTTCAACTGCAGATAGGCCCGGTAAGGGTCTGCTGCAGGCAGAACCGCCTGTGCACGCTTATAGTCATTGCGCGCCTCCTCCGGCTGCCGCAGCGCCACCTCCGCATCCCCGAGCAGTTCCCATTCAAGCGTCGCATAGGCAGTGTTCTGTCCATGGAGCAGCGTCAGAACCTCTCCTGCCTTTCCCTCTTCCAGATCCAGCTGGGCCAGCGCAATACGCGCGATAGGACGCATGCCTTCCGGAAGTCCTGCACCATGGGCCAAACTGGAAAGCTGTGACTGCGCAGCCGCAGTCTTGTGGTCTTCCATGTCCATTCTAGCCAGAAAAAAACGCGCGAGACTGGCGTAAGGTGTCGAACCATACCGGTGGACAAGCGTTTCCGCACTGGCACGGGCCTCACTGCTCGCCCCGGACGCCATACTGCTTCCAAGTTCGCTGTACACTACGGCGGCACGCTGCATCAGATGCTGCTGGTATTTTTTGTAGCCAAAAAAAGCCAGAAAGACCACAAGAACGGCGACAGCCAGATAAATGGCCGTTTTCCGGTTGCGCTGCATAAAATCTAGGGACGGCAAACCTGTCACGATATAGGATCTGTATATGGGGGAAAGGCTGCCAGTATGGGGTCAGGCGTTAGGGAAATCAACGCCAAGGGCTGCCAGACCGGAGGGCAGATCCCGCCAGGGTCCCTCCCATTGCCGGTTACCCAGCTGTTCTTTCAGTAAAACGGTATCCCCCTGCAGCTGCGACCTCCCCAGCAGCACCTGATAACGGGATGCGGAGCGTTCTGCCTGACGGAGCAGGGCCCGGAAACCAGCCGGCCCGGCAGTAACCGTACGCACTCCGCGGCTACGGAGATCTTCCGCCATCTGCAGCAGGGAGGCCACCGATTCTTCCTCCAGTGCGCCCATAAAGAGGTCTGGGACCGGCAGTGGAGCCATGCCATTCTGCAGGGCCTGCAGGGCAAGAAGACGTTCCATGCCCAGCGCAAAACCGATGGCAGGGGTATCCGGTCCTCCAAGCTGGGCTACCAGCCCGTCATACCGGCCACCGGCAAGAACAGTCCCCTGGGATCCCAAAGCGCCCGTGACCCACTCAAAGACGGTCCGGTGATAGTAGTCAAGCCCCCGAACCAGCGCCGGATTAACGGTGTAGGGGATTTGCAGGGCATCCAGAAGATGCTGAAGCTGCAGAAAATGCTGTTCTGACTCCGGATCGAGATGGTCAGAGAGCCGTGGCGCCCCGGTGGAAATCTGCTGGCAGTTTTCCACCTTGCAGTCCAGTACTCTCAGAGGATTCCTCTCAAGACGTGACTGGCAGTCAGCGCACAGGCTCTCTGCCTGCGGGCGCAGGTAGGCAAGAAGAATTTCCCGGTAACTGGCCCTGGATGCCGGGGTTCCCAGTGAGTTGATCTGCAGGTCTGCCGAAACCGATGCACTTTTGAGGAGGCGTGCGGAAAGGGCGATGATTTCTGCATCCGCAGCAGCCTGCCCCATTCCCAAATATTCCACGCCCAGCTGGTGGAACTGGCGGTAACGCCCTTTCTGCGGCCGTTCATGGCGGAACATCGGCCCCATATAATACACCCGTGGCGTTTTTCCCCGCAGGCTTCCATGCTCGACAAGGGCACGGACTACCCCTGCCGTACCCTCGGGACGCAGCGTCAGGGATTCGCCATTGCGGTCTGGAAAGGTATACATTTCCTTCTGGACAATATCCGTAACATCGCCTATGGCCCGGGCAAAAAGGTCGGTGTGCTCGACAAGGGGCACACGGATCTCACCGACATCATAGCACGCGAGCACTTCCCGGAACTGCTCCTCCAGCAGTTGCCAAGAAAACGTATCTTCGGGGAAAAGATCGTTCATTCCCCGGACTGCCTGCAGAACCGGTTTTGCCAAATCCGCTCTCCGCCCTAGAGGGGCTTCCGTGAAGCAAATCGCTCCGCTATCTCGGTCCGGATGCGTTTTTCGAGGACATCCACAATATCCTGGTTTTCTACTCGGTCTACCTGTTTGCCGCGGTAATACAGGATGCTGCGCCTGTCTCCACCGGCAAGCCCGATGTCTGCCTCTTTCGCTTCACCAATGCCGTTCACCACGCATCCAATGACCGAGACATCCATGGGTTCCAGAATATCTTCCAGCCTCGACTCGAGCGCATTTATTGTACTTATCACATCAAACTCCTGCCGGGAGCAGGACGGGCAGGCAATCAGGTTGATGCCTTTCTGGCGGAGGTGCAGGCTTTTCAGGATATCAAAACCCACACGGATTTCTTCCACCGGATCAGCCGCCAGGGAAATTCGGATGGTATCACCAATACCTTCGTTCAGCAGAAGACCCAAGCCAATGGACGACTTGACAGTACCCGAGCGCAACCCTCCAGCTTCCGTAATGCCCAAGTGCAGGGGGTAGTCCACCTTCTGTGCCAGGAGCCGGTAGGCTTCCACGGCCAGAAAAACGTCTGAGGCTTTAACACTGATCTTCACGTCATGAAAATCCAGTTCATCCAGAATGGCGACATGGCGCAGGGCCGACTCTACCAGAGCCTCTGGCGTAGGTTCACCATATTTTTCCTGGAGATCCTTTTCCAGAGAACCGGCATTGACACCGATGCGGATTGGGATACCCCGGTCTTTCGCCATTTCCACGACCAGCCGGGTTTTTTCTGTTGAACCAATGTTGCCCGGATTGATGCGCAGTCCATCTACTCCATCCTGCATTACCTGGAGGGCGATACGGTGGTCGAAATGGATATCGGCAACCAGTGGGACTTCGACCTGCTGCCGGATCGCCTTGAACGCCTCGGCTGCTTCCATGCTGGGTACGGATACGCGGACGATATCCGCTCCTACAGCCTCTAGCCGGCGGATTTGCGCCACCGTCGCAGCAACATCCCGGGTCTCCGTATTGGTCATGCTCTGGACACTGATTGGAGCATCACCACCGATGGCAACCTTGCCAACATGGATCTGCCGGCTCCTGCGGCGGCGAATGGGCGATTTATGGTTCATTAGGAAACCTCACTGGCTGTAGGACTGGACGCCAACCCGGATTTTACGGCAGCCCCGGCAGGAACTGGGGCCACTGGGCGATTCCCGGAAGTCGGAGAGGATAGCGTGCGGGCTACAGAAGAATCCAGCCCTGGAGTCAGCACGGGACTTCCGGGGACTGGCAGCCCCGCCTGTGCCCCACCATTTTTGGGGGCCGTTCCTGACACAGGTCCGTGGACAGGTGTACCGATCTCAAGCCGCACCACTCCAAAAGGATTCCCTGGCAGCTGGACAGGCTGGCCTTCGTAGTAGACGCGTACGGCACTGGCCTTCCCTACCAGCACCCGGTATGGAGGGGTTCCAAGACCTGCCCGCATTTTTTCTCCTGCCTTTCCAAGCCCGGAAAGAAGGATCCTGCCAGTGGCATCCCTCACCTGAACCCAGCAGGTTCCTGAAAAGCGGAATTCCAGCCCGGGTGATGGCTGCGCAGACGCCGTCGCGGCTGTAACGGATGGGCCGCTGACGGCAGGAGGATGGACCTGGACCGCCCCGGCCGGTTCCGGTACTCCTGGAGCGGGCCGGGCTGCCGGCTCTGGGGCAGATACCGCCGGCGCACTGGCAGCACTGGAGTGCGGAGCATTCCCCTCGTGCCGGGAAGACTCCCGCGAACTGCCCCAGAGCCACCAGGCGAGTCCGATCAGCAGCAGGACCGACACTGCGGAAACAAACAGCGTCCTGCGGCTGTAGTCAAGGAGTGGACCTTCCGTCGGAGGCAGAACATGTTGGGTCGGCTGCCGGCCACCTTCGCCACTCATGCGGGCATAGGCCTGCAGAACAGCCTCTGGATCCAATGCAAGAAGCCGGGCATAGTTCCTCAGATAACCACGCACGAACGTAGGCCCGGGAAGATCAGCGTAGCGGTCCTCCTCCAGGGCCTGCAGCTGTGCTGGCGATATCCGCAGCCGCCCGGCAGCCTCAGCCAAAGTCCAGCCCCGTTTTTCGCGTTCTGCACGCAGCTCCCCTGGTGCAGCACCCTCCTGCCTGGGGGACGAACCAGAATCCATCATCTGTCTCCCGGTTCCAGAAGCAGTTTCTGTGCTTCTTTTCCTGGCGGCGAGTATGGTGCAGCTTGGACACAGCGCTGCCAGTAGCCTTTTGCCGCATGGCGTTTTCCCAGCGCAAAGGCCACTTTCCCGGCCAGCAGGAGAGCCTGGGGGTCATCAGGCTGCTGTGCCAGCGCTTCCTGGAGATGGCCATGTGCCGACGCCAGATCTCCGTGCCGGTATTCCATCTCCGCCCACAGGATCAGGGCGGGCGGGTACCCGGGCTGGAAATACAGCGCACGCTGCAGGGCAGCTACGGCTTGCGTTTCTTTTTTCATGCTGCGGTACGCCAGCGCCAGATTGGTCCAAGCAAACTGCGGAGTTGCGTAGAGGGGATCGGCCGTCGCCTTGCGCAGTTCCCGTACCGCGGAAGGGTAGTCCTTTTTATGGAGCAGAAATGCCCCATAATTGTTCAGAATCTGAGGATTCCCGGGACTGTCGGCAAGGGCGTGCCTGAAAGCGGATTCCGCGAGCCCCATCTTTCCCAAGGACTCGTAAGCCAGTCCCAGAACATCATAGGCAGAGGCATGATTGCCATTTTGACGCAGGGCAATCTGGAGCTCCCGGATACACTGCCGCGGATGCCCACCCTGAAGGTAGGCAGTTGCGAGTGCCGTGTAGATCCCTACCTTGTCGACGGGACTGGAATGCAGACCATACTGGTCTGCCGCTGCCCCAGCCCGGCGCGCCTCCCGCGCTGCCTCCTGGGCAGGCGTAAGGCTGGAAGAGTCTCCCCCGAAAAGCCCGCATCCGCCAAGAAAACCACTGGCCAGAAAAAAAAGGGGCAAAAAGAGGTGCAGGTGTCCCCGCCGCTGAATGGCCGGTCTCGCCATCGTTCTAGGCTCCCGGGATCATGCAGGCCGAAGCGGAAAACTCCGCCGCCCTTTCTGGACCTGACCTGCTAGTTGGCCACATGCGGCTGCAATATCTTCTCCCCGCGTCTTTCGCGTAACGGTCATCAGCCCTGAGCCGAGGACAATGTTGCGGAAAGCATCAATTCTCCCGGAAGACGAGCGGCGATACCCGGAACCCGGAAATGGATTGAATGGAATCAGGTTTACCAGAGCGGGGATGCCCTGAAGAATCCGCACCAGCTCCCGGGCATGTGCATCCGCGTCATTGATCCCGTCCAGCATGACGTATTCGAACGTAATGCGGCGCCGCGGGGGAAGAGGATAATTACGGCAGACTGCCAGAAGCTCGGCAATGGGATAATGGCGATTAACCGGCACCAGCTCGTTGCGGATCTCGTCACGGGTGGCGTGGAGACTGATGGCCAGATTCACCGGCGTTTCCCGGCCGAGCTGGGCCAACCCCGGAAGAACGCCAGCAGTGCTTACCGTCACCCGCCGTGCACTCAGGCCATACGCATAATCATCCAGAAGAAGCCGGATGGCCGGGAGCACCTGGCGGAGATTGAGCAGGGGCTCCCCCATTCCCATGAATACCACATTGCTAACGGCATCAAGACCGAGAGTCCTGCGGACAATCCGGATCTGCGAAATGATTTCATGGGTTTCAAGATTGCGGCTCAGTCCCTGGGCACCAGTAGCGCAGAAGCTGCAGGCCAGCGAACACCCCACCTGGGAGGAAATACAGAGCGTCCCCCGGTCTTCTTCTGGAATAAAGACCGTTTCGATGGCATTGCCATCCGGCAGCCTGAGCACCCATTTCCGGGTACCATCCACCGCCAGATGGTCGGCAACAATTTCGGGCTCCTGCAGGGAAGTTTCTTCCAGAAGCCTCGCACGCAGTGCCTTGCCGATATTCGTCATTGCGGCAAAATCCGTCACCTGGCGGGCATGTATCCACTGGAGAATCTGTGCTGCCCGAAAGCGGGATTCTCCCCAGCCGTCCAAGAGCGACTCCAGTCCGGACCGATCGAGCCCCAGAAGGTGTGGAAGGCACATTTCAGAGGGGGAAGCAGCACCAACACCCATGGTCATTGGCGGGGACACAGCTCCCTCTGGGAGAAAAAGTAGGAAATTTCCCAGGACGCCGTTTCTGGGCTGTCGGAGCCGTGGACGGCATTGGCATCAATGCTGTCGGCAAAATCGGCACGGATGGTTCCCGGAGCCGCATCCTTGGGATTGGTAGCACCCATCAGCTCACGATTTCTGGCAATGGCATTTTCCCCTTCCAGCACACTGACAAGAACCGGCCCACTGCTCATGAATGCGCAGAGTTCCCCATAAAACGGGCGGGCCCTGTGCACCGCATAAAAGCCCCCCGCATCCTCGGCACTCAGGTGTATCATCCGGGCAGCCACAATCCGCAGTCCTGCCGTCTCGAAACGGGACAGGATGGCGCCGACAGCATTTTTCTGCACGGCGTCCGGCTTGATGATCGAAAGGGTGCGCTCAACGGCCATAGATTCCTCGAATGGATGAAAGTCAGAAACAAATGCTCATAGCCTACCATCACCCGGATGCTGCGGCAATTTCCAGGCACTTCCAGTAGCATATGAAACAGAAGGGAGGTTTGGGATTATCGGAGAATGGCCACGCCAGTCTGGACCATGGGGTACCAGGCGCACGGACATTACTTTTCCCCGAAAAACCACAGCCTGCGGGCCCACTGTCCTGTGCTTGACGGCTCCGGCCTGTAAATACCCTCGAGGGCTATTTCTCGTCTGGAAAGGATTTCTCCGGACAGGTTTCCTGCAGCCGCACCCGCAGCCAGGACCACAGTGCCTGGAAAGCACCATCTGCTTCTGGATCAATACGCCAATCCAGGGTTTCCGCGCGAAGCCAGGTCTCCTGGCGCTTTGCCAGCTGCCGTGTAGCAGCCAGCGCTTCCTCCCCGGCCTGCTCCAGGCCGGTGCTTCCACGGGCCCAGGCAAAAAGCTGGCGGTAGCCGACCGCCCGCATGGCAGGGAAATCGGCATCCCCGTACCGGGCATGCAGTGCCTGCACTTCGTCAGGAAACCCCTCCGAAAGCATTTGTCTGAACCTCTGGGCTATGCGGGCATGCAGCCGTTTGCGGGGAAGGCAGAGGGCAATTTTCCACACTGGCCCCGGAAAATCCTCGCACCAGTGCTTTTCTGCCGGAGATACCCCCAGCCCGTTCAGCTCCAGTGCCCGCAGGATCCGCTGGCGATCCTGCGGGTGGATACGGGAAGCCCGCCCGGGATCCAGAATACCCAGCCGTGCATGCAGGGCCGGCCATCCAAGGCTTTCCCCTTCCCTGGCAATCCGGAGCCGCAACTCCTCTGCTGCAGGAGGAAAATCGGCGATTCCCCGCTCCAGTGCCCGGAAATACAGTCCGGTTCCACCTACCAGCAGCGGAATTTTTCCCGCCGCACGGGCCGTATCCACCAGTGCACGGGCGTCCTTCCGGAAATTACCCGCCGAATAGGGATCATCCGGCTCGCGGATATCAATCAGTTCATGGGGATACCGGGACAGCACTCCCGGCGGCGGTTTCGCACCGCCAATATTGAAATGCCGGTATACCAGCAGGGAATCGACACTGACAAGGGACACGGGAAGCAGCTCTGCCAGACGGATGGCCAGCTCGGTTTTCCCGCTGGCAGTTGGCCCCATAAGAAAAATGGCCGGGATCATCGCCCACGGAGGAAAAGACGGTCCAGATCCCGGAGGTCCAGCTGGACAACCGTAGGACGTCCATGATTGCACTGGCTGTACCGGGGCGTCTGCTCAAGCTGGCGCAGCAGCGAGTTCATGTCTTCCAGGGTCAGCGCATGATGGTCCTTGACAGCCGCCCGGCAGGCCATGGCTGCCAGCCAGGCGTCTTCATTTCCTGGCTCCCATGGGAATTCCTCCTCCAGACAGTCTTCCAGCAGCTGTCCATACCGGTCGGGAGGGATATCTGCGGGACCCGCATGGATACTGACGGTACTAGGCCCGCTCAGGCTCCAGTCCAGCCCCGCCTCGGAAAGAAGCGCGGCACGCCCACTGAGGCGTTCCACCTGGACCGGGTTCAGGCTCACTGTTACCGGCACCAGAAGGTGCTGCCGGAACGCTCCGGATCCCCTGTTTTTCAGCCGCTCGTAAATTATGCGCTCATGGGCAGCGTGCTGGTCCACCAGAACCAGCCCCTGGGCATTCTGGGCCAGGATGAACCGCTGGTGGACCTGGCCAATGGCAAAGCCCAGCGGAAACCCCGGGCCCAGCCCGGAAACTTCTACAACCGCTTTTCTGTCCCGGACCTCCTCGGGAGGTTGCAGGAGGTCATGCTCTCCGGGCATCTCCACGGCTTTAGCCCCGGACCAGGGGCCCTCTGTGGGATCCACCCGCACCACATCCTCCCGGGAAACAGGTTCCCGGGCCGCCCCGGACTGGCCACGCCACCCTGCGATCAGGGAAGCCGCAGGCACTGTTGGCCGCGTTTCTTCCGCCAGTACTCGTGCGAGGTTGTGCCGGACAAAATCATACACCAGCTTCCCGTCGCGGAACCGGACTTCACTTTTGGCAGGATGTACATTCACGTCTACCGCTTCGGGCGGAAGTTCCAGATAGCAGATGCCTACGGGGTGGCGCCCATGGTAGAGAACATCTCCATAAGCACTGCGGAGGGCATGGGAAAGGCTGACATCGCGGACCGGACGGCCATTGATAAAAAAATGCTGCTCATCCGCCCTTGCCCGGCTGTAGGTTGGTAGCGCCATCCAGCCCCAGAGATGCATTCCCAGGTGTTCCTGGTCAAAAAACAGTGCGTTGCGGAGAAATTCTTCCCCCAGAATGGCAGCTACACGGGAATCCCGCCCGGCAGGGGTATGGGCAGACGGGTAATGGGACAGCGGGCGTCCACCATGGGACAGGTGCAGGGCCACCAAAAACTGCGACAGGGCAATCTGCCTCCAGGCCTTCTGGATGCGGCCCAGCTCTGCTCCCGGGGATTTCAGGAATTTGCGGCGTGCGGGGACATTGAAAAACAGGTCCTGCACCCGGACAGTCGTACCTGGCGCCCGGGCTGCGGGCAGATGCTTCAGCAGCCTTCCCCCGACCACCTGAAGAACGGTGCCTGCCGCGGCTTCTGCGGTACGGCTTATAATCTCCAGTCTGGAAACTGAAGCGATCGCCGGCAGGGCCTCTCCCCGGAACCCGAAACTCTGGATGGCCTCAAGCTCGGAAAGATTCTGGATCTTGCTGGTTGCATGGCGCGACAGGGCGAGTGGCAAATCCTCCGCGAGGATGCCGTGCCCATCATCTTCCACCGCCAAGAAGCTTGTTCCTCCATCTTCAAGCTCCACATGGATTTTTCCGGCACCCGCATCCAGGCTGTTTTCCACCAGTTCCTTCAAAACTGATGCTGGACGCTCGACCACCTCCCCTGCCGCGATCTGGTCTGCCAGACGGCCATCCAGGATCCGGACCCGCCGGTGCATGGTCATTCCCCGGTCGCTCCCCACCCTTCCAGAGATGCTATCAGCCGGTGCAGGATTTCCTCTCCCAGTGCGCTGCACGCGGATACATCTGCCCTGTGGCAGGCATCCGGCTCCAGTTCCATCTGGATACGCAGATCCGGGGCCGGCAGGTAGGACCAGGCCCGTTCCGGCCATTCCACAAGCCAGACTGCAGGGATCTCAAAATAGTCACGGATCCCCAGGTATTCCAGTTCCTCGCCTTCTGCCAGCCGGTACAAGTCCATATGGAGTATTCTCCCGGCTGCCGTATCATAGGGTTCAACAAGGGTATACGTGGGACTTCTCACCGGGCCTGCATGGCCGCACGCATGGATAAATGCCCGGGCCATGGCAGTTTTTCCCGCGCCGAGACCGCCTTCCAGAAAAAGGACTGCAGGAGGGGATACCATGGCAGCCAGGGTGGAGCCCCATACCTGCGTAGCTTCCAGACAGGCAAGGCGCCAGGATCTCATGTGGTCCGGACAAGCTCCCTCAGAATATCGGACCGGCTGATGATGCCAACAAGCCTCCCTGTACCATCCGCCACAGGCAGGACGTGGAAACCATGCCGGAACATTTTGTCCGCCACGGCGTCCAGGCTGTCTTCCGGTCTGGCCAGAACAAGATCACGGGATGCCAGCTGCCCGGCTGTTACCGCCGTTGCCTTGCGCAGCTCTTCCCGGTATTCGTGCATGCCTGAAACTGGAATGACGCTGTCCAATAGAGAAATTACCGTTGGAAGATGAACCTGGCGGTGCGCGTCAATGAGATCGCGTTCCGTGACCATTCCGGCAACCCGCCCACCGCCATCCAGCACTGGCAGCCCATGATGCCCAGACTCAAGAAAACGCTGTCCGATTTCCTGGACCGGATCATCTTCATGGACACTGATAACTTCTCTGGTCATCAAATCTGCTGCGGTTTTCATCCTTGGGTTTCCTCTGCCATGGCATTCCTGAGAGTTCCCAGAATAAAGTCTATCTCGCAGGCTGTCACCGACAGGGGGGGGACAATCACAAGGGAATCCCCGAGAGGACGCAGATAGACTCCAGCATCCCTGGCACGGCGGCATACCTGGTACTCCCTGCGCTCTCCATACGGGTAGGCCGTTCCTGTACGGGGATCCCGCAGCGGCACGGCAGCCATCAGCCCAAAAAATCTCGGGCGGAAAGAAAAAGGCAGGCTGGCAAACTGGAGCAGGGACTCCCCGAAATGCCGGATTTTCCCGGGGAGGGTATCCAGAAGCCCCGTACTGTCAAAAATCGCCAGGTTTTCCAGGGCTACGGCGCAGGCAAGGGGATTGGCGGTGTAGGTATGGCCGTAATAGAACTGCCTCGCCTCCCCAAACGGGGCCAGGAAGGCCTGGAAAATCTCTTCGCTGGCCAGGGTGGCGGCGAGGGGCAGATAACCTCCGGTGATTCCCTTCCCCAGGGCCATGAGATCCGGCTGCACGCCTTCTTCCTCGCAGGCAAAAAGCCGGCCGCTGCGCCCAAACCCGGTAGCCACTTCATCCACGATCAGCAGAACCCCATGGCGACGGCAAAGTTCCGCGGCACCGGCCAGAATTCCGGCCGGATACGGAAGAATGCCAGCCGCTCCCTGGACTCCTCCTTCAACAATCAGTGCAGCGCAGCGCTGTCCTTCACTGCGGAGTACCGATTCTAGGACACCCAACCACCGCGAGGCTGCTGCCGGTCCATCTTCTGCGGCTTCCTGGTACAGTTTCCATGGACTCGGGAGATGCCTGGCAGCAAAATGCAGGCGGCCATAAACTCCATGAAACAGCGGGAACCCCCCAACAGATGTGGCCCCCACAGTATCTCCGTGGTAGGCATCCTCAAGGGTCAAAAAAAGGTGCTTTTCCGGCCGGCCCAGATTGTGCCAGTACTGGACGGCCATTTTGATGGCAATTTCCACCGCTTCAGCACCATCTTCGGAAAAAAATACGTGCTGCAACCGTTCCGGAGTCCGGTCTGCCAGTGCCTTGGCAAGAAGAATACCCGGCGGGTGGCTTGCACCCAGTGCAGTACTGTGGGCGATCCTGGCCAGCTGTTCCTGGAGGGCGGCGTCAAGCCGGGGATGACGATGGCCATGAATGTTGCACCATAGGCTTGCAATGGCATCCAGCGCCCTGCGTCCGCGAATGTCATAAAGGTAGTGGCCTTCAGCATGGCTGATAATCCAGGGATCGTCGTCCCCCCAGCAGGCCATCTGGGTAAAGGGATGCCAGAAATGGCGGCGATCCCATTCCCACAGTACGGATTCTTCCGGATTCACTGGCAATGCCGTGATTTCTCCTGCAGGGCTTCTGGAAGCCTGTCCAGCAGGTCTCCTGCCAGCATGCTGTTTTCTCCCCGCTCGCGGGCAGCCAGATCTCCGGCACGTGCGTGACAGCACACCCCCAGGGTGGCAGCCGCCCCGGGCTCCAGTCCCAAGGCCAGAAGTCCGGCCAGCAGCCCGGCAAGCACATCGCCGGTGCCCCCTTTTGCCATTCCGGGATTGCCATAAGGACATCGGCCGAAAAAGGTATCACCCAGCACCAGGGTGCCCTCTCCCTTCAGGATCCATACCCCCCCATAACGCTCCCTCAAGGCTTGTATGGCACCGGCACGGTCCTCCTGAATCATGGACGCCCGGACGCCAAGCAGTCTCCCTGCCTCTCCCGGATGGGGAGTAAAAATCCGCACTGCCGTCCCCACCAGAAGGTCGGCACCCAGTCTGGCCAAGATGTTCAGGGCATCAGCATCCCACACCTGGGGAAATGGAAGCTGTCCAATTTCCTGCACCATGTCATGGGCTGCAAGGCCCTGTCCAAGCCCTGGACCAACGGCAAGAACAGAACCTGCAGGCAGCCGGCCAGCAAAACGCGCGGGCCAGTCCCACCAGACCGCCTCCGGAAGGCTGGCCGCCAGATAGATTCTGGCGGCCGGATGTCCAACCGCCGTCACCAAGCCTGCCCCTGCAGCATAGGCAGCCCTGCTGGCAAGGGCAAGGGCACCCCCCATCCGGGGGTCCCCACCAACCACATGCACGTGGCCAAACTGGCCCTTGTGGGCATTGCGGGGCCGGACCGGAAGATCCGGCAGGCTGTTCCACTCAAGCGTAATGCATTCGCTGTTGCCCATATACTCAGACTTTCTGGATATCTTCCTCGGGATAGGCACTGACGTGGTGGATGGCAAGATCCGGGCCCAGATATTCGGCCTCTTCCTCCATACGGATTCCGACAAGCTGTCGCAACGCGCCATAGACAAGAAAGCTGCCCAGAACAGCTATGGCAACACCCAGGGCCGTACCGGCGACCTGTGATGCCATGCTGACGCCACCTGCTCCACCAAGTGCCCGGGATCCAAAAATGCCGGCCGCGATCCCCCCCCATGTTCCACAGATCCCATGGAGTGGCCAGACACCCAGTACATCGTCCAGACGGAGCCGGTGCTGCACAAAGGTAAAAAGATAGACAAAAATGGCTCCGGCTATAGCCCCAATAAAAAGCGCACCGACAGGCTGGACAATATCGGACCCGGCGCAGATTGCCACCAGACCAGCCAGGGCACCGTTATGGGTGAATCCCGGATCCCCCTTCCCAAGGGCCAGTGCAGCCAGAACCCCGCCGACCAGCGCCATCAAGGAGTTTAGCGCTACCAGGCCCTGAACCGCCTCAAGACGCTGTGCACTCATCACGTTGAAACCAAACCAGCCAATAATGAGAATCCAGGACCCCAGGGCAAGAAACGGAATGTTGGAAGGCGGCATCGGGTGAATGCTTCCATCCCGGCCATACCGGCCCCGGCGCGGGCCGAGGAGAGCCACCGCCATGAGCGCCATCCAGCCCCCTACCGCATGCACCACCACTGAACCGGCAAAATCATGGAAAGGCGCGCCAAAATGCTGGGAAAGCCAGGCCTGGATGCCGTAGTTTCCATTCCAGACAATCCCTTCGTAAAAAGGGTAGACCAGTCCGACCAGAAGCGCCGTTGCAATCAACTGGGGAACAAAGCGGGCACGCTCCGCAATGCCACCGGAAATGATCGCGGGCACAGCCGCGGCAAAGGTAAGCAAAAAAAAGAAACGCACCATGGCAAAGCCATGGTCCTGTGCTGTCAGGCTGTGTACATCTCCCAAAAAACTTATGCCGTAGGCAAGATGGTAGCCAACAAAGAAATAGACGATGGTAGAAATGCCAAAATCGCTCAGGATCTTTACCAGTGCATTGACCTGGCTGCGCCGGCGCACGGTGCCCAGCTCAAGAAACGCAAAGCCCCCGTGCATGGCAAAAACCAGGATGGCACCCATCAGCAGGAAAAAGACACTTCCTCCCGGCGTGGATGCAGATGCGGTGACGCTCATTATGGCTCCCCAATACAGAGTAATATAGGTGTCTAATCTTCTATGGACCGGCGCCCGAGGAGCGCGCGCCCAACCGTACTCCGGTCCACATATTCCAGTTCCCCACCCACAGGAATGCCGCGGGCAATTCGGCTGGTCCCAATGCCCACAGGAATCGTTGATGCGAGGAACTGGGCGGTCGCCTCTCCCTCCAGGGTGGAGTTGGTGGCAAAAATGACTTCTTTCAGCCCGGGTTCCTGCAGACGCTTTTCCAGCAGGTCCAGGTGCAGGGCCTCCGGGCCAACCCCGTCCAGGGGGGACAGATGGCCCATCAGGACAAAATAGTCCCCTCCGTATACACCGGAATCCTCAATCGCCACTACATCAGCTGGCGATTCGACAACGCAGAGCAGGGTCCGGTCCCGGCTGCCAGCACCACAGATGGTGCAGAGCTCCTGCTCGCAGAGATTGTTGCAGCGCCGGCAGTGGCCTACCTGCTCACAGGCGGTAGCCAGAGCCGACGCCAGCTGGAACATGAGATCACGTTTCCGGAGCAGAAGATCAAACGCGATCCGCTGGGCGGAACGGGGACCAATACCTGGAAGCCGGCGCAGAAGGGCCGTAAGCCGGTCGAGACTGGGAGTCGCAGACATGGGTTCAGAACGGCAGGTTCAGTCCTGGAACATTCATCCCGCCAGTGATGGCCGACAGGCGCTCGGCACTGGTTTTCTCAGCGTTGCGCAGGGCATCATTTACTGCGGCAGCCACCAGGTCTTCCAGCATTTCCCGGTCCGCTTCCACGAGAAGTGACGGATCGATGTGCACCCGCCGCACGTCATTGCGGCAGGTCATGGTCACTTCTACCAGATTTCCGCCCGCACGCCCCTGCACTTCCACATGGGCCAGTTCTTCCTGTGTTTTCTGCAGGCGTTCCTGCAGCTGCTGGGCCTGTTTCATGATATTTCCCAAACCGCCTTTCATGTGTTTTTCTCCTTCGTGTGAATATTCCTGCGACAGCTGCCCCCCCCCGGATTCAGACTTGCCCGCCAGCCTCCGGTGTTTCCAGCTCTACCCGGAGAATCCTCGCGTCGAACTGTTCCATATATTCCAGCACCCGTGCATCGCTCCCCACCGTCTGCTCCGCCTGCTGCTGGAGCAGACGCTTCTCACGGGCCGCTTCGGCGGCCAGGCTGCCCGGGCCCTCCCCCTCAACCAGGGTCTGGAGACCAATAGCTGGCCTCTGCCCCCAGTGACGCTCCAGGGCGGACAGAAGGCCGCGCTGGGCTCTGGGATCATCCAGATAGGGCCGGTAATTTGCCTCCACTCCAATCTCCAGGCGCTCAGCATCACAGCGGGATGCCCGGGTGTGGCGTAGCACCTCGCGAAGCGTAGGCGGAAGATCCAGAATGGCCAGCAGGTCCTCCCAAGAAGGAGACGGCTCCGCAGGCGTCTGTCTGGAAGATCCGGTCATGGCCGCCAGCGGGTTTTCTGGAACAGGGGCAGATTCCTGCGGCTCCTGCTCCCTCCAGCCGTCCGGACTTCGTGGTCCGTCCGGGCTCTGGAAAGCAAAGACACGGAGAAACGCCATTTCGACAGCCATGCGGGAATCGGGATACAGGTAAAAATCTCTCCGTGCCGACAGCAGGATGTAATGCCAGGCCTGCAGGGTCAGAAGATCCACGGTGAGCAGGCCATCTCCGGCGAAAGGGGGTATCTCCAGGGTATCCGAACGGATCCACCGGGAAAGGCAGGCCTGGTGTACGGCCTCAATCACAGCGTCCAGAATGGCCTCGGGCTCATGGCCTACAGCAATCTGGCTGTACAGAAGCTCAAACAGTTTCCCCGCATCCATCCGGACCATGGAATCCACAAGGGTCCAGGCGGCCTCACTACCGCCAGTCCCCAGCATCTGGTGGACTCCCTCAAGAGTCACCTCCCCCCCGCCCTGTGCAATCGCCTGGTCAGCCAGGCTAAGGGCATCCCGCAGGCTGCCGTCGGCTGCCTTCGACAGCCGTTTCAGTGCTTCAGGTTCTGCCGGCACAGCTTCAGCTTCCAAGATCTGCTGCAGGCGCCTCTCAATCAGGGGGAGATCGAGTCTCCGCAGCTGGAATTGCAGGCAGCGGGAAAGGATTGTAGGCGGGATCTTTTGCGGATCTGTAGTCGCAAAAATGAATTTTACGTGCTCAGGCGGTTCTTCCAGGGTTTTAAGCAGGGCATTGAAACTGTGCGCAGACAGCATGTGCACTTCATCGATCAGGTATATCTTGTACCGCCCGGCAGATGGGGCATACTGGACATTGTCCAGCAGTTCGCGGGTTTCATCCACACGGGTCCGGCTGGCTGCATCGACTTCCAGCAGGTCCATGAAACTGCCTGCCGGAATGGAGAGGCAGGCGTTGCAGATTCCGCAGGGACTGCTGCTTACACCACGCTCACAGTTCAGGCATTTGGCTACCAGCCTGGCCAGTGTGGTTTTTCCGACCCCCCGAGTGCCGGTAAAGAGGAGAGCATGATGCACGCGCCCGGAATCCAGGGAATGCCGTAGGGCCCTGACAGTGCTTTCCTGACCGACAAAATCGGAAAAATTCTGTGGACGCCAGCGCCGGGCCAGAGCCTGATATGCACCAGACATCAGGCAGGAAGAAGGGTGGCGACTCCAACCAGCCACACCCCGGCACCTGGATCAGTAGCTGCCGCTGCTCCCTTCCGGGCCTGACGGGGTTCACCACCTACCACTGCGAGAGGACCGGTTTTTGTCGCCATAGTATGGAAGCAATCTGCCTCTTGATAAAACATGCTGGGGGAGGGTAGCACATCCAGGGATAGAAAGCATAACCTGCGTTGTTTCACCCGAAATACGGACCTTCTGCAGGACCATATTCCCTGCATTCCCCGGCAGACCGAGGCAGCATACTGGTACCCTGGCAGAACGTCAAATGAAGGAAAGCCCCGGCATGAATGGCGCAGCCAAGGCCAAGCTGGAAACAGGGTAAAGAACCATGGCTGCTCACAAAAAAACTTCCACTCCGAATTAAGGAATCCTGCAATAAGCTCACTTACCAAGATGGGTCTTGGTCAAGAGATCAAGCATCATCCCTCCTGGCACCAAGCTTATGGAAGCATGCCGGTGAGCCAGGGCCACAGGAATGACCGCGCTTTCGTATAGGTCAAACTGCAAATGGCGGATCAGATCGAACGCCCTTGCCAATTGCCCTGTATAGCGAGACTCGTCCGCCTTGTCCTTCTGGAAATTTCCGCCACTCTTATCCTTGAAGGGGTATGGCAGCCCAACCGTGAAGACCTGCCCTGACTCCGCCTCGAAAATGAAGTCTTGGCCATAGTAAGTGTCGTCGCCGAAATTGCGCTTGAACGGAATTCCCCCATTGATGAAGCGTTCGCGATAAGCATCGCCCACCACTCGATAGCTCCCCTTCTGAAGGAAGCGTTTGATTGGTAATCCCCCCTGCAAAAAGTTGGGATTGGAAGTAGAATTTTCTCGATACGAGGGGGTTCTACATGAAGCAGTCGAAATTCACGGATAGCCAGATCATTGCGGCATTGAAACAGGCAGAAGGCGGTACGCCGGTACC
>DAHXMJ010000031.1 GCA_027365525.1 Acidithiobacillus sp.
AGCGCCCCAACCTGCTGCTGGCCGATCCGGACCGCCTGTACCACATCCTGTCCAATCCCCACTACCCGGTTCAAATGCTCATTGCTGGCAAGGCCCATCCGCAGGATGGGACAGGCAAGCAGATGATTGAGCAGTGGACCCGGTTTATCCGGCAACATCCAGATCTCTTTGGCCGGATAGTCTTTATCGCCGACTACGACATGCTGGTTGCTGAACAGCTGGTCCACGGGGTAGACCTTTGGATCAACACGCCCCGCCGTCCCTGGGAGGCCAGTGGAACAAGTGGAATGAAGGTGCTGGTGAACGGTGGACTCAATCTCTCCGAGCTCGATGGATGGTGGGCCGAGGCCTATTCGCCGGAACTCGGCTGGGCCATTGGTGACCGCAAGGAACACGACGGTGATCCGGCCTGGGACTGGGAGGAAGCCGGGACCCTTTACCGGCAGCTGGAAGAGGAAGTGATCCCCCTCTTTTACCAGGGTCGGGACACTAACGGATGTCCCTGCGGATGGATATCCAAGATGCGGGAAAGCATGGCCCAGCTTACGCCCCGCTTCAGCAGCAACCGGATGCTCCAGGAATACGTCCACAACCTGTACCTTCCGGCCGCCGAAATACTGCAGGAGCGCAGCCGACCGGAAGCAAGATCCAGTATTTCCGCCTGGCAGACCCGTCTCCATGACCACTGGCAGAGCCTGCGCTTCGGAGAGCTACACCAGGAATCGGATGGAGAAACCCACCATTTCCAGATGCATGTCTATCTGGATGACATCGGACCAGATGCCGTAGACGTCCAGCTCTATGCCGAAAGTGCCGAACCCGGAGAAACAGCTGAAATCCATTTCATGGTCCGCGGAGAAGCGCTGACCGGGGCTACGAACGGCTTCACCTACCGCTGCGACGTTCCCGCCAGCCGTTCCCCGGAGGTGTACACACCCCGCATCATTCCCAAGCATCCTCTGTGCCGGATTCCCCAGGAAAACAGCAGCATTTTCTGGTATCGCTAGTTGGGTATGCAGCCATGTGGGGTGTACCATAACCCCGGCTTCGAAAACGCGGAATTGCCCATGACCTCCTCCATTGACTCCCATCTTCTGGAACGGCGGATTTTCCCTGTTCCGGCCCGATTCGCCGAGCAGGCAAATCTGGGTACCGCAGAATATGAACGGCTACAGATCCATGCTTTGGAAGATCCGGAAGGCTACTGGAGAGATCTGGCGCTGGATCATCTGGACTGGGCAGAACCTTTTACTACAGTGATGGACGGGCGTGATGCTCCATTCTACCGCTGGTTTGCCGATGGCACGCTGAACGTCAGCAGCAACTGCCTCGACCGGCACCTCACTGGGGGACAGCGGCACAAGGCTGCCATCCTCTGGGAAGGCGAAGATGGCAGTGTCCGCACCATGACGTACGACCAGCTCCATCGCGAAGTTTCCAGGTTTGCCAATGCCCTGCGCCATCAGGGCGTGCAGATGGGAGACCGGGTGGCCATTTACATGCCCATGGTTCCTGAAGCTGTAGTGGCCATGCTGGCCTGTGCCCGCATAGGCGCCATCCATTCGGTGGTATTTGGCGGGTTTTCTGCCGAGGCACTGAAAGACCGCCTGGAAGACACGGGCGCCAGGCTGCTGGTCACTGCGGATGGGGCCTTCCGTGGCGGAAAGGTTGTTCCCCTCAAGCGCCATGTTGACCAGGCCCTGCTCCGGGAGCAGGAACATTCCGTAGAGCGGGTCATCGTACTGCGCCGGACAGGAACCGACATCGACATGATGCAAGGACGGGACATCTTCTGGGAGGATGCTGTTGAGGGACAGTCCAGACAGTGTCCTGCAGAGCCCTTTCCGGCCGAGCATCCCCTTTTCATACTCTATACCTCGGGAAGCACGGGAAAACCCAAGGGAATTCTCCACAGTTCCGCCGGCTATCTGCTTTGGGCAGCCCTGACCAGCTACTGGTCCTTCGATCTCAAGCCCGCTGACGTATACTGGTGTACGGCCGACATCGGCTGGATCACGGGGCACAGCTATGTGGTATATGGGCCACTGGCCAACGGGGCAACCGTCTTCCTCTACGAAGGAGCGCCCATGTATCCCCATCCGGACCGTTTCTGGCAGATGGTGGAACGGCACGGCATTTCGGTCCTGTATACGGCCCCCACAGCGGTACGTGCCTTCATGAAAATGGGCGACGACTGGCCAGCAAGATACGATCTGGGCAGCCTGCGGCTGCTGGGCAGTGTGGGCGAACCGATGAATCCCGAAGCCTGGATCTGGTACCGGGAAAACATTGGCGGGGGGCGGTGCCCGATTGCAGATACCTGGTGGCAGACTGAAACGGGCGGCCACATGATTGTTCCCCTGCCCGGTGTCTCTGCCAACAGACCAGGCTCCTGCGCACTTCCCCTCCCAGGCATTTCGGTCCGGATTCTGGACGAATCTGGCACGGAGATCGGCACACCGGAACAGGGGGGATACCTCGTCATTGACCGCCCATGGCCTGGCATGCTGCGGGGAGTCTGGGGCGATCCGGACCGCTACATACAGACCTACTGGAGCAGGTTTGGGAAAAGATGCTACGTGACTGGTGACAGCGCCCGCCGCGATGCGGACGGCTATTTCTGGGTGATGGGGCGCGTAGACGATGTGCTGAACGTATCTGGCCACAGGCTGGGAACTGCAGAAATCGAATCCGCCCTGGTGGCCCATCCGGCGGTTGCCGAAGCCGCTGTGGTTGGCATTCCCCATGAGATCAGAGGGGAGGCTGTCTGTGCGTTTGTCATCCTGAAGCAGGAACGTCAGGGGGACGACCGGGATGCCCTCGAAGGTGCCCTACGGGCTCAGGTCACGGAGCTCATTGGCCCAATTGCGCGTCCGGACGACATCCATTTCCTGGACAGCCTGCCCAAAACCCGTTCCGGAAAAATTATGCGCCGGCTGCTCCGTGCCCGTGCCCGCGGCGAGGAAATCAACCAGGACACCAGCACGCTGGAAGACTAGGGCTTCCAGGATGACCGGAATTCAGGATCTCATGCGGGGAAGCCGTGCCGCCAGGTCCTCCTCCGAAACATAGCCGGGAAAGGCCCCGATTTTGCCGTTTTGGAGACGGTAGAGGACGGCCGGTGTCCCCTGGAAGCCCAGCTGTTCCATCACGCGGAGATTGCGCCTGAGTGCCTGGAGGATCCGTGCGGTAGGGACTACCTGAGCCACGGACTGGAAATTCTGCTTCCGCAGCGCTGCTCCGATCCCGGTCTCGAAGCGCTCGAGTGCCTGCTGGGGATTCCGTGCCTGCAGCCATGCGGCTGCCTCCGGGACGCTATTCTTCGTGAGAAATGCCACCGGAACATAGCGCACGGTCAGCCGGTGCGCACGGACCAACGGCATTTCACTCTTGTACAGGGCATGGCATGGAGGACAGTCCGGGTCCTGAAAATCATAGATGACAGGTCCAGAATGACCGATCTGGATATAAGTCAGCTGGCTGGGAAGAATCCGGTTCCAGATCTGCTCCGGCGAGGGTGCTGGCGAAGCCACGGCGGTTCGGACACCGAGCAACAGAGCTACGGCCAGTGCCAGCACAGGCAGCCAGGACCTGTTTTGTACAGGCCTGGTCCGGCAGGAAAGTTGCCCAGTACAAGTCAGTGCTGTTGGACCCATTCAGGAACCCAGACGCTCGCCCAGCCATTCCCGGGCGTTCTGCAGGGCGGTCTCCAGTCCGGAGGCATCTCCTGCTCCGGCCTGGGCCATGTCCGGACGGCCACCCCCCCGGCCACCCAGGGGCGTTGCAATGACATTGACCAGTTCCCCGGCGTGCACTTTTCCCACAAGATCCCGGCTGACGGCGGTGACGAGGGCGACCTTCCCCTGGTCCACGCCGGCCAGGGCAATCACCGCAGAAGGGAGTTCACTACGCAGACGGTCAAGAATGTCACGAAGGGATTTGGCGTCCATGCCGTCCAGTCGCTGGAGCAGAACCCGTGCGCCGGAAATCTCTTCTGTCCTTGCAGACAGACTGGCTCCTGCGGCCTGTGCCCGCTCCCGCCCGCTCTGCTCGAGGGCCTTTTCGACCTGCCTCAGGCGCTCCAGGGTCTGGGCCAGACGCTGGTCAAGTTCTGCCGGCGTTGCCCGGAGCATCCCGGCCGCAGCACGAAGCCGCTCTTCGTCGGTCTGGATGGCGCGGATGGCAGCTCCTCCCGCAACCGCCTCAATCCGCCGTACACCGGCGGCCACAGCCGATTCGGAGAGAATCCGGAATACGCCAATTTCCCCCACGGCGCGAACATGGGTACCACCGCAGAATTCAAGGGAATGGCTACCCATGGCCACTACCCTCACTTCTTCTCCGTATTTTTCTCCAAAGAGCGCCATTGCGCCAAGCGCCTGGGCCTCTTCCACGGGCAGGATGCGGGTCTCGGCACCTACGTTGGAACGGATGGCAGCATTAACTTCCCATTCAATCTCGCGCAGCTGTTCCGGACTGGGTGCCTCAGGGTGGCTATAATCAAAGCGCAGGCGGTCGGCTGTGACCATGGATCCCTTCTGCTGTACATGGCTGCCGAGGACGCTGCGCAGTACGGCATGCAGCAGGTGAGTCGCCGAATGGTGCGCGGCTGTCGCTGCCCTGGCTTCTGCGTCGACCCCAGCCTGCACGATATCCCCGCAGGAGACTGTACCCTTTTCAACCACACCGGTGTGGACATGCAGCTTTCCTACCGGTTTCTGGGTATCTTCGATCCGGAAGCGTACATCGTGGCCAGACCAGAGCCATCCCCGGTCTCCAGCCTGCCCACCGGACTCGCCATAGAATGGCGTCTGGTCTAAAACGATGGCCCCTTTTTCTCCCGCAGCGAGATGTTCTACCCGCTCCCCGTCCCGTACCAGGGCGAGCACCCGGCCGGCACCATCGCAGCCACCATAGCCCAAAAACTCGGTGGCCGGCAGTACCATCGCAAGGTCGTGATAGACCTTCTCTGCCCTGATCGCCCCGCTGCCGGCCCAGGCTGCACGGGAGCGCTCACGCTGCTCCTGCAAGGCCGATTCGAAGCCGTCCATGTCCATGTCCAGCCCCCGCTCACGGGCTATATCGGCCGTCAGGTCCACCGGAAATCCATAAGTGTCTGAAAGCCTGAAGATAATCCCACCCGGGATGGGGGTTCCTGGAGACAGGGAGGCGACCGATTCGTCCAGAAGCTCAAGCCCGCGTTCCAGGGTTTCGCGGAAGCGGATTTCCTCCCGCTGGAGCTGGCGCACGATTTCTGCCTGGGACTGGCGCAGTTCCGGATAGGCGTCGCCCATGCTTTCGGCCAGAGGCGATACCAGCAGGTGGAAGAAAGGTTTGTCCAGCCCCAGCTTGCGTCCATGACGCACGGCGCGGCGGATGATCCGCCGCAGCACGTAGCCGCGCCCGTCATTGCCGGGATGCACACCATCTGCAATCAGGAAACTGCAGGCCCGGATGTGGTCGGCCAGTACCCGGAGGCTGGTGTCCTGACCCGGATTTTCTCCATAGCGCAGGCCAGCCAAGGCTGCAGCTGCAGAAATCAGAGGCTGGAACAGATCGGTATCGTAGTTGTTATGGACGCCCTGCAGCACCGCAGCCAAGCGCTCAAGCCCCATGCCGGTATCCACGGACGGCTTAGGCAGAGCGGTCAACGCGCCATGCCGATCACGGTCGAACTGCATGAAGACTAGGTTCCAGATTTCGATGTACCGGTCCCCGTCCGCCCCGGGGCTTCCGGGAGGCCCTCCGGGAATGTCCGGTCCATGGTCGTAGAAAATTTCGGAGCAGGGCCCGCAGGGCCCCGTATCGCCCATGCTCCAGAAATTGTCCTTTTCGCCGCAGCGCGAAAACCGCA
>DAHXMJ010000048.1 GCA_027365525.1 Acidithiobacillus sp.
TCTGGTTTTGAAGCGCGCGCTTGCGCGCCTGTGCTGAATTTGCCACTCTCTGCTCCTGAACTTTTTCGCCGGGTCCGTCTGCGCAATCCCCTCAAGGCAAAACAGCTGCAGAAAGGGCTGCAGCAGCTGGCAGAAGAGGGAGCCACCCAGGTTTTTCGTCCCCTGGGTGGCGGTGACCTGATTCTGGGTGCGGTGGGGACTCTCCAGTTTGATGTGGTGGCTGAGCGGCTGAGGGGTGAATATGCCGTCGAAGCCGCTTTTGATCCCGCCAGCATCCAGACCGCACGCTGGATTGACTGTCCGGACAGCCGGATGCTGGAAGATTTTGTGCGCCGGCATGAGGAACATCTGGCCGAGGATGCGGGTGGCCGCCTGGCCTATCTGGCTCCTACCCGTGTCAACCTGGACCTGACGATGGAACGCTGGCCCCAGGTACGGTTCCACAGCACACGGGAACACGCATCTGGATGAAATCCGCCGCTGGCGCAGCAGGAGTGCTGGTACTGTTCTGTCTGGTTGCCGCCATTCCTGCCGCCGCCAGTACGGAGTGGGAAAATCTCCGGAACCGTGCCGAAAAAAATCCCGGTGCCCTGAAGCTTCTGCAGAAGGCTGCCCGGGACGGACAGGGCAAGGCCTCTTTCTATCTGGGCACACTGTACGCTCCTCCCATTACCCGTACGGAAACCACAGTAAAAAAAAGCTGGAAAGAAGCCCTCTACTGGTACCGTATGGCGTCGGAGCAGAACTGTGCCAGGGCGGACTTTGATCTGGGCATGGCCTATGAGGAGGGACTGGGAGCTGTACGGAATCCTGTCCTTTCCCGCTATTATTTCCACCGCATGATGGCACTTGCAGAACGTCGGGCTACTGCTGGCCTGCCGGCGGGCGGGGGGCCGCAGCCGGATTTCGGGCGCGGCAGTACGGTCCCGTTTTCCGCTGCCCGCTGGTCCCATCCAGGCTATTGACAGACAGGGAGTCCCTGGACAGAATGGCGGACTTGGTTTTACCCGTTTTTCCGGGTGGATGAATGCAAGGAGCAGAGAGTGGCAAATTCAGCACAGGCGCGCAAGCGCGCGCTTCAAAACCAGAAACGGCGTCTGCATAACGCCAGCCTGCGCTCCCGCCTGCGCACCTACGTGAAGCATGTTCTGCGTGCGGTGCGCAATGGCGACCAGGAGCAGGCCCGCACCGCCCTGCGCAGTGCCGAGTCCATTATTGACAAAACGGCAGGAAAGGGTATTGTCCACCGCAATGTTGCGGCACGGACCAAAAGCCGCCTGTCGGCCCGCGTCAAGGCCATGAGCCAGGCTGCTGCCCACTGATTTTCCCGGGCAGCATCTGTCACGGAAAGGCCAGGCCTCAAGCCTGGCCTTTTCCATGTCCGCCCGGCAGGCTTGGCGTACCCCCACCTGCGGGCGCAGGTTCCCCGCACGGAATGGCGGAAAATGGGGCCAGGTGGAAGGTGCGGCTGGTGCCGCAGTACCGGTCCTGAACCCGGTGGGGATTCCTGGGCCATATGGCAGGGCCCGGGGGAGAAATCCGGCCTATGCCCGTTAGCCGGTCTGGTTTTCCTGGCGATCAAGGATGGCCCTTAGGCGGGCGAAGGCCTCTTCCTGTTCCATTTCCGGTGGCTCCTGCTCGCCTTTCCAGTCCAGCAGATCCCCTGGAATTTCCTGCAGGAACCGGGAAGGTTCTGGGGCCGTATGCTCGCCATAGCGCTGGCGTCTGCTGCAGAAAGTCAGGGTAAGATGGTAGCGTGCGCGTGTCAGGCCCACATAGAACAGGCGCCGCTCCTCCTCGATCTGCTCCGGGGTTTCACTGTTCCGGTGGGGCATCATCCCTTCTTCCACCCCTACCAGGAACACCTGGGGAAATTCGAGTCCTTTTGCGGCATGCAGGGTTGAAAGCCTGACCACATCGCGGTCTTCGTCCTCTTCCCGTTCCAGCATATTGTAGAGCATGAGCTGCTGCAGCAGCTGGGACAGATCTGCAGGACCCTCATCCTGTCCCGCCAGCCGCTCCATCCAGTTGAGGAGCTCCTGCAGGTTTTCCCACCGCCGTTTGGCTTCCCGTTCTTCTCCTTCCGCCTGCAGGTGGTTCCAGTAGCCTATTTCCTCCGGGACGCTGCGCAGGGCCGGAATCATCTCGGATTTCCGGATTTCGTCCCCCTTGAGAGTGATCCACTGGGCGAAATCCAGCAGGGCATCCCGGGTCCGGTCAGGGATGCCGGTTCCATCCTCAAAGATTGCAGCAAAGAGGGAAATTCCCTGTTCCCGCGCAAACGTCCCCAGCCGTTCCATGGTGCTGCTGCCAATTCCCCGCCGGGGCGTGTTGACAGCACGCAGAAATGCCGGATCATCGTCCGGATTCTGCAGGAGCCGGAAATAGGCCAGAAGATCCTTGATTTCGCTCCGGTCAAAGAACGAGATTCCGCCAGATATCTGGTACGGAATCCGCGCGGCACGCAGGGCCGTTTCCAGTGGGCGTGACTGGTGGTTGCTCCGGTAGAGGATGGCGTAATCCCGGTATTCCCCGCTGCGCTGGAAACGGTCCCGAAGAATGGCGCTCGCAATCTGTTCTGCCTCTTCGTTTCCATCCCCGCAGCGCCAGACCGGGATCAGATTTCCTTCTCCCAGGTCACTCCAGAGACGTTTTTCGAACAGGTGGGCATTCTGGGCAATCACGGCGTTGGCCGCGCGCAGGATCCTTCCGGTGGAACGGTAATTCTGCTCCAGCTTGATGACCCGGAGGTCAGGAAAATCGGTCGCGAGATGGTGGAGATTGTCTGCAGCAGCACCGCGCCAGGAATAGATGCTCTGGTCGTCGTCCCCGACAGCCGTCAGGTTCTGCCTTTTCTGCAGCAGTATGTGCAGGAAGCGGTACTGGGCGCCATTGCTGTCCTGGTATTCATCTACCAGTATATGGCGCAGGCGCTCCCGCCAGTACTCCCCAGCAGCCGCATCTTTCTGGAGGATCTGCACGGGGAGAAAAATGAGATCGTCCAGATCGACGGCATTGCAGGCTTTCAGCGCCCGCTGGTAATCGCCATATATTCCCTGGGCCTCCACGGACAGCCTGTCGCCCGGGATGGTTTCTTCCGGGAGGAGTCCGTCGTTCTTGAACCGGGAGATCCTGGCCTGGATGGCCTCTGCCATTTCTGCCTGGCCATTGCGCTCACGCAGCAGGCTGCGGACCAGAGCCAGGCTGTCGCCTGGGTCAATGACGCTGAAATTCGCGCCGTATCCGTGATTTTCCAGTTCCCTGCGCAGAATCCCGAGGCCAAGACGGTGGAAGGTGGAAACCGTCAGCCCGCGGGTTTTTCTGCCTTCCAGCGTCCGGGAAACCCGGGCCTTCATTTCCCGGGCAGCCTTGTTGGTAAAGGTTACGGCACAGATATGTGCCGGATCTACCTGGTGATCATTGATCAGGTGAATGATTTTGCTGGTGATTACGCGGGTTTTCCCCGAACCGGCGCCCGCCAGGACCAGCAGCGGTCCATGGACATGCCGGACCGCCTCGATCTGGGGGCCGTTGAGGCTGGAGTGGTCCGGACTCAATTTTCAGCGGCTGCGGTTTCTGGTGCCGCTGCTGCCACCGGACTGCTCGTGAAGGCCTGCCGGTAGGCAAGCCATATGATGGCCGGTCCCGTAAGAATCATGGGCAGAGAGAGTATCTGTCCCATGGTCAGGGGCCCCAGAACAAAGCCAAGCTGGATATCCGGCTGGCGGGTGAATTCCACTAAAAAGCGGAATACCCCGTAGAGAAATACGAAGGCTCCACCCACTGCTCCTGCAGGTCTCGGCCTGTGGCTGTAGATGGCCAGCACGGCAAAAAGCAGAACACCTTCCAGGAGAAATTCGTAGATCTGGGAAGGCTGCCTGGGCTGCGCTCCTCCGGCCGGAAAAATCATGGCCCAGGGGAGGTGGCTTACCCTTCCGAAAAGCTGGTCATTGATAAAGTTGGCAATCCGGCCCAGTCCTAGGCCAATGGGGACTGCGGGTGCGATAAAATCCAGGGTGGGCATAAAAGGGTGGTTCCTGCTTCCCCTGGAAAATATCCAGCAGGCCAGTACGACACCGAGCAGGCCTCCATGGAAGGACATGCCACCGTCCCAGATGGCCAGCATCCGGACGGGATCGTGGAGATAGTAGGGCAGGTTGTACCAGACAATGTAGCCTGCCCTTCCCCCCAGAATGGCTCCAATGGCCACGTAAAATTCCAGGTCCACAACTTCGGCCCTGCTCCACTGCCAGTGGGGCTTCCGTCCGCGGGAGACGAGCCAGATGGTGGCGATGACGAAACTGATGATTTCCAGAAGTCCATACCAGTGAATGGTGATGGGGCCGATCTGGAACCCAACCGGGTTGATATCAGGGTAATGGAACATAGGCTCCCCACAAGGATGCCCAAAGATGGCGGAGGGGAAAGTGGCTGTCAAGGTCCACGGCCTGCAGGTTCTCCAGGGATGGAGGACCGCCGCCGGGTGCGCTGTTCTTCAGGCCGGGATCTGCATGGTGACACAGTGGAGGCTGCCGTGCTGGTGCACCAGCTCCAGGCAGGGAACGATAACTATCTCCCGTCCGGGAAAGGCGCCGGCCAGCCGCTCGGCGGCTACGGCATCCATGGGATCTTCATAACCGGGAAGCAGCACGGCATTGTTGAGTATCAGGAAATTGGCGTAGCTCAGTGGCAGCCGCGTCCCTGTACTGTCAAAACGTGCCTGGGGCCAGGGGAGGGGAATCAGGTGGTAGGGCTGTCCGTCCTCCTGGGAAAACGAGGCAAGCTCCGCTGCCATCTGCTGGAGGGGGGCGAAATGGGTGTCCACTGGATCGTCGCAGGACTGGTATGCGATGGTTCCGGTACTGCAGAACCGTGCCAGGGTATCTATGTGCGCATCCGTATCGTCCCCCTCCAGGTACCCGGACTGGAGCCAGAAAATCCTCTCCGCCCCCAGAAGTTCACAGAGCTGCCCGGTGATTTCTTCCCGGGACCACTGGGGATTCCGGTTGGGTGAAAGCAGGCAGGCGCTGGTGGTAAGGATAGTACCGGAACCGTCGCTGTCAATGCTGCCGCCTTCCAGGATCATCCCCTGGATCCCGAGGGGCAGGGGGCCATAGGCCCCGAGGGCGTGCAGGCGGCGTGTGATCTGGTTGTCCAGGTCTGCCGGAAATTTCAGCCCCCACGCATTAAATCCGAAATCGAGCAGTTTCCTCCGTCCATCCGGGTGGCGGACGGTGATGGGGCCAAAATCCCTTGTCCAGGAATCATTGCTGGGTACCACATGAAGATGGCAGCGGGCCATGTCCGCACCGTCCTTTTCCAGCTGCCGCCGGCAGCCTGCCAGGACCTGGCTGTTATGACAGGCTACCAGCACGTCTTCGTGCCGGCTCGTTTCCACCACAATCCGGGAAAAAACTTCCAGTACCCCGGCAAGGCGTGGAGCCCAGTCCGTATCCGGGTGTGGCCAGGTGATCTGTACTGCCGCCTGGGGCGACCATTCGGCAGGCATGATGAATCCGGCGGACATTGGGGACACTCCAGAGACAGTTTATATGGTATTCTAGTCCCATAAATGCTTTGCGTCATGATTTTTCCACAGGGTTTGGAATTCCCATGATTCTGCCGCCAGAACGACTGGACCGCCTTCTTTCCCGTCTGGGGTACTGCAGCCGCTCGGAGGTCCGGGACTGGATCCGGGCGGGAAGGGTGACCGCTGGAGAGAGCCCGGTACATCCTGCTACCCTCGCCGATCCCAGTGAAATCCGTATTGACGGAGAACCTCTGGATCACCCTGGACCCCTCTATCTGGCGTACTACAAACAGGCCGGAACGGTCTGCGCCCAGGGGGATCCGCGGAGTATCTACCATGATTTTCCGGAGCGCTGGTCCTGCCGCCGCCCGGCCCTGAGCAGTGTTGGCCGGCTGGACAGGGATACCTCCGGGATACTGCTGCTCACCGACGACGGAGACTGGCTGCACCGCTGGATTCACCCCCGGCGCCAGGTACCCCGCCAGTACCGTGTGCAGCTGGCAGAGCCGCTTGTGGAAAATGCCGGGGATGTTCTGTCGTCTGGTGACTTCTACCTGGAAGGAGAGAGGAAACCCTGCATGCCGGCCGAACTGCGGCGCCTGTCCGGCACAGAAATTTTGCTGACCCTGAAGGAAGGGCGGTATCATGAAGTACGGCGGATGATGGCCGCGCTTGGTAACCGCGTCGTCGCACTGCACCGCGAACATTTTGGGCCCTATGGGCTGGATGGCCTGGCGCCCGGCGAATGGCGCCTGCTATCCCCGGAAGAAACTGGCAAGGAGTAGGAATGCAGTGGGCTCCCCATGTTACGGTTGCGGCCATCGCCCAGGATTCCTGGGGGCGTTTCCTGCTGGTTGAGGAGGAAGCGGAGGGAAGACGCTGCTTCAATCAGCCTGCGGGTCACTGGGAAAAGGGGGAAACCCTTTCCGAGGCGGTGGTCCGCGAAACCCTGGAAGAAACCGGATTCCGTTTTCTTCCGCAGTATCTCGTAGGTGTCTACCACTGGACACACCCCAGGCGCGATCTGGTCTATCTGCGTTTCGCCTTTGCGGGTGACGTGGACTGTACTGCGCCGGCCGGCCGCCTCGATGCGGGCATTATTGGCCCGGTATGGATGGACCTGACGGAAATCTGCAGCCGGGAGGGGGAAATGCGCAGCAGCATGGTGGAACGCTGCATACGGGACTTTCTGCAGGGACAGCGCTTTCCTCTTGACCTGGTCCGATCCGTCTGACCCCGGCCTGACGGCTGTCAGGCTTTTTGCTATAGTCTTCAAAATTTATCCTGGATGCGAAGATGATTGACGCAGACGGCTATCGCCCCAATGTGGGAATGATTATCTGTAACGAGCAGAATCAGGTGCTGTGGGCCAAAAGGGTTGGCGAGAATGCCTGGCAGTTCCCGCAGGGGGGAATCGATGGCAGTGAAACCCCCGAGCAGGCCATGTTCCGGGAACTGCAGGAAGAAGTGGGTACCAGCAAGGTCTGCATCCTGGGCCGGACCCGGGGATGGCTGCGCTACGAGGTACCCTGCTCGCGTAACCGCCCGGTGAGGAGGCATTACCGGGGACAGAAACAGATCTGGTTTCTTCTGCGCTTCGAAGGTGCGGAAGAGGAAATCAATCTCCAGACCGCACATCCGGAATTCGAGGACTGGCAGTGGGTAGACTACTGGCGGCCTGTCCATGAAATTATTGCCTTCAAGCGCCAGGTCTACTGGCAGGCCCTGCAGGAGCTGGCTCCGCTGATCAGCGTGGATCCTCCTCCCGTGTCCCTGCCCTTGGGGTGCGGACCCAGGGGGGGCAGACGGCGGCGTCGGCGCCCGGCGCGCCAGCAGCGCAACCCTGTCCTTTCCAGCTCCTAGATCCCGCAGCGTCTTTTCCCGCTTTTTCTGGCTGCTTCCCTTCCTCGGGACGTAGGCAGCATCTCCCCCTGCAGGAGGAGGTCCCCGCTGCAGCCACCAGACCGGCGGGAAAAGGTAGGCTACTTGGGGATAACCCGCCTTTTCCTGACTTCCACGGTCACGTGCCGGGAGGCGGCGGCTGCCGTGCCCGCAGAAGATGCCGGGGTCTGGCGGGGCTGTATGTCTTCTGGAATGGGCAGGTCTTTTGGGTACCAGAAGTGCGGGCGTTTCGGTTCGGATTCCTGGATCTGGGCATCACCGTCTGCAGGAAGGAACTCCTGCGTTTCCCGGTCTTTTTTGCGGTCCGGGGTGATGCCATACTGTGGTGCAACTATGGGCATAACGCTCCCTTGCTTAGGATGAGGATTTTCTCCCAGGCGCCATTTCCCCTGATACGGTCTCTTTGCTCCGGGAGATGGTTCCGGTTCGTGACTGGATGTGGCGCGCCTGTGGCAGGAGAGTTTTTTTACCAGAAAACGGAAGGAAGAGCAAAGAGGCAGGATTTTGCGCGGCGGACCTTTTCGCGGCTACACTGGAACTGGAACTGGAACTGGAACTGGAAGGCACCTTTCTGTACAGGAGCTGCGCAGCCCTTTTCGCCGGGGAGAACCGGGGAGCGCCGCACAGGCCCGCAAGCGGTGCTTTCCTGCGCGGAAGGGGGACCACATTCCAGGGTCCGGACCGGAAGTTGCACGTCATGCTGTGGCGGAGGAGGATGCCCATGCAAACCGAACACCAGGATTTCCGGAAGGAATTTCCGGAGCTTGAGGAACGCATTGAAACTCTTGAGCGGAGCAGTTCGCATTTTGCAAAACTTCTGGCCGAGTTCGCTGCCATTACTGCAGAAATTGAGAGGGTGGAACGTAACGACCTGGCCAGTGGTGATCCGGTTCTGCTTGCCCGGAAAAAGCACCGTCTGGCTGTCAAGGACGAACTCTATGCCCTGCTGGGGAACGCACACGCTGCTTCCGGAGGGTAGCCGGCAGTATCAGCCAGAGGCTGCGTTCCTCCAGGAAGAAAGCCGGAAGGTGCCCTGCATCCCCGTTCCGGCTGCTGCCGGACGGCGGAAAGGTCAGACGTTGAACCGGAAATGCACAACATCTCCTTCCTGCATGGCATAGTCCCGGCCTTCCAGCCGCCATTTTCCCGCTTCCTTCGCACCCTGCTCCCCGCCACAGCCAACATAGTCCTGATAGGCGATGACCTCGGCACGAATGAAGCCTTTCTCGAAATCCGTGTGAATGACGCCTGCGGCCTGGGGGGCGGTGGCACCCCGCCGGACAGTCCAGGCCCGTACTTCCTTGGGTCCGGCGGTAAAAAAAGTCTGCAGTCCAAGCAGTCCATACCCGGCCCGGATGACGCGGTCGAGTCCAGGAGCGCTGAGCCCCATGCTTTCCAGGAATTCTCCCTTGTCCTTTTCTTCCAGCTGTGCAATTTCCTCCTCGATCACGGCGCAGACGGGCACAACCACGGCCCCCTCGCTCCGGGCGATGGCCTGTACCTGATCCAGCAGGGGATTGTGCTCAAAGCCGTCTTCCTGAACATTCGCTATGTACATGAGAGGCTTGATCGTGAGCAGGTGCAGGTCTCGCAGGAGCAGTTTCTCCTCCACGCCCATATCCAGGGAGCGCGCGCTCAGTCCCTGGTCCAGGTGTGCCTGGAGGCGCTCAAGCAGAATTTTCCTGGCCTGGGCATCCCGGTTGCCGGATTTGGCCGCCCTGGTGGCACGGTCCAGGTTCCGCGCTACGGTATCCAGATCTGCCAGCACCAGTTCCGTGTTGATGGTTTCGATGTCATCCCGGGGATCCACACGTCCCGCAACGTGTATCACATCGTCGTCTTCAAAGCACCGGACGACCTGGGCGATGGCGTCCGTCTCGCGGATGTGGGCAAGGAACTGGTTGCCAAGACCCTCACCCTCCGCAGCCCCCTTGACGAGACCGGCGATATCCACAAATTCTACCGTCGCCGGTATGACCTGCTGGGGGTGTACCAGCCCGGCAAGGGTATCCAGGCGCGGATCCGGGACCGGAACCGTGCCCACGTTTGGTTCAATGGTGCAGAACGGGTAGTTTTCCGCAGCGATGGCGGCTCTGGTAAGGGCATTGAAGAGGGTGGATTTGCCAACATTGGGCAGACCCACAATTCCACAGGCAAGGGACATGGTCAGGACTCCAGGGTATGTAGAATTTTCTGCGCTGCTTCCGGATGGCCGGCGAGGAATTCGGGCAGGACAGCAAGGCTGCGTTCCATCGCCAGTCCGATCTGCCCGGCTTCTTCTGGAGAAGGGGGAGACAGTACATAGCCTGTGACCTGGTCCCTGTGGCCTGGATGTCCAATGCCGATGCGCAGGCGCCAGTAGTCCCGGGTTCCCAGACTGCGGTCCAGATCCCGCAGGCCATTGTGTCCCCCGTGACCGCCAGACCATTTGAGCCGGGCGGTACCGGGGGGAAGATCCAGATCATCGTGGACGGCAAGGACGCGTGCAGGAGGGATTTTGTGAAAGGCCGCCATGGCCCGGACCGGCCCGCCGGAACGGTTCATGTAGTCCTGGGGAAGGCACAGCCCAACGTCCAGCCCGTCAATCCGGAACCGCGCGGTCTGTGCTTTCCAGGATTTTTCCATCTGCCACTTCAGGCCATGGGAGTCAGCCCAGTGCTGCAGAAGCCAAAAACCCGCGTTGTGGCGGGTTCGGGCATATTCCTGGCCGGGATTTCCGAGGCCGGCGAGGAGCCAGTCCATGGCGCAGCCCTGCGGCTATCCTGCTGCAGGCGCCTCTTCTCCGTCGCCGGTCCTTGCACTGTGGATGGACACAACTTCCTTGTCATCCCCGTGGTGCAGCGCGACCAGGACTGTCCCGGACGGGATGGAGAGCTGCGACAGGTGGAGGCTCTCTCCGACCTGAAGGTTCACAATATCCACTTCAATGGCCTCCGGGAGGCTGCCAACCGGCGCCTGGATTTCCACTTCCACGAGGGCGCGGTGCAGGACGCCGCCGGCCTTCAGGCTGGGTGAAGCATGTTCGTTGAGCAGGCGGACGGGGACATGGAGCGTGACCATTTCCCCCTTGTGCACCCGGAGAAAATCCATGTGCAGAACCTCATCCTTGTAGGGATGCCTCTGCAGATCACGGATCAGGGCGCTTTCACTGCGGTCGGCAAATTTCAGGGTGATCACGCTGCTGTACACCCTGTCATCGCCAAGAAGGCGCCGGAGGACGCGGGCTTCCACACTGATGGATTCAGCCGGCTTGCCATCTCCATAAAGAACGGCAGGAACACGACCAGTGCCGCGCATGCGGCGGCTCGGGCGGCGGCCGTGCTGGTCGCGGGATTCTACGGCGAGTGTGAATTCCACATCTGTCATTGGGGCATACTCCTTATGGCTTTGTGAATTTGGGCAGGGCGAGGGTTGACAGGACCTTTCTCCCTTGGGGAAGCTGCGAACTATACGGAGCCTGCCCCCTTTTTGCAAGCTTTTCAGTGGACTGCACGCTTTTTCCCTTCCTGCCAGGCTGAAGATAGGCACGGATGACCGCCCGCGCGACGGGCAGGGCCTGCCAGGCATTGTGTCCCCCGTATTCGACCACGACGGCCACCGCGATTTTCGGGTGGTGAACCGGCGCCCAGCCAATAAACAGCGAGTCGTTGTTGTATATGGTGCGCCCGTTTTTGTGGCCAACCGGTATCTGTGCCGTGCCGGTCTTGCCGGCGATGCTGATGCCTGGAATGCTTACGCTGCGGCAGGTACCGGAATTTACGCAGGCTTCCATGCCCAGGTGAACTGCATGCAGGGCAGGGGCGGAAACATGGAGATTGACGGGCGCCGAAAGGGGAAGGGAGATTTTCTCTCCGCTGAGCGGATTGACCATGGTCTTGCCGATCCGGGGCTGTACCAGGAACCCGCCATTGGCAAGGGTGGACACTGCGCGGGCCAGCTGCAGCGGGGTCACCAGGAGATAGCCCTGGCCGATGCCAAGAATCACGGAATCCCCCGTATACCAGGGTGTGTGCAGATGGGACTGTTTCCACCTGGAGGTGGGAACAAGACCGGCCGCGCCTCCTGGGAGATCAATGGCTGGGCGCCGGCCAAAGCCAAAGCGCCACAGCGCCTTGTCCTGCAGGCTTATGCCCATCTTAACCGCCAGCTTGTAGTAGAAAACGTCCACTGACCATGCCAGTGCCTTGGTCAGCCCGGTATTGCCAAAACCGCTGCGGTTCCAGTCCCAGTAGGTGTGACCACCCAGCTGGAAATTTCCTCCACAGAAGGTGTGGTAGCCGGGAGAAATGACGTTGTCCTGTAGCGCCTGGAGGGAAAAGAACGGCTTGGCGCAGGAGCCGGGAGGATAGAGCCCGTTGTCTGCCCGGTTCATCAGCGGACGTCCCGGATCATCAAGGAGCGTTTTCCAGTGAGGAGTGCTGATTCCATCCACAAACCAGTTGGCATCAAAGCCGGGACTGGTCACCATGGCAAGAACGGCTCCGGTATGCGGATTCATCGCCACGACGGCACCCCGGTAGCCTTTTCCCTGCAGGGCTTTCGCCGCAGCTTTCTGCACTCGCAGGCGCAGGTGGGTGACCAGGCGGTCTCCGGCCAGGGGGGCCTGGCTGCGCAGGGTACCGACCTGGAGACCGGCGGCATTGATGTCCTTGATCTGGTAACCCACGGTGCCCCGGAGCTGCCGTTCATAAAACCGTTCGAGGCCCGTCTTGCCAATGTAGTTGCGGCCCAGGTAGCTTCGGGCATGGAAATCCCGGAGATCGGTGGCCGTAATGGGACCGACATACCCTACGACGTGGGAGAACAGCGCTCCATAGGGGTAGTAGCGGTGCAGGACGGCAACCACCCGTACCCCGGGCAGCTGCCAGGACCGTACGGCAATGGCGGCGACTTCGGACTGGCTAAGATCTGCCTTCAGGATTACCGGGTCAAACCCGGGCCTGCCAGCCAGCCGGTCATGGAAACGCTGCAGGTCGTGGTGGTCCAGCCGGATCAGTTTTTGCAGCCTGTCCAGGGTGGCTTGGAGGCCCTGAACCTGGTCTGGCGTAATTTCGACAGCAAAGGTCGGACGGTTTTCTGCCAGAATTGCCCCGTGGTCGTCTACGATATCCCCTCTGGGTGGAGCGACCGGCACCAAGGCTACATGGTTGTTGTGGGCCAGCGTCCGGAATTTATTGTAATGGAGCACATCGAGATCAACGAGTCTGGACAGCAGGGCCAGCAGCATGATCAAGATGAGCAGGCTGGCTGTCCAGAGACGGATGCGGAAGGAGCTGGATTGCCGGAAAGGAGGCTTGGAAGACTTCATGTTGGACTGGCAGAGCCGGTTTGCAAAAGGGAGGGGCGCTCCGTACACTCATTAGCAGCATCACCCTGGGGGCACCCGTGCTAGAACCGCGCTTTGAAAATCTCCTGGCTGAACTTGAACGTATGGTAACGGATTTTCATGTCCTGCGTCGCGAGGTGCGGGAGGATCCGGATCACCACATGCTCCAGCGCCTGTACCGCCAGAGCCAGACGCTGGAAGCGGAAAATGCGGTGCTGCGCCAGCGTCAGGGACAGATCTGTGACCGTCTGGCTGATCTTCTCGGACAGGTGGAGGAATGGGAAAAGCGGGAGAACCTGCCATGACAGAAGCCCAGACACCGGCATCCAGGGAGGTGATCAGCGCCCAGCTTCTGGGGCAGCCCTACCAGATTTCCTGTACCGCAGAGGAGAAGGAGCTGCTCCACCGGGCTGTGCGTCTGCTCCAGGAGCGTCTGGGCGAGGCCTCCCTGCGCATGGAAAAGGGGGTGCTCAGGGAGCGGATGCTGCTGATGGTGGCCCTCAATCTTGCAGCCGATTTTCTGAAAACCGGGCAGGATCTGGATGCCATCGAGTCACGTCTTCGCAGACTTGTTGACATCAGCCGGGGGGCGGAGTAGCTTGGGAACTGCTCCCTGCGGGGCGCGTGTGGCCGGGATGATTCCTGAACCAACATTGTCTATCCGGGGAATTCCCAATCATCACCGTGGTGTGCATCTCCCCTGCGGAGCAGCCTGAAGCGGTGTGTGAATTCCCACCTGGCCTCCAGGTTCCGGGGACAGCGGGCTGCACGACCTAGGCGGGGAGTTTTTTGTGGTTACCAAATCCGAGATACGGCGCAGGATGCGCCACTGGCGCCGGAGCCTCAGTGCAGAGCAGCAGGCCCGTGCCCAGGAAGGTCTGGGCCGCCATATATCCAGGCTGCCAGCGTTTCTCGGGGCTTCCCATGTCGGAATTTACTGGCCCATGAATGGAGAGATCAGTCCGCTGGGGCTGGTTGCCCATCCGCTTTCCCGGCACAAGACCTACTACCTTCCAGCCCTTGCGGGCTCCCATCTCCGGGAGCTGCGTTTTGCCCCGTTCCGCGGCCGCTGGGCCTGGCGGCAGAATGGGCTGGGAATTCCCGAACCGCAGTCGCCGCGGCGTCTGTGGCGGTCCGCCAGGGAACTGGACCTGCTGGTCATCCCCATGCTGGCCTTCGATTCCCGCGGACACCGGCTGGGTATGGGAGGTGGATACTATGACCGTACCCTCAAGATTCTGGTACACCGCCAGTACTGGCGCCGCCCGCGTCTTGTCGGTGCTGCCCATGCTTTCCAGGAATGCCCGGAAATCCCCGCGGAGCCCTGGGATGTATCCCTTCCGGTGATCTGCACGGAACTGGGGTGCCGGTGCTTCCCGGCATGATGGCACATCTGCTGTTTGTGGGCGATGTCATGGGGGCTGCAGGCCGCCATGCCCTGAGGTGCGGGCTTGCGGATCTGCGGAGCGAAACCAGCCTGGATCTGGTCGTGGTCAACGGAGAGAACGCCGCAGGAGGCGCGGGCATCACTCCCGCAATTTTCCAGGAATTCCGCTCCCTCGGTGTGGATGTGGTGACTGCGGGCAACCATGTCTGGGACCGGAAGGAAATTATCCCGTTTATTGGAGCAGAACCCAGGCTTCTCCGCCCGCACAATGCGCCTCCGGGCAATCCGGGAAGCGGATGGGTCCTTCTTGACATGCCCGGAGGCTGGTCTGTTGGGGTACTGAACCTCATGGGCCGGCTGTTCATGCATCCGATCTATGACTGCCCTTTCCGTGCGGCGGATGAGGTCCTGGCTGCAAAACCGGAAAACTGCCGTGTCGTGCTGGTGGATCTCCATGCAGAGGCGACCAGCGAGAAATATGCCCTGGCCTGGCATCTGGATGGACGGGTGTCGGTCGCCGTTGGGAGCCATACCCATGTTCCGACCGCGGACGAACGGATTTTCCCGGGAGGAATGGCCTACCAGACCGATGCCGGAATGTGCGGCTGCTACGATTCCGTAATCGGGGTGGACCGGGAAACCGCGAGAAAACGCTTTGTGGACGCCATGCCCGGACGGGCTCCCGTCGTGGAGAAGGGGACCGCCAGTTTCTGTGCACTTCTGGTAGATGTCGATACTGGAACTGGTAGGGCCTGTGGTGTCCGTCGGATACGCCTGGACTACCCTTTCGCGGACTGAGCGCCCGGTCTGCCGTGCAGCCACTCCTGCCGCCGGGCCAGGGACATCTCTTCGTCGAGTGTCCGGCATTCCAGATAGACAGTATCCAGAGGAGCCGGTCTGGTGTGCGCCACGCACTGCCGCAGGCGTCCGTCCCGGAAAAAATGGAGACGGCGCGGAATCCCGGGAGCCACAGCGTCCAGCTGGTTCTGCAGGGTATCGCTGGTGCACTGCTCCTCATCCATGGCGACGAGCAGGTCGCCAGGACAAAGACCGGCAGCCTGGGCGGCTCCGTCCTGCAGGACAAATCCGAGTTCGGCTCCTGCCAGATGGACCGGCCGTTTCCACTGGGCATCCAGACTGCAGCGGATGCCGCTTCCGGGGATTCCGCCACGGTCTGCAGGTCCGCAGGATGCACGGCGCCGGACCTCTATGCCGACAGTTTCCAGCAGCGCCTCTACTGGCAGTGCCGAGCGGGACGTTACCCAGCCCTCCAGTTCGCTGGCGATTCCGCTTCCCGCCATGCGGTTCACCAGGTCAAAGAATTCGCCTTCAGGGAAAGGGCGGCTGACGGCTCCGTACTCCTGCCACAGCCGGCCCATTACCAGGTCAAGATTCAGCGAATTTCTGCTGGTTTCCCGCAGGCGGAGATCCAGGCACAGGGCAGCCAGGGCCCCCTTTCCGTAATAGCTGATCTCAAAATTCGGGGAGGTGGGTTGCGGGTGGTAGTACTTGATCCAGGCATCCTCGCTGGATTCCGCCAGGCTTTGCCACGCTTCACCCGCCGACCGGGAAAGGCGGGTCATTTCCTGCCCCAGCTCCCGCAGATAGTCGGATTCGGATATCAGCCCGCTGCGGCATAGCGCCAGGGTATCGTAGTAGGAGGTAATTCCCTCAAAAATCCATAAATCCCGGGTGAGAATTTCCCGTTCCCAGCAGGAGCCGGCAAGGGCGGCTGGACGGATCGCCTGTACAAGCCAGCTGTGAAAATACTCATGGCTGGCGAGGCCCAGAAACTGCGCATAGCGTTCCGGTTTCGCAGGGGGCAGATCCTCCCGGCTGCAGAGGAGGGCGGAAGAAGAGCGGTGTTCCAGACCGCCATAGCCGGTCTGCCTCCCCATGCACAGGAAGTGGTATTCCCCGAACGGACTTTCTCCCCAGAATTCCTGGTGCCAGCTGCAGACTGCCGCGAGATCGCGGCCGAGGCGCTGCAGGTCAGCACCTGGATGGCCAGCAAGCACCAGATGGTGTGGAAGTTCTCCCGCGTCAAAATCGACCAGCGCCAGAAATCCCATGAGAACCGGGTGATCACAGAAGGCGCGATAGCCACTGGCCGTGAAAGTTCCCCAGGACCACGGATCGCCCGCGACCCGTGACATCGCTGTGGCCACTTTCCAGGAACCGGGACCCTGGATCACCATCTGGTGCTGTGCTTCTTCCTGTCCGACTACGCGGAGAAACACCGCCGGTCCGTTGAAAAAGGCAAATTCGCTGTCCAGATAGGCGGTCCGGACAGAAGGATCCAGGGCATGGAGGGTGTACTGGATTTCCAGAGGGCCCGCTACCGGTTCCACCCGCCACCGGTCCTTGAAGATTTTTCCAACGCCCGCTTCCCTACCCCCGGACAGGGCGCGGATGCCAACGATCTGCCTGGCGGGGTCGCGGATGGTATAGCTTCCGGGAACCCAGGCGGGCAGGGAGATGATCTGTCCCTCGGGATCCGGTTCCGGAATCTGCAGGCAGATCTGGAAAAAATGCCGGTGCGTGTCCAGGGTAACTGAATACAGCAGCGTCATCCGGGTCCTACCGCCAATGGGGGGCAAGCTGCCGAAATGCGGGATGGGCAGCATCTCCCAGTGCCTCGTAAAAAACGGCTTCGGAGGTGGTGGTGGTTACGCCTGCCTGCCAGAGACGCCGGAAAGCAGATTCCCCGTTCCTGGGATCACGGCTCACTACCACATCTTCCAGGACAACGGGTTCCCATCCGAGGGATTTGAGTTCCAGAGCGGTTTGCAGGATACAGATATGGGTTTCCAGTCCGAGAATCCAGACCTGGCGCCGCTCTGGCCGGGAGTCCAGCCATTCCCGTATTTGCGGATTTCCGGGACAGGAAAACTGTGTTTTTTCGAGCCGGTCTTCGCAGAGACTGGCGATGCCGGCATCGATGGGACCCAGCCCCTGGGGATACTGGGCACATGCAAGCATGGGTATCTCCAGATGGCGGGCTGCTTCCAGAATTTTCCGGGCCTGCAGGAGAAGCCTCTGGCGTTCATCGGGAAGCAGCATGGCGAGCAGGCGTTCTTGGAGGTCTATGGCCAGCACGATACTGCGTTCGGGGCGAATCCGCATTGCTAGAACTGGAAGACCGGTTCGTGGATATGGTGGCGCAGGGGACGGATTTCGGTTTCGAAAAGATCGGTCTGGCGGACGGTGGCCCCACGGTCCCGGACATGGAGACGCACCCGCATCACCGGACTGGTACCAAGAATGGCGACCATTCTGCCACCAGGACCCAGCTGCTCCAGAAATGCCGCGGGAAGGGTGGGGAGGGAGCCAGTGATGCAGATGGCATCATAGGGAGCATGGGCAGCCCAGCCTTCGGAGCCGTCTCCATGGTGCAGGTGAATGTTCTGGACTCCCTGGAGGTGCAGACGTCCCTCGGCCGTGCGCAGCAGGTCCGCGTGGTCTTCCACACTGTGGACCATGCCGCCAAGATGGGCCAGCAGTGCCGTGAGGTAGCCGCTACCCGTGCCAATCTCGAGAATGCGGTCTTTGGGATTCAGGTCCAGTTCCTGCAGAACCCGGGCTTCCATTTTGGGTGTCCACATCTGTTCGCCATGATCGAGGGGAATCTGGAAGTCGGCGAAAGCCAGATGGCGGAAGGGTGTGGGAACAAAAATTTCCCGCTTTATTTCAGCAAGACTGCTGAGTATCCTCGGGTCCAGAACTTCCCAGGTCCGGATCTGGGTATCAATCATCGTTTGGCGAAGGGTGTCGTATCGCATGGGAATCATCCAGAAATCCTGATACATTTATGCATGCCAGATCCGGCAAGTCAATTTTGGGAGCCTCGTGGAAAGCAGAGCCCACGCCCTTGTCGCTCTCATTTTCATCCTGGTCCTAGGGGCCGCCCTTGGACTGGCCGGGCTCTGGATGCACCATGCCCAGCCCGAGGGGAAGGAATACAGTGTGGTCTCTCCTTTCAGCGTGGCAGGGCTTACGGATGAGGCGCCAGTACGTTTCAAGGGAGTGCGGGTAGGGAAGGTCGAGCACATCGGTTTTGATCCCGAAAACCCGCGGATGGTGCTCGTCCGGATCAGCATCAGCCCGAAAACTCCGGTAACCCGGGCCACGTTTGCCGAGCTCTCCCCCCAGGGGGTTACCGGTCTCAGTTATCTGTCCCTGAGCGATGAAGGAAAAGATTTTTCCCCCCTTTCGCACCGTCCGGGGCAGCTGCCGGCCATCCCCATGCATCCGAGCTTTCTGCACGTGCTTTCCGGCAATGGAGAGTCCCTGGTCAACCAGGGCAACAACCTGGCCATCCGCCTGAACAGCCTGCTGGATAACCGGAACCGGCAGTATCTGGGCAGGATCCTCGCCCACCTGGCCCAGGCAAGCCAGGAGCTCGTCGCAATCGAGGCTGCCCTGAAACCGGCACTTCAGACCCTTCCGGCCACGCTCAGGGCTACCCGTTCTGCCATGACTGCCAGTACCCGGCTGATGGGCCATCTTGACGGGCTGGCCGTGGCAGCCAAAGCCCCTCTGGACAGTCTGGCAAAAACCGCAGACTCTCTCAACGCACTCAGCGCCGCCAGCCAGAAGACCCTGACCACACTCAACTATCGCGAATTGCCCCAGCTGGACCGTCTGACCCGCAACCTGATGGCCAGCAGCGAGACCCTGACGGCGCTGGGCCGTACGCTGCAGCGGTCGCCGCAGTCGCTGCTCTATGGCCGCCGCGGACCCCCACCAGGACCCGGAGAACCGGGCTTCCACAGGGGAGGGGGCAGCCAGTGAAACACCGCATGAGGCCATGGGTGTGCCTGAGGGGGGGGGGGAAGATGGCCTTTCCCCTCTTGGCGGCCCTGATGCTTGCGGCATGCGCACCTGCCGCGCCATGGCAGCAGCCTTATGGACTCGGCCCGGTGGCACCGGCGCCTCCCCGATCGCCAGGGAACCCTCCGGCAGGTCCACGGCTGCCCGTTCTGGAGCTCGATACACTGGATGGCCCTCCCTGGCTGCACAGTACAAGATACCAGTACCGGCTCCAGTACCTGGATCCACAGGCCATCCGCTACTATGCCACGGCACGGTGGGAAGCTCCGCCGGGCCGGATGCTGCAGGTGCTACTGGCACAGGATCTTCGGGGCAGCGGAAGATGGAAGGCCATTCTGACCGGTGGGGATGGCCAGGCGCGGCTGGTTCTTCGGGTACATCTGCACCATTTTCTGCTGGATTTTACAGGGCCTTCCCGGGGGAGGGCCGAGGCTGGCGTCACGGCAACCCTGATGGAGGCCACGGATTACCAGGTGCTGGCCCAGAAGGACTTTTCCTGCTCGGTGCCCATGAAGTCTGCCAGTCCTGCCGGCGGGGCAGCAGCCATGGCCGCTGCCTCCCGGGAAATTGCACGGCATGTTACCGGATGGGCTGCGGTCACCGCCGTTTCCCGCATGCTGAATCACTGATCCTTTTGCCCCCCGGCGGCGGTATCGTCTCCGCCGGTCCTGACCACCAGTACAGGACAATGGGCGTGATGTACTACATCGGTTGCTACTGATCCCAGAAGCAGGCGCCCAATGATCCCCTGACTGTGGCTGCCTATCACAATCAGGTCATGGCCATGCGTACTGGCATGGTGAATGATGGCCGTACCAAGCCGCTCGGCGCTGTCTTCAAGAACCGTGTGAACGCGTGTGTCTGGGAGGGGAACGTGTGCTGCGAGGGTGGCCATCTGCTCTCCCGCCAGCTGGCGCAGCCGGCCCAGCAGTTCCATTGAGGAAGGGAGCATTTCTTCGGGAAGCTGGAGGTTCATTGCCTGTGGGCTGAAAATGTGCAGGAGGGTAAGTTCGGCATCATGGCGCTCGCATTCGAGAACTGCCCAGTCGGCCACTTCCTGTGCGGCACCTGAAAAATCAACGGCTGCAAGAATCTTGTGGAAAGGCTGGACCATGGTATCAGTTTCCTCCGTGCAACCGCATCAGGATTTCTTCTTTCTGAAGGAATTCGTTTTCCGTACCACGGCGCGAACGGTATTCCAGCATCCCCTGGGTGAGGGCCTTTTCGCTGACAACAATGCGGTGGGGCAGACCGATGAGGTCCATGGTGGCAAACTGGACCCCCGGCCGTTCATCGCGGTCGTCCAGCAGTACGGAATAGCCGGCAGCTTGCAGCTCATCATGCAGCTGCAGGGCGGCAGCGAGAACATCTGCAGATTTGCGCGCGTTGATCGCGACAATGCCCAGATCAAAAGGGGTCATGGATGCTGGCCAGCAGATGCCCCTTTCGTCTGCATACTGCTCCACAGCCGCCGCGACAATCCGGGAAACCCCGATTCCGTAACAGCCCATGACCAGAGTCTGCTCGTGTCCCTTTTCGTCCTGAACGGTCACGTTCATTCTGGTACTGTAGCGGGTGCCCAGCTGGAAAACATGTCCGACCTCTATTCCCCTCCTGATCCGGAGGATTCCGGTGTCGCACTGTGGACAGGAGTCTCCCGCCTCAACACTGCGCAGGTCCGCCGCTGGTGGCAGGTCCAGATCCCGGTGCCAGTTCAGGCCAGTCCAGTACAGGCCTTTCTGGTTTGCACCGGCACAGAAATTTTGCAGGCCCTGTACCCTGTGGTCTGCCAGGGTCCGGATCCCGGAGGGGATATCCTTCGGTCCTAGAAATTCTGCAGGAACGCCAGCCAGATTCCATATTTCTTCCGGAGAAGCCGGACGCACGTCCTGGGCTTCCAGAACATGGCCAGCCTTGACCAGATTGGGTTCATCGCCATCCTGGAGCAGGAGAAAAACGGGCACCCCATCAGCAATCACAGGGATTTGCCGGATTCTGGGTCCAGAACCGGGAGTTTCAGCCAGCTGTGCCGGTTCCGGCATTGCGGCAGGACTCCCTCCCCTGTCCGGACTGGTTGCGAGTTCCCGGTTGGCGGCATAGCTGCATTCGCCGCAGAAGACAATTGCATCTTCCCCGGAGTCTGCCAGTACATGAAATTCGTGTGATTTCTTTCCGCCGATAGCGCCGGTATCCGCTTCCACTGCACGGAAATCAAGTCCAAGCCGCGTAAAAATCCGGCCATAGGCATCATACATGGCAGTATAGGTCTGGTTGAGAGAGTCCATCTCCAGATGAAAGGAATAGGCATCTTTCATGATGAATTCCCGCGCCCGCATGAGCCCGAAACGTGGCCGGATTTCATCCCGGAATTTTGTCTGGATCTGGTACAGGTTTATGGGGAGCTGACGGTAGGAACGGATTTCCCGGCGGGCCAGGTCACTGATCACTTCCTCATGCGTTGGACCCAGGCAGAAATCCCGCTGGTGACGGTCCCTGATCCGGAGAAGTTCCGGTCCATACTGTTCCCACCTGCCGGATTCCTGCCAGAGTTCTGCCGGCTGTACCACCGGCATGAGCACTTCCTGGGCTCCCGTGCGGTCCATTTCTTCCCGTACGGTCGCTTCGACCCTGCGCAGGACCCGGAGACCAAGGGGAAGCCAGGTATAAAGTCCGGAAGACAGTCGCCGGATAAACCCCCCCCTGAGGAGCAGCTGATGACTCACTAGTTCCGCCTCTGCTGGAGTTTCTTTCAGGGTAGGCAGAAAAAACTGGCTTGCACGCATGTGGTTTCCTGTTGAGCAGATCTGTCTGCAGTGTATGCAAAATGGGTATCCCGGGAAAAGGGTATGCAGTCCCGGGTGTCGGACAGGGACAGGAACCGGCCGGTTTTCTGCAGGGAGACCGCGGGGAAATAGTCTTCCAGGGTCAGCCTGCTGGTGGAGGAAGGGGACCAAGACGGGGATGCAGCCGAAGCTCTTCAATGCTCCATCCAGGGCCATGTTCGGCCAGAATCCGGGACACGTCCTGCTGCAGTTTGCGGGTCAGCACCTCCTGTGCGGCCGGGTCCCCAATCAGGGAATCCAGCCCGGGAAAATGCAGGAAATCATTTGCAACGGTTTCCTGGACCTGTGGTGGAGGCAGGTCTGCCTTCCGCCAGATCCCGGAGCCGTCGAGGACTGCCGCAGGATTGATGGTCAGGGCTTTTGGTTGTCCGTCCACCAGGACGGTCGCGCCAAAGCTGCCCAGGGCTACTGTGACCCTGGCGTGTGCGGATGCCGGAGTGGCGGCAGGTGGCCGGGCCAGTGGCAGGGAAACATGCCGGCGTGCGGTAAGGAGCAGGGCCAGGACCACGACCGGCAGGGCAACGAGCAATCCTGGCCACCACCTGTACTTCCCTGATTTTCCTTTTCCTGCCATTTCGCTTCTCCCCCAAGTGCGCCGACAATAACAGTCCGGGTTTCCCCGCAGAAAAATGGCCGCTGCTGTCAGGCGGGCTTGAAGCAGTTTCGCGTTTAGGGCAGAGACATACGCCCAGGGAGCATGCATGCCACGCAACCCGGCAAGCAGGCTTTCCGGCGATTTCTGCCGAACTGCTGGAATCGTACGGCGAGGTGGAGGCCGCAACAACCAGCCACCGGACTTCTTTCGTCTGCCAAAAGGCCTGCTGACCGTGTACCGGGCTGCGGGTATCCAGGCAAAACAGGCAGCGTTTCCCTCTGATTCCGGTGATTCTAGAAGGATGGCAGCTCAAGTATCCGGGGGGGGAAACCGCAGCCTGCCAGCCTCACCAGCAGGTCTTCCCAGGCGGGAAGCAGGTCCTCGCGCATGCCACGCAATCCAAGCTCTACCTGATAGAGACCGTTCTTCATGCTCGGCAGGCTGGAAAACTCTATTGCCGGATGACTGGCGCAGAAGTCTTCCATGAAATCTACCAGCTGGCTTTCCCTGGCTTCGTCAAGCAGGATCCGCCCCTGGGAAGGGAATTCCCGCCGGGGGAAATGTTGTTCCAGAACCCATGAGGCCATGGGTTCCGCCATTTCGGGAAAACCCGGGAAAAAAAAGCCATTTTCCAGGTGAAATCCAGGAACCTGATTGATGGGGTTGGGGATAATGCCGGAAGTTTCTGGGAGCTCCGCCATGCGGATGCGTACGGGTTCTGCTTCAGTGCCAAAATGCTCCCTGATCAGCTTTTCTGCGTCCGGGTGGCGGACCAGGGGGACGCCGGCTGCCTCAGCCGCGCAATTCCGGGTTAAATCATCCGGGGTTGCGCCAAGCCCACCAAAAGAGAAAAAAGGATTTCCCTGGCGGAAGGCCCAGCGGAGCTGCTGGACCATTTCTTCCCGCCGGTCGGGTAGGACCAGGCACCAGGCGGACTCATAACCCCTCTCCCGCAGCTGCTGCCGGGTTCTTGCAAAATGCCGGTCTTCCCGCTTGCCCAGCAGAATCTCGGTGCCAATAACGATGATCCCGGCCGCCGGATTCACAGAATTCCAGCCTCCGGGTTGATCATTGCACCGCTTCTGGAGGCGGGCGGAGGAGAAGTCCAGTGACTGCGGTTTTCCCGGAGGGCAACCTGTCCAGCAACCAGCCAGGAAAGTGCTTGGGGGTAAAGCCTGTGTTCCAGGGAAAGGACTTTCCGGGCCAGGGAGTCGGCGCTGTCCTCTGAAGCTACAGGGATAATTCCCTGGGCAATGATCGGTCCGGCATCCAGTTCCTGGGTGACAAAGTGGACGGTAGCTCCGTGCCAGCATACACCGGCATCAATCGCACTGCGGTGGGTATGCAGTCCCGGAAACGCTGGCAGCAGTGAGGGATGGATATTGACCAGACGCCCCAGGTAGCGTTCAACAAAAGCTGGCGTAAGCTGGCGCATGAAGCCCGCCAGCACAACCCAGTCAGGCTCAAGGCGGTCAATGGCCTGGGCCAGGGCGGAATCAAACGGTTCGCGGCCGGGAAAATCTCGATGACTGAGAGTCTGGGAAGGAATCTCCTGTTTTCTGCTCCAGTCGAGGCCCGGGGCATCCGGGCGGCTGCTGATTACACCGCTGACCCCACAATCCGGGATTTTTCCATTTCTGCAGGCTTCCACAATGGCCTGCAGGTTGGTCCCACGCCCGGAAATGAGTACTGCCAGACGGTGTCTAGTCAAGGAATACCACTCCGGGGCCATTGCTGCGATCGCGCAGCCGCCCGACAACATAGGCCTTCTCTCCATGCTGTTCCAGGACTGCAAGAGCCGCATCGCGCATATCCCAGGGGACAATCGCGACCATGCCGATGCCGAGGTTGAAAACCCTGCGCATTTCTTCCGGATCAATCTGGCCCTGCTTCTGCAACCAGGGAAAAACTGCTGGCTGGGGCCAGGAATGGGGATCTACCATGGCGGCAAGGTTTCCGGGCAGGGAACGTGGCAAATTTTCGGTGAGCCCTCCACCAGTGATGTGTGCCAGTGCATTGACCTGGACGCTTCTGCGAAGTGCCTGAACTGCCTGGACATAGATGCGGGTAGGCCGGAGAAGCAGATTGGCCAGGTTCTCCCCATCCAGCTGGATGTGCTGGTGTGCTCCGGAACGGACCAGAATTTCCCGGATGAGGGAATATCCGTTGCTGTGTGGGCCGGAGGAGGCTAGGCCAATGACAGCGTCTCCCTCTGCACAGCGCTGTCCATCCAGAATCTCTGAACGTTCTACAATACCTACCGCGAAACCGGCCAGGTCATAGTGGTCTCCAGGATACATGCCCGGCATCTCGGCGGTCTCTCCGCCAAGAAGGGCACAGCCGGCCTGCCGGCAACCCTCCGCTATCCCGGCTATGACCGTTTCGGCCACATCTACATCCAGGCGGCTACAGGCATAGTAGTCCAGAAACCAGAGGGGCTCTGCCCCCGATACCAGGATGTCGTTGACACACATCGCCACCAGGTCAATGCCGATGCTGTCGTGTTTCCTGGTTTCCAGTGCCAGAAGCAGCTTGGTTCCGACACCATCCGTACCCGATACCAGTACTGGTTCCCGGTATCCGGCAGGCAGCTGGAAAAGGCCGCCAAAACCGCCCAGGCCTCCCAGGACCTCAGGGCGGCTGACGGAGCCTGCGAGCGGCCGGATACGGTCAACAAGCCGGTTTCCGGCATCAATATCGACTCCGGCACCCCGGTATGTAAGAGGAGAAGATGGTTCCACGTGCAATGCCCCTTTCCTGTTCAGGAGCATGGTAAGGAGGCGGGCATTGGCTGTCAAAAAAAAACTGTGCAGGACCCGCTCTTCCAGCCATTGGTGTTATGGTTTCTGGATCGCCGGCATGGTACACGACCTGTTCCGTGGCAGGCAGAAAAGGAGGGAGACAGTGCCGGAGGTCTGGCGGATGGGGCCAGTCTGACTAAACTTGTATCTGGCCACTCCAGAAAAAGTGAGGAAAGAAGCCATGAAGATTAACGAAGGTACTGCAGACCGGGGGATCAGGATTGTTGTCGGACTGGTGCTGGTGGCACTTGTCTTTATCGGTCCCAAGACGGCCTGGGGATGGCTGGGCCTGCTCCCGCTTCTGACGGGAATTTCCGGGTGGTGCCCTGCCTACAGCCTGCTGGGCATCCGTACCTGCAGGGTATCCGGAAAGTCCTGAACCGTACCGCAGAGCCACGGATTTCCTGCTGTGCGGTCAGCAGTTCTCCCCATGATGTGAAAAAAGCCCTGGAAGGAAATCCTTCCAGGGCTGGGGCACCCCTTGGCAGGGTGCCGGTTTACGCAGCAGGGGTTTCAGAACCGCTTGTATAGCTGTCCACTTTTTGCCGCCTGGTACCGGGCTTCTACCACGGTCCAGTCCATGTTTTTGTGCAGGGCTGCCAGATAGTCAGCACGGCCCATGGCTTTCCAGTCCACCATGTATGCATGCTCGAAGACGTCTACTACCACCAGGGGGGCAAATCCACCAATGTTGCCATCCTCATGGAGCTGGACGAAATGGTTGTTGATCTGGCCGGAGGTGCCATCGTAGTAGCAGATGGCCCAACCGATTCCCCGGCTTTTTGCCGCAGCTACGAGATCCTCGTGCCAAGTTTCCGCATTCCCAAACTGGGCAGTGACCGCGTCCCTGAATCCAGGGGCCTGATCCATGGTGATCCCCGGCTTCATCTGTGAGAAATAGTATTCATGCAGAACCATTCCATTGTACTCGAAGCCAAAACGGCGGCGACGGTCTGCATAGGTCAGGGAAGCAGACTTTCCGGCAGCGCGCATTTCTTCCAGTTCCTTGCGCAGGGCATTGCTTTGGGCCACGTAGCCCTTATAAAGGCCCCAATGATCGTTGATCTGGTCATCGCTGATTCCATCCAGTCCGCTAGGCTTAAGTTCTTCGCGCACGGTATATTCGGACATGTCCCCATCTCCTGTAGCTGCTGTTGGAAATTCTTCATTGCCGACAGGCATTGTAGTCGGCGCTTTCTGGTGCTGCAAACGACATGAGGGTCCTGTGATGGGCTGGTTCCATCCTGTCTGCCTGTGCCGGAATGGTGGCCGCGGGCCCGCATCGTCTGGCCTTGTCTCATGCGGGGAACCGGACCGGGATCTGCCTGCCCAGATCCCCGGGGTGGAACCCGGCAGCGTGTGTTCCGGCACCAGGACGGCTCCCGTAAATCTGAATCCCGTTTCTTGGGAGAGTGGGCCGGCACTGCTAGACTGTTCCAGTCATGGAGTATGGAAAGGTGGTACAGGGCATGGATGCCAGCGTGGCCGGACAGGGATTCTGTTCCCGCGGGCAGCAGCTGCTTCCGCTCGGCATGCAAAAAGTGCCAGGGGAGTGGCCGTATCTGCCTGGAATCAATGATGAAGCAGTTTCCGGGCTTCTCCAAATGGTCCATGGTGGGTACTGCGTTTATCTCTATGGGCCTTCCGGGACAGGAAAGACCCACCTGCTCCAGTGGGTAGCCCTTGGGCAGGAGCGCTGGGCACCCTATATGGACTGCGGACAAACGGATCCCGCGGATCTTGAGGCCTCGGGCATGGAAGAGGTGCCGCTGCTCTGTCTGGACAATATTGGGGCCTGGGCTGGGCTGCGGAGGGCCGAAGATATCCTGTTCAGGCTTTTTAATGCCCGGCAGCGGTCCGGATTCCCCTGGCTTCTGGCCGGCCATGACATGCCCCGCGGAATGCCCTGGATACTACCCGATTGGGCAAGCCGGTTGACGGGCTGCATCACCTATGGTCTGCGAAGCCCCAATGATGAAGAGCGCCTGTCTATCCTGAAGCATATCGCCCAGCGACATGGGCAGCCCCTTCCAGAAGAATTGGGACGCTATCTGCTCCATCACTACAGCCGCAACCTGGCAGAGCTGGCAGTGCTGGTAGACCGGTTCCAGCAGTGGCTTTGGCAGCACCATGCGTCTCCCAGCATTCCCCGGTGGCAGCGCTTTTTCCAGGAACTGTGAGCAGAAAATGGAAACCCGGGAGGCAGCGGGGCAATCTCTCTCTCCGGGCAACGGCGATGGCGGGGAATATTAATGTGATACGGTACCGGTTCACTGTAGCCGTGCAGGGATTCTTCCGGGATGGCTGCGTTGACCGGGCTTCACTGCTGGCCTATACGACCCTGCTAGCTCTGGTTCCTGTGGTGGCACTGGTATTCAGTCTCTGGAATGCCATTGGCTTCGGTGTGGATCGCCGGGCCCTTCTGGACCATTACATTCTCCGGAATCTGGTTCCAAGGGTTGGTGGTACCGTTTTGAAATATATCAATGTTCTTGGTTCCCGTGGGGACGAACTCGGACTTTTTGGGATCTGTGGCCTGATTTTCACCGGGATCCTGCTGATTCATGAGATAGAACGCCACTTCAATGCCATATGGGGAGAGAAGGTCCGGTGCCAGCTGTGCAGGCCCCTGAGATACCTTTTCCTGATGGTGGCTGGCCCGGCCAGCATGGCATTGCTGCTGTTTCTGCTGGATCCAGTTCAGTGGGTGCTTGCCCATATGGCAGGATTCCCGAGGCTTCCTGGCTATCTTGATCTGGTACTGGCCCTTTTTACCGAAATGGCAATGCTTGTACTGCTGTACCAGATTTTACCGGCCACCAGGGTGCGGCTGGGAGACGCGCTTGCAGGGGCAGTCACTGCCACGATACTGCTGGGTCTCAGCAGGGCAGCCCTCGCTCTCTATTTCCACTATTCTTTTACGGAAGTCCTTTATGGGGCACTGGGAGTAATCCCGGTTTTTCTCATATGGATTTACCTTGTCTGGTTTTCCGTACTTTTTGGTGCAGAGATGGCGGCTGCTGGAAGGTGGCTCCCTCCGGCCGGAGAACGGAGAGGATAGAAACGGTTCGCCGGTATCTCGCCACTACTCTTTACTTGCATGCCCTCTCCCGATAATATGCCGCCCTTATGTTTGCTCCAGACGCCTCTACCCTGCTGATTTCTCGGGTCTCTGCTGCCGGGGAGGCCCTGCGCGGGGAAGCGGATCCCGGTAGCTGGCAGCGGTTGCGGGACGCAGGATGCCATCTGGATGGAGCACACGTTGACCTGCTGCTGCAGCGCTTCGGCGAGGTAGTAGTGGCGGATGGAACCATCGCCGTCCGTGGGACGGTACGGTGTGAGCGCTGTCTTGGCTTCATGCCCTGGGCCGCCGAGATTGGGGTGCGGATCGGAATGGCCGAATCCGAGGCGGCAGTAGGAAAAGTGGATCCTGAGCTTGATCCTGTCCTCTCCTGCAATGGGGTACTGGATCTGCAGGAATGGTTGGAGGAAGAGGTTCTGCTGGCCCTGCCAATGGTTTCGCGATGTGCGGAAAGTGGAGCAGGATGTTGCCCGGTTTCCGGGGTTGAGGTGCCTGCGCGCGGCGCGGTACCACAGAATGAAGAACGGAGATAAAAAATGGCAGTTCCACAGAGTAAAACGTCCAAGTCCAAACGGGATATGCGCCGGGCCCACGATTTTCTGGTGGCAACGAACCGTTCCACCTGTGCCAATTGCGGGGCGGTCAAGCTTTCCCACCATGTCTGCCCGGAATGCGGCTTCTACCGTGGACGGGAGATGGTCAAAAAGGCCGCCGAGGCCTGAGAGGGTTTCGAACGCCCCTGCCACATAGGAAACACCTTGCCACAGATCGCGGTGGATGCCATGAGTGGCGATTCCGGTCCCGGCACCGTGGTTCGTGCCCTTGGAAGCTTGGTCAAGAGCTACCCGGATGTCCAGTTCCATCTGGTAGGAGATGAGGCTGTCCTCGGCCCGGAACTGTCGCGTTCAGGGCTAAAAGAATCTCCCCAAATTCTTGTGCGCCATGCCAGCCAGGTGATCGGCATGGATGAGGCCCCTTCCCAGGCACTGAGGGGAAAACGCGATTCTTCCATGCATGTTGCTGTGGGAATGCTTCGTGACGGCCAGGCAGATGCAGTGGTGAGCGCGGGCAATACTGGTGCGCTGATGGCCATGGGAAAAGTTTTTCTCCGCACCATTCCCGGTATTGACCGCCCGGCTATTGCGGCGTTTCTTCCCACCGCTTCCGGGCGGGTGCTGGTTCTTGATCTGGGGGCTAATGTCGACTGCCATCCGGAACACCTGCTGCAGTTTGCCGTTATGGGCTCCATCCTGTTTCAGCAGGTAACCGGAGGAGAGAAGCCCCGTGTCGGGCTGCTGAACATCGGCTCGGAAGAAATCAAGGGCAACGAGCAGGTCAAGGCGGCGGGTGCCCTGCTGCGCCGCAGTCACCTGAATTTTGTGGGGAATGTGGAAGGCTCCCAGATATACCGGGGGGTTTGTGACGTTCTGGTCTGTGACGGCTTCGTCGGGAATGTGTTTCTTAAAACTTCCGAAGGGCTGGCAGCCATGGTCCGTCAGGAACTGAGGGCCAGCTATGCTCGGGGGCTTTATGGCCGTCTGGCATATCTGGTCAACCGCCCCATTCTGCAGAACCTGCGCCGCCGCCTGGATTCGAGGCAGTATAACGGAGCCACTCTGCTGGGTCTTAATGGCATCATCATTAAAAGTCATGGAAATGCGGACGGGTTTGCCTTTGCCTGTGCAGTAGAAGTGGCAATTTCCGAGGCCAGGCACCGGCTAACGCTGGAAATTGCCAAAGTGGTGCAGGAGGGGCTGGCGCAGGCCGTCCCTGACAGCGCGTGAACCCCATATACAGCAGGCTGGTTGCCACCGGTTCCTATCTGCCGGAGCGCATCCTGGACAACGACGAGCTGAGCAGGATGGTCGACACCAGCGATGAATGGATCGTGACGCGCACGGGCATACATACCCGCCATATCGCGGCTCCGGGGGAAGGATCTGTGGATATGGCCGCAGCCGCTGCCCGGAGGGCGCTTGAGGGTTCCGGCCTGGATATCCAGGATATCGATCTGGTCATCGTGGCAACCACCACTCCTGACCAGGTGTTTCCAAGTACCGCCTGCCTTTTGCAGTCCCGCCTTGGCAGCCGCGGTGCCGCAGCCTTTGACGTGCAGGCTGTCTGTACCGGTTTTATCTATGCCCTGGCTACGGCAGACCGGTTTATCCGCAGTGGTGGTGCCCGTCATGCGCTGGTGGTCGGAGTGGAAACCATGTCCAGAATTGTCGACTGGACGGACCGTTCCACCTGCATCCTGTTTGGGGATGGTGCAGGTGCGGTGGTGCTCAGCGCAAGCAGCGAACCTGGTATTCTCTCAACGCATCTCCACGCGGACGGCAGCTATGCAGGGCTTCTTCAGGTTCCTGAAGGAGAAAGATATCTGGCCATGCAGGGAAATGCCGTGTTCCGTATGGCGGTGCGTACGCTGGGTGAAATCGTGCAGGAAACCCTCGCAGCCAACGGAATGGCGAGTAGCGACATCGACTGGCTGGTACCGCACCAGGCCAATGTGCGTATTATCCAGGCAACGGCAGAAAAACTGGGAATGCCCATGGAGCGGGTAGTCGTGACAGTTTCCCACCATGGCAATGCATCGGCAGCATCGGTCCCCCTGGCACTGGATGATGCGGCCCGCCGGGGCTGTTTTACCCCGGGCCAGATCCTGCTGCTGGAAGCCTTTGGTGGCGGTTTTACCTGGGGATCTGCCCTGTTGCGCTGGGGCTGACCACAGCTGGTTTTGACTGAATTTCGAAGGAGGTTCATTTGCTCGGTTCCATCGCCTTTGTTTTTCCAGGCCAGGGCTCCCAGTCCCAGGGCATGCTGGCCGATCTGGGCGCCACGCATCCCATTCTGCGTGAGGTTTTTGCAGAAGCATCGGATGTCCTCCATGCTGATCTCTGGAAGCTGGCCCAGAACGGTCCGGAAGAGCAGATAAACCAGACCCGCTGGACCCAGCCTCTCATGCTGGCAGCGGGTTATGGGGTGTTCCGCACCTGGGAAGAAGAAGGAGGAACTCCCCCGGATTTTCTTGCCGGCCATTCCCTGGGGGAATATACGGCGCTGGTGGTGGCTGGCAGCCTGGACTTTGCCGATGCTGTGCGGCTGGTGGCAAGGCGCGGAGAACTCATGCAGGATGCGGTACCTGCAGGCGTGGGAGGAATGGCGGCTGTCATTGGTCTTTCGGATGAGGAAGTCCGAAGCCTGTGCCAGATGGAAGCCCATGGCGAGGTGCTGGAGGCTGCCAATCTCAATGCCCCAGGTCAGGTCGTCGTGGCAGGCATGCAGAGTGCTGTCCAGCGGCTGGGTGAGGCGGCAAAGGCTGCTGGCGCAAGGCGTATTGTCTTCCTGCCAGTCAGTGTTCCTAGCCACTGCAGCCTGATGCGGGATGCTGCCGAAGCCTATCGGTCCGAGCTGGAATCGGTCTCCTGGCGGTCTCCCAGAACCATGGTGGTACACAATGCGGACGTCCAGAGCCACCAGAGTCCTATGGCCCTGAAGGATGCACTGGTACGCCAGCTCTATCTGCCAGTCCGCTGGACAGAAACGGTACGGCATCTTGCACGGCAGGGAGCAACAACTTTTGTCGAAATGGGGCCCGGGCGCGTGCTTTCCGGTCTCGGGAAACGCATTGAATCGGGGCTGACCATGCTGCATGTGGAAGATGGAAAAAGCCTGCGCGCCACCCTGGAGACTATCTGATGGAAAAAATTCTGGAAGGACAGACGGCTCTGGTTACCGGGGGGAGCCGGGGCATCGGGGCGGCAGTTGTGGACCGTCTTGCCGCTATGGGAGCCAGAGTAGCAGCAACGGCCACTACGATGGATGGCGCTGCACATCTGGGCACCCGGCTGGGTGATGCGGGTGGCCGGGGCTACTGTCTGGACGTCTGCAACGATGAAGCCATGGATACAGTCCTGAAACAGGTTCGCCAGGACCTTGGATCTCCCTCCATTCTGATCAACAATGCGGGCATCACCCGTGACCAGCTTCTTCTCCGGATGAAAGACGAGGACTGGGATTTGGTGATCCAGACCAACCTGCGTGCCGTATACCGCCTGAGCCGTCTCTGCGTCCGTGACATGCTGAAGGCACAGTATGGGCGAATCGTGAATATCACTTCTGTGGTCGGGATGATGGGGAACGCCGGACAGAGCAATTATGCCGCAGCAAAGGCTGGTGTGGCCGGTTTTTCCCGCGCGCTGGCCCGGGAAGTCGCTTCCCGCAGGGTGACCGTCAACTGCGTTGCACCCGGATTTATTGAAACCGACATGACGTCCGGCCTTCCGCAAGACCATCGCGAAAGCCTGCTCCACCAGGTTCCTGCTGCCCGACTGGGTTCTCCCGCAGATGTCGCGGCAGCAGTGGCCTACCTTGTTTCCCCGGAAGCGGGATATGTAACCGGTGAAACCCTCCAGGTCAATGGCGGACTCTGGATGGGTTAGGCTTTTCTGCCTTTACAGGACATCGCCAGCTGTGGTCCAATCTCGCAAAAATAACTTTTCCCCTAATAAAGGAGTTTCTCCCAATGGAAGATGTCGCAGCACGTGTAAAGAAAGTCGTGGTCGAGCAGCTGGGCGTCAATGAGGACGAAGTGACCAATGAGGCATCTTTTGCCGATGATCTTGGTGCTGACTCCCTGGATAACGTGGAGCTGGTTATGGCGCTTGAAGAGGAATTTGACTGCGAAATTCCCGATGAGGAAGCAGAAAAGATTTCTACCGTACAGCAGGCAATTGACTACATCAGTGCGCACCTGCCCAAACAGGATGCCTGAGTCTCTCCCGTATACAGGTCGTCTGGAGCACTGGCATTGAAACGGCGTGTGGTTGTCACCGGGCTGGGAATAGTATCTCCTGTTGGAACAGGCGTGGCCGCGGCCTGGGATGGTATCATCCATGGTCGCAGCGGCATTTCCAGGGTGACCCGTCTGGATCCAGAACCCTATGCATCCCAGATTGCCGGAGAGGTCAAGGGATTCGATGTGGGCCAGTACTTGCCGGTAAAAGAGGCAAGAAAAATGGAGCTATTCATCCATTATGGCCTTGCGGCGGCCATGGAAGCCATTGCGGATTCGCGGCTGGAGATCCGGCCAGAAATTGCAGAGCGCGTTGGGGTTTCCATTGGAAGTGGCATTGGTGGCCTGCCAGGCATCGAGTCGGAGCACGGGGTGTTCATGGAAAGTGGGCCCCGCCGCATTTCTCCCTTTTTTATTCCCCGCTGCATTGTCAATATGGTGTCTGGCCATGTATCCATCATGTATGGCGCCAAGGGACCCAATATTGCCATGGCTACCGCCTGTTCCACAGGAACACATTCCATTGGGGATGCCGCTCGGCTGATTGAGTATGGTGATGCGGATGTGATGATTGCCGGTGGGGCTGAGGCGGCGATCAGCCCTCTGGGGCTGGGGGGGTTTGCGGCGGCCCGTGCCCTGTCCACCCGCAACGACGCTCCGGAAAAAGCCAGCCGGCCGTGGGATGCTGACCGGGATGGTTTTGTCCTTGGGGAAGGCGCCGGAGTTCTGGTTCTGGAAGAGCGCGATTTTGCTCTTCGCAGGGGGGCGAAAATCTATGCCGAGCTTTCGGGATATGGCATGAGCGCGGACGCCTTCCACATGACCCAGCCAGCGTCGGGTGGGGAAGGCGCAGCCAGATGCATGCGGGCAGCGCTGCGCAATGCTGGCCTGCAGGTGGAAGACGTGGACTATATCAACGCACATGGTACTTCCACCCCACTGGGGGACCTATCGGAAACGGAAGCCATGCATGCGGTTTTTGGACCGCATGCCACGAGGATTGCGGTCAGTTCGACGAAATCCATGACTGGGCATCTGCTCGGTGCCGCCGGGGGGATTGAGGCCATCTTTACCGTACTGGCCATTCACGAAGGCATTCTGCCCCCGACGATCAATCTGGATCACCCAGGGGAAGGCTGTGACCTTGATTACGTTCCCCATGTTGCCCGTAAGGCCCAGATCCGGGCTGCCCTCAGCAACTCCTTTGGCTTTGGTGGTACCAACAGTACCCTGGTTTTCCAGCACCACCAGGACTAGCGGGACGGTAGGTGGGTGTCCTGCTGCTCAGTCATGATGGCATTCTGGCTCCCCCGGAAATGGCCTGTGCATGCACCAGCAGGGCCTTTCTCTATGGGGATGGGTTGTTCGAAACGGTAGCTGTCATCCAGGGCTGCCCCCTTTTCTGGAAGGAGCATCTGCTCCGGCTCCAGGGCGGAAGTGCCATTCTGGGCATGGAGTGCCCGGAAGAATCCCTCTGGGAATCCCGGTGGAAAGCACTCTGGGCGGCCCTGCCAGATTCACGCCGCCAAGATCGCATGGTCCTGAAACTGGTGGTTTCGCGGGCGGACGGGTCGGGATATGTCACGCCGGAAACCAGTTCTGCCCAAACTTTCCTGTTCCTGCAGGACTGGCCAGACCGGCCCCCCTCATACTGGAACCAAGGCATTGCCATCGGGCTGTGCCCTACCCCCCTGCAGTGCGGGGCCCCCTATCTGACTGTAAAAACCCTGAACCGTCTCAACCAGATCATGGCCAGACGGATGACTCCCGCAATGTGGCAGGAAGCGGTGCTGCTGGACAGCGGAGGCTGCATCCGGGAGGGTATCCAGACCAATATCCTGTGGCGCCGTGGAGACGCCATCGAAAGCCCGGATCTCCGGAATGGCGGAGTACCAGGCATCCAGCGCGATGCCATCCTGTCCTACCTCGGAGGTATCGGCTATCGGACCCGTTGGGTCAACGCACCCTATTCCACACTCTACGATGCCGATGAAATTTTTTTTTCCAACAGCCTGATTGGGGCCTGGGCGGTGAGCCGACTGGAAGAACGTCAGTTTCCTGGTCCGGCCGGCCCTCTTGCACGCCAGCTGGCTGAATGGCACCAGAATCTTGGACTGGGGGCCTGAACCGGGATGGGACTGCGTCAGTTCCGGATGGCTGCTCTGGCACTGCTGATGCTGGTCATGCTGGTGGCCGGCCTGTTTTCCCTGCTGCTCTTCTGGCCGGAGCCGCTTTCCTCTGTGGGAGTACGCGTTGCAGTCTATCGGGGCAGCAGTACCGACCAGGTGATCCGCCAGCTGCACCAGACACCTCTTCTGCCCGTCCCTGCAGTTTTCCATCTGGCGTGGCTGCTTGAGGGACGTCCTGTCCTGCACGCCGGGCTATACGTTTTTCATGGCACCGTGGATGTGGCGCAGGTCCTGTCCATCCTCCGGCAGGGCAGATCAGTACCGCTCACTGTGACAATCATTCCGGGTACTACCGTAAGGCAGATCTACGCACTTCTCCGGAAAAGCCCCTATCTGGATACGGGTTCCCTGCCTCCCGAATCGCGCCTTGCACGTTTCGTGGGACCGCTGGGGCAGGCTGCCCCGAATGCTGAGGGCCTTTTTCTTCCCCAAAGCTTTCGTTATGTTCCGGGCGATCCGGCACTTGGCCTGCTGCGCCAGTCGGCTGCCATGATGGAACGGGAACTCCACCATTTCTGGATCCGCCGTGCGCGCGGGCTGCCCCTTCAGGATCCATACCAAGTACTGGTTCTGGCCTCAATTGTGCAGAAGGAGGGTGCTCCTGCCGGAGAGCAGAAGCGCATTGCCGCCGTTTTCCTGAACCGGCTGCGCCAGGGCATGCCACTCCAGTCGGATCCCACGGTGATCTATGCACTTGGGCGGCACTACCATGGCCGTCTGGCTCCTGGCGACATGAACATGCCCAGCGCCTACAATACCTATATCCACAAAGGGCTCCCCCCGGCACCCATCGCCATGCCAGGGCTTCAGGCAATCAGGGCTGTTCTGCATCCTGCCAGAAACCACGATCTCTATTTTATAGCAAAGGGACAGACCTACCATTATTCCCGCAACTATGCCCGTCATGTGCAGCAGATCCGGAAATACCTGCGGGCTCTACCAGGAGAACGGCCGTGACCGATTGCAGCTGGCAGGCATGGGGCTATTTCATCACCGTGGAAGGCATTGAGGGGGCCGGGAAAAGTACGGCCATGCCAGTTCTCGCAGAAATGGCCCGGCATCTCGGCTATGAAGTGGAAATGACCAGGGAACCCGGAGGCGGGGCCCTGGGTGAGCGCCTGCGCGGGATTTTTCTGGATCCAGGCCTGGAGCTGGATGCCGATGAAGAATTGCTGCTGCTATATGCGGGCCGGCTGGAGCATGTCCGGCGGCGCATTCTGCCCGCCCTTGCCTCGGGGAAAGTGGTAATCTGTGACCGTTTTGAGGATTCCACATTCGCCTATCAGGGAGGTGGGCGTCATGTTCCCCTGGACCGGATCAATGCCCTGTCCAGCTGGGCAGGACTAAAGTGCACGCCTGACCTTACCTTCTGGCTGGATGTTTCACCGGAAGTGGGAGCCGGCCGTATCCGTTCCAGGGAACGAGACCGTCTGGAGCGGGAGGGCCTGGATTTTTTCCGGAGTGCGAGGGAAATGTTTGGACGGCGCATGGAAGCCGACCCGGGGCGCTTCTGCCGGATTGATGCCGGGCTTTCCCTGGAAGAAATCGGGGTGTGCTTGCAGGGCGAACTCCAGAAACGGCTGCCAGGACGTACCTGATGCCTGCAATGGACCATAATCTGGGTCTGCCACCTGTCTGGATGGGATGGGATCCTGGCTGTGCGGGCCAGTCACTGCTCCTGAGGGGAGGTCCAGACAGTCTGGCTGCCCAATGGGGAGAGCGCTTCGCGGCGCGCCTGCTCTGCCAGCAGGAAAATCCTGCACTGAGGCCCTGCGCGGACTGTTCTTCCTGCCGTATTTTTGCCGCAGGACAGCACCCAGACTATCTGCGTCTTGCTCCAGAACCCGGAAAGATGCTGGGCATAGAGCATGTCCGGCAGGGCCTGGAATTCCTGGTATATACCCCGCAGCTGGGTGGACGCCGCTTGCTGTTTCTGGGTGCGGCAGACTATATGACCTCCGCAGCTTCCAATGCCCTGCTGAAAGGTCTGGAGGAGCCGCCGCCGCGGGCACATGTTCTTCTGCTTGCTGACCGTCCTTTCCGGCTGCTGCCGACCATCCGGTCACGCTGCATGCGCCTCCCGGATCCTCCTGCTGATCCGCATGCCTGTATGCAGTACCTGCGGTTCCAGGGGGTTCCAGAAGAACAGGTGGTTTCCCTCTGCGGCCGGTATGCAGACCGGCCACAGCATGCGCTCCGTCTTTGGGAGTCCGAATGGCCTGTACGGAGGGCGGAAGCCGTTGTCTTCCTGCTGGGTCCGGTTCCCAGCTCGCAGAAGGAAATCCTTGACAGGGCAGAGAGTTGGGGGCGGGACACGGACCGCCTTCTGCTGTACAGGGAGCTGATGCTCGAACTCTATGCGGATCTTTTCCGGATTGTGGCAGGGCAGCTGGACGCAGTCAGCAATAGTGACTATGTTGAATCCCTGCAGCGCAGGGCCGGTCGGCGTCCGCCGCAGGAGCTCTGGGAAGATTTCCGGCAGTGGCTGGTTCTGGAGGAGGGGATACGCCAAAATTTGCAGATAAGGATGCTTCTGGAATCACTGCTTTGGCGCTGGTTTATCCAGGAAGGGAGGAGCGCGAATGGAACAGCGGTCTGATACGGGGGCAAGGGCGCTTTCCGTAATACTGCGCGATGCAGAGTCGGTGCAGCGATATTTTATGCCCCAGATTCGTGGGGGAGGGGTTCTTGTCGAAACCCCGAACCTGTTGCCGATGGGTACGGATGTCCTGCTGATGATTACATTGCCAGACAGTGGACAGCGAACCCCGGTAATGGGAAAAGTGGTCTGGATCATGCCAAAAGACAACCGTGAGGGTTTCCCGTCCGCGATGGGTGTGCGTTTTACCAGCGACCGGTCCGGCGTCCTTACGAGAATCCAGAGCATTCTTGGGGGGGTGCCGTCCGGGAGACCCAGAGAAATCCTCGCCTTCTAGCGAGAGCCTGGAGTCGGCAGGTGTGCATTGCCTGCCATAAAGGACTGGGATACACTTGTGCACTGCAGGAGAGGTGACCGAGCGGCCGAAGGTGCAGCACTGGAAATGCTGTGTACTCCAAAAGGGTACCGTGGGTTCGAATCCCACCCTCTCCGCCAAGTTCGCGCAAGTTCCTGATGATCCTGAAAGGAATTGCCAAATCTATG
>DAHXMJ010000054.1 GCA_027365525.1 Acidithiobacillus sp.
TCCGTCCGGCCTGTGTTGTCTTGCCGAAGCACGGAATCAAGCGCCGCAGGATGTTTGTGCGGGCTCCCTGGAGCATGCCCATGAACCGCGTCATTCAATCCGGCAAGAAGCTTACCCGCTTTAGCGGGTTGAGAGTGTCACAGCTAGGACGTTTATTCGCCAGGGACAATTTTCCGGACTGGTGCTAGACTGGGCTGACCGACTGGTCAGCCCAGGGCGTCTGTCCTTCTGCCCGGAGCCTCCGTCGTGCGGCTCCGGGAAGCGGGAAGAAAGGATGGAAGACAGGACACAGAACGGGAATGAGGGGGAAGGTTTTCGCAGAATCCTTGCCGCGGCCGAGAAGCTGTTTGCCGACCGGGGTTTTGACGCGGTATCCATGCACGCTATTGCCATGGAGGCGGGGATCAGCAAGGCGAACATCTACCACTATTTCCCCAACAAGGATGCCCTCTACCTGGCAGTGCTCCGCTGTGCCAGCAGGGGCCTGCGCGAAGAACTCCAGGAAGTGGTCAACAGCCATGGAACCGCGACCGAGATCCTGCACCATTTTGCCGTGAGCCATCTCCAGGGCCTGATGAACCGGCCGCGCCTGGTCCGGCTGGTGTGGCGCGAAATTCTGGAAAAAGGCGCCCCCCGTGCCCGTGAAGTGGCAGAGCAGGGATTCGCCGAAATTTTTGCTGCCCTGGTCGGGGTCCTGAAAACCGGCCAGCAGCGGGGGGAGCTGCGCGCCGATTTCGATCCGGCCATAGCCGCCACCCTCCTGATCGGCGCAAATGTCTTTTTTTTTCAGTCCCGGGATATCCTGCGCCATTATCCTCCGGTGACGTTTGTCGATAGCCCGCTGGGGTACGACGTATCAATTGTGGACATTCTCCTGCGCGGGCTGGCGCAGGGGAAAGCCGCCCAGGATGACCTACAGGAATCTGTCCCATGACCTATCCCGTTGATCCTCAGGCCCAGGTGCAGGTGCTGGTGGAAGCCCTGCCCTACATGCAGCGCTTCCAGGGAAGCACGCTGGTCATCAAGTACGGCGGAAACGCCATGACCGAGCCCATGCTGCAGGAACAGTTTGCCCACGACATTACCCTCATGCGGCAGGTGGGCATGAATCCCGTGATTGTCCATGGGGGAGGGCCACAGATCGGGGCCATGCTGCAGCGGCTGGGCGTCGAATCCCGGTTTGTGGACGGGATGCGGGTGACCGACGATGCCACCATGGAGGTGGTGGAAATGGTGCTGGGTGGACTGGTCAACAAGCAGATTGTCCATGCCATACACCGTGCCGGAGGCCGGGCCATTGGCCTGACGGGGAAGGATGGCCACCTTCTGCAGGCCCAGCGGCTGGAACGGGCGGATGGTCTCGATCTGGGCCGGGTCGGGGAGGTGACGCGCGTCAATGCCGGCCTGGTCCGCTTCCTGGATTCGGGAGGGATTATCCCGGTGGTTGCACCCGTTGGTGTTGGCCCCCGGGGCGAGTCCTACAACATTAACGCCGATCTGGTCGCGGGCGCCCTGGCCGCGACCCTGCGTGCGGACAAGCTTATCCTGATGACCAATGTTGCCGGTGTCCTGGACCCGGCCGGACAGCTGTATGAGCGTCTGCGGGTCGCGGAAATCCAGCAGCTTGTGGCCGACGGGACCATCCAGGGCGGCATGATCCCGAAACTGCGCTGCTGCCTGGATGCCCTCGAGGGGGGGGTGAAGGCGGCGCACATTATCGATGGCCGGGTGCCCCATGCCCTGCTGCTTGAGGTCTTTACCCGTTCCGGAGTGGGCACCCTCATCTCCGATCTGGACTGAGCATCCGGTGCGGCGCACGGTTCCTGGGCGGGCCCGGGCATTCCGGCGCAGGGCCCCCTTCCGGCCACGGGGTCCCCTTGCCCCCTATCCCGGCTGGCGCCGCCGCCCGGTACCCGTTTTTCTCCTTGATCTCGACAATACGCTGTACGATGCCAGTACCCACTGTTTTCCGGGGATGCACAGGCACATCCATGGATTTCTCATGGCCGAACTGGGTCTGGACCTGCGGGAGGCACAGGAAATGCGTGAGCGGTACTGGCGGCGGTATGGCACGACCCTTGCGGGCCTGATGCGGCACCACAGGACCGATCCTGTACGTTTTCTGGAGGCCATCCATCCCCCGGGTCTTGCCGATTCCGTGCCTCCCGACCCAGGCCTGCAGGAATGGCTGCCACGGCTTCCAGGGCCGGCCTACGTGTTTACCAACAGCCTGGCCTCCCATGCCGCCCGGGTGCTGGAACGTCTCGGTGTGGCGGGCGAGATCGCGGGCATTTTTGACATGGTGCACGCGGGCTATGGGGGAAAACCCGATCCACAGGCGTACCGCCGGCTGCTGCGGCAGCTGCGCGTGCCCGCGTGGCGCTGCATCTTTTTTGATGACAGCCGTGCCAACCTGCGGACCGCCCGGTGGCTGGGGATGCAGACGGTCTGGGTCCACCCGCGCAGGCGCCGGCGTGGACAGGTGGGCTCGCCCGGGGAGTGGCGGTACCGTTCCGGAGAGGGCTTGAACTGCTCGCTTGAAACCTAACCGAACCTACTCCATACTTAGCAAAATGGAAAGGTTCGTAAGCATAGGTGAAGCTGCCACGGCGATGGGCGTGTCAATCACGACCCTGCGCCGATGGGAGGCAACGGGCAAGCTGGTCGCTGAGCATACAGCGGGCGGGCATCGTCGCTATGACTTGGCGAAGTTGCGCCCGGAAATGTTCCGCGCCGAAGAGGAGGCAAACCGGCGCACCGTCGCCTATGCCCGCGTGTCCAGTCACGACCAGAAGGACGATCTGGAAAGGCAGAAGCAGGTGCTCGAACTCTATTGCGCCCGACAGGGTTGGACGTTCGAGGTCATCGCTGATTTGGATTCAGGGATGAATTACCACAAGAAAGGACTGAAACGCTTGCTGGACGCGGTGATCGATGGGCAGGTCGGGCGGCTGGTCATCACCCACAAGGATCGCCTGCTGCGCTTCGGTGCGGAACTTGTGTTCGCCATCTGCGAGGCGAAAAATGTCGAGGTGGTGATCCTGAATCAGGGCGAGGACACGACGTTCGAGGAGGACTTGGCGAAGGATGTGCTGGAGATCATCACCGTGTTCAGCGCAAGGCTCTATGGCAGCCGTTCGCGCAAGAACCAGAAGTTGCTGGATGGCGTGAAGAAAGCCGTGGAAGAGGCGCAAGCATGATCGTCGCCCACAAGATCGCGTTGAACCCGAACAATGTGCAGGCGACGTACTTCGCCCGTGCAGCGGGCACGGCGCGGTTTGCCTACAACTGGGCGCTGGCCGAATGGCAGCTCCAGTACGAAGCATGGAAGCAGGACAACAGTCTGCCCAAACCGTCTCAGACGGCGCTGCGCCGCCAGTTGAACGCCATCAAACGCGAGCAGTTCCCGTGGATGCTCGAAGTCACCAAGAACGCCCCGCAGATGGCGATCATCCAGTTAGGCGAGGCGTTCAGGAACTTCTTCGCGGGCCGTGCCAAATACCCGAAGTTCCGCAGGAAAGGCGTGCACGACCGTTTTACCCTGACCAATGACCAGTTCAGCGTCGAAGGTTCCCGCATTCGCATCCCCAACCTTGGCTGGGTGCGCATGCGGGAGTCGTTGCGCTTCACTGGCAAGCTCCTGTCGGCCACGCTCTCGCGGGTGGCCGACCGCTGGTTTGTCAGTCTCACCGTGGACACCGAAGACCCGCCGAAACGCAAAGCCGAAAACCAAGGTATTGCGGGCGTGGATCTGGGTGTCGCGGCACTTGCAACGCTCTCGACGGGAGAAACCATCATCGGCCCCAAGCCTCACAAGGCATTGCTGGATCGCTTATGCAGGTTCTCCCGCAGCCTGTCGCGCAAGCAGAAAGGCTCCAGCAACCGGCAGAAGGCCAAGGCGAAGCTGGCACGGCTTCATGCCCGCATCGCCAGCATCCGGGCCGATGCCTTGCACAAGCTCACCTCCGGCATTAGCCGACGGTTTCATACCATCGGCATCGAGGATCTGAACGTGCGCGGCATGATGGCGAACCGCCATCTGGCTCGCTCCATTGCCGACATGAGCTTCCACGAGTTCCGTCGGCAACTGGAGTACAAGGCCGAACGCCGTGGCGGGATCGTGGTGGTCGCCGACCGCTGGTTCCCGAGCAGCAAGACCTGCTCGGACTGTGGTTCGGTACAGGACAAGATGCCGTTATCCATACGGCAGTGGGATTGCCCAGGCTGTGGCGCACGCCATGACCGGGATCTGAATGCGGCGAGAAACCTCGCCACATACGCCGTGAGTTCCACGGTGTCAGCCTGTGGAGAGGAAGGCTCTGGCTCCGGTCGCAAGACCGGAGTGAAACCGGCCTCGGTGAAGCAGGAAATCAGCGCTGAACCGGTTTAGATACGTCCAGGCAGGTTTGGGTAGGTCTGATGGAACGGTTGCGGTTACGGGAAAGTGCCTACTTTACGGAAACGCTGAGGGACGCTTTACTGAAAGGACCCGGTTTCGTTCTCAAGGAGATTGCCATGAAAAACGGAAAATCCACGGCCCTGCCCCTTGCTGCCGCGATGTTTCTGGCAGCCGCCGGGGTGACCGCCAGTGCAGCGCCATCCTACCATGCCCTTTCCGGCTCCGATGCCGGCACCTACCGCATCGATCCCCAGCACACCAATGTCCTGTTCACGATCGGGCATGTGGGCATTGTCAGCTTTACGGGCCGCTTTGACCAGGTATCCGGCCGCTATCACCTCGACCCTGCCACGGCGGCGAAGGACTGGGCCCATATCACCATACCGGTGTCCAGTATCGACACGAATTTCGGACAGCGGAACAGGTATCTGCTGGGAAAAGAATTTTTTGACGCGAAAAAATATCCGGACATCCGGTTTGTCAGCACCCGGTATGTTCCCCATGGTTCGCACGCCGGGGAACTGTACGGGAACCTGACGCTGCACGGGGTTACCCGGCCAGTGGTATTCCGGGTCCGGGAAACGGGCGCAGGGGAAGTTTCCTACCTGCCGGCGCCCTGGGGTGGCTATCTCTCCGGATTTGTGGCAACAGTTTCCATACACCGTTCGGATTATGGCCTGACAGCCTATCTTCCGGAAGGACTGTCCAACCGGGTCCGGATCCGGGTAGAGGTGGAGGGCATCCGGGTGGGTGGAGCCTGAAGGACCGCCGCGCGGGTGTCTGCGGCAGGGCCAGGAATGCAGGGTGGCACGGTGAAATGGCTTCCCTAGAAGTAGGGTTCCAGGAAGCGGACCCAGCGCGGTGCTCCACCCGTATGGACCGTCACCCTGGCGCTGCTGCCAATCCGCAGCGGGAAATGCCGGCTGGGGCGCAGTACGTCGATCCGGACGGGTATCCGCTGGGTGACCTTGACCCAGTTCCCCGTCGCATTTTCCGGAGGCAGGAGGGAAAAGGCGTTGCCGGCCCCGCCACTGATGCTTTCTACCCGGCCCGCAAACCGGTGGCCGGGGTACATGTCGACGCGGATGGCGGTGTCCTGCCCCGGATGGATCCGCTGGAGGTCTGTTTCCTTGTAGTTGGCGGAAATCCAGTATCCGGCGTTGCCGATCAGCGGGAAAAGATCCTGGTTGACACTGGCCACATCGCCGGCATGGATGCGGTCCACCTTGCTGGCTACCCCGTTCATGGGGGCGTAGATCGTGGTTTCGGAAAGGTCCAGCCGGGCTGTACGCACGGCAGCGCGGGCGGCGGCTATGCGCGCCCGGTTGAGCGACTGCTGGGCCTTCGCCTGGGCCAGCACCGCCTGTTTGGCGGCAATGCTGGCGGCCAGTTCCTGCGCGGCCGTGGTGGCATTGTCCGCCGCCTGGGCGGAAAGGTACTTCTGCGCCGCCAGGGCTTCGGCCCGGCGGGCGTTGCGCCGGGCATTGCGGTAGCGGATGCGGTCCACCTGGATCTGGGCCCCGGCCCCGGCAATGCTTGCCCGGATGCTTGCTTTCTGCCGCTCCGCCTGGGCGAGGTCGGCCCTGGCCTTCTGCAGGGCATAGCGGTATGCGCGCGGGTCGATTTTCAGCAGGGGCTGGCCCTGCCGGACGGTCTGGTTGTCGTGCACATAGATGGCGATAATATGCCCGGTCACCCGGGGGGCGATGTTGACCACATGGGCATGGACATAGGCGTCGTCCGTGCTTGGGTAGTAGCGGGCAATCTGGAAGTAGGCGTAGGCCCCCAGAACCACGGACAGAATAATGAAAAGCACGGCGACGTGTTTCAACCAGCGCATAGGGATCCCCAGGAAAAGGCCTCAGGTCCCGACGCCACCTGTCCCGTGTTTCGGGCTCCCGGGGTGCCCGGGAGTGGCTTTACGGGAAAGGGAAGAGACCGCATACTGACCGTTCGGTCAATACAGTAACCCAAAGAATGACATGGCGGCAAGCGTGACTGCCACTGTGAGGAGAACAGGTGAAAATGAAGAGAAAAATGGTCCTGGCGGGAGCCGGGATGGGTCTTGCCCTGGCTGCAGGAACGGCCAGTGCACAGGGACTGCATGTGATCCAGAAGGGGCCGGCCTACTTCAGTGCCGGTCTCGGAATTTTCAATGGCGTTGGCATCCACCCGGTCACGGGCCCGAATCCCCGCATTCCGGAACTCAACGTGGAGTACCAGTCGGCCTCGAAACTGTTTGGCATTGGTGCCCTCTGGGGTCTGGTGGCCAATACGGATGGGGGATTCATGGGCTACACCGGCTTCTATTCCGACATTGCCTGGAGGCACTGGGTCCTGACCCCCGTGCTCGGATTTGGTGGCTATGATGCCGGGGATGGCAAAGACCTGGGCAGCACGTTCGAGTTCCGTCTGGAGCTGGGGCTTGCCTACCAGTTTGCCGACCGGTCCCGTCTGGGTTTCAAGATCGCCCATATTTCGAATGCCCGGATCGTCAGCCAGGACCCCGGGGAGAACGAGGCGCTCATTACCTATTCCTTCCCTCTTTCCTTCGGCGACGGGGCCTAGGTTCCGGGACGGCCGCCCGTCCGCCGCCGGGCGGCCGTCCTCTGCGTCCGTCCGGGGAGGCTCAGGCCGGATGGAGACCCAGCTTTTCGAAGAGCCTCCGGTCCTGCCCGAGACTGGCATTGTCCGTGGTCAGCAGTCGGTCTCCCAGAAAGATGCTGTTGGCGCCGGCCAGAAAGGCCAGGGCCTGGAGGGCCTCTTCCATGTTTTCCCGTCCGGCGGCAAGCCGGACATGGCTGGCCGGGAAAAGGAGGCGGGCGACGGCGATGGTCCGGACAAACTCGATTCCGTCCACCGGCTCCGCATCGGCCATGGGCGTACCGGGGATGGGGACCAGGGCGTTGATGGGGATGCTTTCCGGTGCTTCAGGGAGGCTGGCCAGCATTTCCAGCAGCCGCGCCCGGTCCCGCCGGGATTCTCCCATGCCGAGAATTCCTCCGCAGCAGACCCGTATGCCGGCCCGGCGGACGGCGTCCAGGGTATCCAGGCGGTCCTGGTAGCCGCGGCTGTGGATCACCTGGCCATAGAACTCCGGCGAGGTGTCCAGGTTGTGGTTGTAATAGTCCAGCCCCGCTTCCCGCAGTGTTTCGGCCTGGTCCTCCCGCAGCATGCCCAGGGTCACACAGGTTTCCATCCCCAGACCGCGGACGGCCCGGACCATGTCGGCCACACGGTCGAGGTCCCGGTCATGCGGGGTGCGCCAGGCCGCGCCCATGCAGAAACGCCGGGCTCCCTGTTCCCGTGCCGCGCGGGCCGTTTCCACCACCTCCTCCAGGGGCATGAGCGGCGTAATGGCCAGTTCCGCGTGATGGTGGACGCTCTGGGCACAGTAGCCGCAGTCCTCTGGACAGGCCCCGGTCTTGATGGACAGCAGGGTCGAGCACTGGATGGCGTTGGGATCGAAGTGCTGGCGGTGGGTCTGCTGGGCGCGGAAGAGCAGGTCACTGAAAGGCAGTGCAAACAGCTCCAGAATGGCTGCCAGGGAGGTTGAACTGGAAATTGGCTGGTTCATTGGTGGGGTTCGCTCAGATGGTTTCGAAAAATCTGTTCCAGGGCTGGAAGGGGGTGCCCTTCCAGCCGGAGGATCTTTCCCCGCCGGTGCGCACCGTGCAGCAGGGTGATGTGGTGGCGGGGGAGATCAAGGAGGCCGGCCAGGAACACCAGAAGCCGCCGGTTGGCCTCACCCTCCACGGGCCTGGCCCGCAGGCGGATTTTCAGGGCATCCCGGCAGAAACCGGCCAGGGCATCTTCCTTCGCGCCCGGCTGCACGTGCACACGCAGCAGCAGGCCTTCTCCCTGCCGGGTCCAGGGGACGCTCATCCGCCCAGGCGGAGTATGGCGTGCACCAGCAGCATCCGGAGCAGCTCGATGAGAAGCATGGCCACCAGGGGCGTGAGATCCAGGCCGCCCAGGGGCGGAATGACCCGCTGGAGCGGATACAGGACCGGTGCCGTGATACGGTCCAGAAACCGGATGACAGGATGGAAAGGATCCGGGCGGATCCAGGAGGCGAGAGCGCGCAGAAAAATTGCCCAGAAGAGGACCTGCAGTACGAGACTGGTGATCTGGGCAATCCAGAGGGAGGCTTCGGCCATCATGGCAGCAGTTCTCCCGCCGCCGCCCCGGCGAGCTCCTGGCTGCGGCGGATTGCGGCCTGGATGGCCCGGTGGGCAAGCGGGCGCAGCCCTTCCTCCCAGACTGCCAGGGCCGCCGCGGTCGTGCCACCGGGGCTGGTCACCTGGTGGCGCAGGGTTCCTGGGGAAAGGGAAGAGGCGGCCGCCATCCGTGCGGTGCCCAGTATGGTCTGGAGGGCCAGCTGGCGGGCCGGTTCCCGGGCGAGTCCGGCGCAGACGGCCGCGTCTTCCAGGGCTTCCAGCAGGAGGAGGACATAGGCCGGACCGCTCCCGGCCAGGGCGGTTGCCGCATCCATGGTGTCTTCGTTTCCGAGCCAGAGGACCAGGCCAGTGGCGCCGAGGATGGCTTCCGCCTGCTGCCGGCGTTCCGGGCCGAGGTCTGGCGGGGCACAGAGGGTGGTGGCTCCGGCGCCGACCTGTACCGGGGTGTTGGGCATGGCACGGACGATATCCGGGCCGGATCCCACCAGGTCCCGGAGCGTCTGGAGGCGGATTCCGGCCGCTACCGAGATGAGCAGGCCACCCGCGTCGGCCAGGGCGGTCCGCCACGCACGGAGAATGTCTCCGGCCTGTGCCGGCTTGGCGGCATAGAGGACTATGGCTCCGGGCGGAAGGGCTGCCGGGGTGGCAGGGCAGCTGCGGATGCCAAATTCGGCCTGCAGGGCGTCGCGCCGTGCCGCATGGGGGGCATGGACCTGGATCTGCCCACCCGGAATGCCCTGCTGCCGCAGGCTGGCGACCAGGGCCCGCGCCATGTTGCCGGCGCCAAGGAAAACGATGGGTTGCGTGATCATGGTCACTCCTGGGTTCTGGGTCCGAACAGGGCGGTGCCCAGGCGGATCTCCGTGGCGCCATGGGCCACAGCCAGAGCATAATCGCCGGAGGTGCCCATGGAAAGGGTGTCAATGTCCCCATCGGGGTGGCGGTCCCGCATTTCCTGGAACAGCCCCTGCATGCGGAGGAACCCGGCTTCGGCCTGTTCCTGTGCCGGGTGGACCAGGGCCATGAGACCCCGCAGGCGGAGCCGGGGCAGGCGCAGGACGGCGCGGGCCAGATCCGGAAGGGCTTCTGGCGGGATTCCTCCCTTGCTGCCTTCGCCGCTGACCGCGACCTCCAGGAGAATGTTGAGGGGAGGCAGGCTCCCGCGGGCGGCGTCCAGGCGTTCTGCTACCTCCAGCCGGTCTACGCTTTCGACCCAGGCGAAGTGGCGTGCGATGCCGGACGTCTTGTTGCGCTGGATGCGGCCGATGAAATGCCAGACCATTCCCTCCAGATCCGCGAGGTCCTGGATTTTTTCGACGGCCTCCTGGAGATAGTTCTCCCCGAAATGGCGCAGGCCGAGGGCATGGGCCTGGCGCAGGGTGGCGGCGGGCACCTGCTTGCCCGCGGCGAGGATCCGCACCTCCGGGTGGGGACGGAGTTCCCCGCGCAGGCGGGAAAACCGTTCGGCAAGGTCCATCAGCGTCCCACCCCGGGAGTCCGGCCAGAACGCCGTGCGTCTGGCTGGGGCCGGCGTGCTGCCTCCTGTCCTGCAGGTTCCATGGTCCTGTCCCTCTCCTTTCTGCACGATCCGCCCCCTGCGTCCCAAACCCCGCCGGTGCGGCCGGTCCCGCAAGGCGGGCGGGATCTGTGGCCGGCGCGTTGCCGGAGAGATGGGCGGAATGGAAAATCCCGTCTATATTAAGGCCCAGAAGCCGATTGTCCACAATCGGCACCCTGACTGCCGTGGAGCCTGCCTGCAATGGATGTTACCGAACTGCTTGGTTTTGCCGTCAAGAACAACGCATCGGATGTCCATCTTTCCGCAGGGGTTCCACCCATGCTGCGCGTCCACGGGGACATCAGGCCCCTGAACGTTCCGGCGCTGGATGCCCGGACGGTCCATTCCATGATCTATGACATCATGAACGATGCCCAGCGCAAGTGGTATGAGGAAAACCTGGAAATCGACTTTGCCATCGATCTCGCCAAAATCGCCCGTTTCCGGGTAAACGCCTACCAGCAGGACCGGGGGCCGGCCGCCGCTTTCCGTACCATTCCCGCGAAGGTGCTGACGCTGGAGGACCTCAGCGCGCCGGCCGTATTCCGGGAGATCATCAACGTTCCCCGGGGACTGGTCCTCGTGACCGGTCCGACGGGCTCGGGAAAGTCCACCACCCTTGCGGCCATGGTGGACCACGTCAACACGATCCGGGCAGACCACATCATCACCATCGAAGATCCGATCGAATTCCTCCACACGCCGCGCAAGTGCCTGATCAACCAGAGGGAAGTTGGGCCCAATACCCATTCCTTCGCCAATGCCCTGCGTTCTGCGCTGCGCGAGGACCCGGACGTGATCCTGGTCGGCGAACTGCGGGACCTGGAAACGATGCGGCTGGCCCTGACCGCCGCGGAGACGGGGCACGTGGTCTTTGCTACCCTCCACACGAGTTCTGCGCCCAAGACCATTGACCGTATCGTCGATTCTTTTCCGGGGGCCGAAAAAGACATGGTCCGGTCCATGCTGTCGGAATCCCTGCGGGCGGTGATTTCCCAGACCCTGCTCAAGGCGGCGGATGGCCGGGGGCGGGTGGCGGCGCACGAGATCATGATCGCGAATCCGGCCATCCGCAACCTGATCCGGGAAAACAAGGTGGCCCAGATGTATTCGGTGATCCAGACCGGCCAGCAGCAGGGCATGCAGACCCTGGACCAGTGCCTGGCCGGCCTGGTACGTGCCCATACGGTGACCCGGGAAGAAGCGCTGCGCCGGGTCCAGAACAAGGAGAGTTTTGCCAGTGTTGTGGCCTGAGGTGTCCCATGCCTGTACTTGAGGAACTCCTGCGCCTGATGGTGCAGAAAAATGGTTCGGATCTCTATCTCACCGTGGGTTCGCCGCCGGTCATGAAAATCGACGGGAAAGCGGTGAGCCTGGGGGAGGAGCGGCTCAAGCCGGCCCAGAGCCTCGCCCTGGCCAGGGAGATGCTCGGCGTCGAGCGCCTGCACGAATTCCAGCAGGAAAAGGAGGTCAATCTTGCCCTGTCCATTCCCGGAATCGGCCGGTTCCGGGTGAACGGATTTTTCCAGCGCAGCGAGCTCGGCTTTGTGCTGCGGGCGATCAAGACGGAAATTCCCACCCTGGAACAGCTGCGGATGCCGCCGGTTCTCAAGGACCTGTCCATGACCCCCCGCGGCCTGGTGCTCTTCGTGGGAGCCACGGGGTCCGGGAAGAGTACCTCCCTCGCCGCGATGATCCAGTACCGGAACGCCAATTCGGCGGGGCATATCCTGACGATTGAGGACCCCATCGAATACCTGCACCAGAACATCCGCTCCATTGTCAACCAGCGTGAGGTGGGCATCGACACGCTGAGCTATGAAAAGGCCCTGGAAAATGCCCTGCGGGAGGCCCCGGATGTCATCCTTATTGGAGAAGTCCGCAGCCGGGGAACCATGGAGCACGCCGTGGCCTATGCGGAGACCGGACACCTGTGCATGTCCACCCTGCACGCCAACAACGCCAACCAGGCCATCGAGCGCATTGTCAATTTCTTCCCGGATGAACGGAAGAAACAGCTGCTCATGGATCTTTCCCTGAACCTGCGGGCCGTAGTTTCCCAGCGGCTTCTTCCCCTCCGGGGCGGGGGGCGGATTGCGGCGATGGAGGTCCTGATCAACACCCCCGCCATCGCCGATCTCATCTACAAGGGAGAAGTGGAACTGATCAAGGAGGCCATGGCCCGGCCCAATGAGGTGGGCATGCAGACCTTTGACCAGTCCCTGGTCCGGCTGTTCGGCGAGGGCCTGGTCGAATACGGCGATGCCATCCGTGCGGCGGATTCCCAGAACGACCTGCGGCTGGCCATCAAGATGGAGTGCATGCGCCGGGGGCTGGACGACCCGGGGGCCAGTGCGGAGTCCAGTCAGGGCTGGCGGATCAGTTCCTGATGCTCCTCGCGGTCGCACTGTCCTGGGCCATGCTGTCTGCCTGGATGGTGCTGTACCTTGGCCGGGGAGGATTCTGGCGTTCGGACCAGGTCCTGCCCCGGGGTAGGGAACCGCATCCTGGCCCCTGGCCAGAGGTGACGGCCATCGTCCCTGCCCGCAACGAGGCGGGCGGGATCGCGCAGTGTGTGCGCGGCATTCTCGGGCAGGAATACGGGGGAACGCTGCGGCTGGTGGTGGTGGATGACCAGAGCCAGGACGGGACGGCCCGTCTGGCCCTGGAGGCCGCGGCCGGGATGGGTGCGGCGGAGCGGCTCACTGTCCTCAGCGGCCAGGCCCTGCCACCCGGATGGGCCGGCAAGGTCTGGGCCATGGCCCAGGGAGTGGACGCCGCCGGTTCCCCGCCCTATTTCTGGTTTACCGATGGCGATATTGTCCATGGCCCCGCGGTTCTGGAACGGCTGGTGGACAGGGCCGAACAGGATGGCCGGGTGCTGGTTTCGCTGATGGTCCGCCTGTCCTGCCGGGGATTCTGGGAACATTTTCTCATCCCGCCCTTCATCTTTTTTTTCCAGAAGCTCTATCCCTTCCCCTGGATCAATGGAGGCCGCCACCAGACGGCGGGTGCGGCCGGAGGCTGCATGCTGGTCCGCCGGGAGGCGCTGGAGAAGGCCGGGGGGTTTGCGGCCATGCGGGATGCCCTCATCGATGACTGCCGGCTGGCCGCCCTGCTCCGTCCGGAGGGGCCGCTCTGGCTGGGGCACGCGGAAGACAGCCGGAGCCTGCGCCACTACCGGCGGCTTGGGGAAATCTGGTCCATGGTCGCACGGTCGGCGTACGTGGAGCTGGGGTTCCGTCCCGAGCGCCTCGCCGCAGCCCTGCTGGGCATGGTGTTCCTGTACTGGCTTCCTCTGCCCCTTCTGCTTCTCGGGGTCCTGTGGCAGGCCCCCGCTGTCTGGACGCCGGCGCTGGCGGCGCTGCTGCTGTCCTGGCGTCTTTTCTGGCCTACCCTGCGCCTGTACGGTCTTTCTCCCCTCTGGATGCCTGCCCTCCAGCCGGCGGCCGGGCTGTATACCCTGATGACGGCAGATTCTGCCCGCCGCCACTATCTGGGCCGGGGAGGGGCCTGGAAAGGGCGTACCTACTCCTGAGGCGCCGGGCGGCCAGGACCACCCGGTTGACGGCGCCAGAATCCCGTCTCCGGATGCGGAGAGATTCAGCGGCCCGGTCCGTTTTCCCCTGCGGACGGGTTTTCCCGGTAGCGGAGCCGGTAGCGCCATTCGCCCATCCGCTTGGCCAGATGCCAGAAGGATCCCTGTACCACCCGTGCGGTGGAGGGTGTGCGATAGATCAGCGTCCCGCCGTCCAGACTGTCCAGGATGCAGAGCAGTTCGTTCCGGAAGCTGCGGTCCGGTTTTTCCCCGTGCAGGTGGCGCAGGGCATTGTGGGCCGCTACCGCCGCCTGGAGTTCCGCCATGTGGGCCTGTCTGGGCAGCCAGTCGGGGCTGCCGGCGTAGGCGCCGGCGTCCCCTGCCACAAAGACGCCGGGAAAGCCGGGGACGAGGGTACGGGCGTCCGCCTGGAAAAAGCCGCCGGGCGCGAGAGGCAGGCCGCTCCCCGCCGCGAAATCCGGTCCGGCCAGGCCGGGCATGAACAGGATCAGGTCCGCTTCCAGACTTCCGCCCTCCGTCAGGACTTTTCCTGACGTGAAACCGGTCAGCGGATGCCCCAGGTGGGTCCGGATGTTCCGCCGGACCATTTCTGCCCGCAGGAACTCCATGGCCTCCTGGCCCAGCCGGTTTTCCGGCCCGGCCGCAGGGCTGAAAAAGACCAGGTCGAAGGCGTCCCGCTTTCTCCGGCGCCGGAGGTGGGTATCGATGCCGAAAAGCAGCTCAAACATGGGGCCTCCCCGGACGGCAGACGGGTCCTGCGGGTTTCCGGCAAAGCCAAAGGCGATCCGGCCACCGTCCATGAGCGCCAGCCGGTCCCGGATCTGCCCGGCGGCGCCGAGGCCGTCACAGAGGGTGAGGGTGTGTCCGATCCCCGGAACGTGCTGCAGGTTCTGCGCCCCGCTGGCGACGATCAGGGCGTCGCATTCCAGCTCCCCGGTGGTGGTCGCAATACGCCGTCCACCATCCGCGAGCCCGGTGACGCGGGCGGCATGGAAATCCACCCGCTGCCGTGCCAGAAATCCGCGCACGTCCCGCCGCAGCTCCGGGCCCTGGCGCAGGCCGGTGGGGACCCAGATGAGACCCGGGTAATAGACGAATTCGGGTGCCGGTGCGACCAGGCTGATGGCCACCCGCGGATCCTGGCGGCGCAGGGCGCGCACGGCGGAAAGACCCCCGAATCCGGCACCAACGATGGCAATTCTGGCCATTCGGTTCCTCCTGCCCGCCGTACCCGGCTTCAGGAAAGATAGTCCAGGAAGGCCGCATCCGCTACCGCGCCCGGGGTGTGTCGCGGAGCACGGGCACAAAACCCGCCTGGACGTGGCGGTGGGGGCGTTCCGCTGTGGGCGTTCCGCTGCGCATGGGCTTTATTTCCGCGGCCGTGATCCTTTCCGGGGAAGGCGGTCCTGTCTTCCGGATGGCGGAGACGGTTACGCCTGCCTGGTGGTTCCCGTTTCCCGCTCCCCGCAGAGCCGGTTGGCCGGAACGGCGGTCCCGATCATTGCGGGTTCGGGAAGATCCAGCTGGTGCATCAGCCCGACAAAGCCGTCCCTGGACCCGACGGCCAGTCGCGGATTGAGACGTTTTTCCTCGCCAATGCAGCTGACCCGACGGCCATGGTAGTCGTGGCCCGGGTATACCAGCGTTTCGTCCGGGAGAACCAGCAGCCGGCTGGTGAGGCTGTCGTAAAGGGTCCCGGCATCGCCACCCTGGAAATCGGTGCGGCCGCAGCCGCCGATCAGCAGGGTATCGCCGGTGAAGACCCGGTCCCGCCAGCGGAAACAGAGGGAATCCGGAGTATGGCCGGGGGTTCCCAGTACCCGGATTGCGTCATCGCCAAGGACCAGAAAATCGCCGTCCCCGACCGCCAGATCGGCACAGCCGGCCCCGGCGGCCCGGGCCATGACGATTCTGGCCCCGGTCCGGGACCGCAGCTCCCGGGCGGCGGACACATGGTCGGCATGGACATGGGTTTCCAGCACATGGGCAAGCTGCAGTCCGGCCTCGCGGAGGATGGCCAGGACGCTATCGGCCGTTCCGTCCACGGTATCAATAGCCATGGCCTCCTTCCAGAGGGGGTCGCCGAGCAGGTAGGTCAGGGTAGAGCTTTCTTCGTGAAAAATCTGCCGGAAAAACATGGGTTCTGCTCCTTCTCCGCGGGGAAGCCTTCCGTGTCCCGGACAGGATGGCAGATTGGGCCAAGGCCGTCATCGGGAAATTGGACGGCATCAGAACCCCCCGGCTTTAGCCGTGGGGACCTTTTTGCCAGCATCCCTGATCAGGGCGCCCATGAATTCAATCCGCCTGTCCGCGTTGAACGCCCCGTCAATGATTGAGGTGTCCTGACAATAGTGGACACTGTTGTTTCAGGCGGCTGACTTCCAGTAAGACTGGGCGAAGACCGCCGGTGCCAGATAGCCGGGACGGGAGTGGCGACGCTGGCGATTGTGGAAAATCTCGATGTATTCCCGAATCGCTGCCCCAGCGTCTGCCCGGGTTGCAAATGGGCGATGATGCACCATCCCGTTTTTCAGGCTTCCCCAGCAGCTTTCGATAGGCGCATTGTCGTAAC
>DAHXMJ010000019.1 GCA_027365525.1 Acidithiobacillus sp.
CCATAACGGAAGAAAGTTGTAGGCGGGCGCGAATGTGCTGGAGGAAGGCAACACGCTTCCCTCCCGGTTCCACCAGAAAAAATTTCTGGTCCGGCCGCGCTGCCGCCAGCGGGATTCCTGGCAGGCCCGCCCCACTGCCCACATCTACCACAGCTCCGGCAGGGAGATACGGAAGAAAGGCCAGGCTGTCCAGAAGATGGCGGCGGACCATCTCCAGTGGTTCTTCGACAGCCGTCAGGTTGTGCACCTTTCCCCAGCGCCACATTTCCGAGAGGTATACGAGGAGAGCCTCCCGCACATCCACTCCCACTTCCGCCAATTCCATCCTGGAAACGCCCTCCTCCAGGCATGCGCGGGCTTTGGCAACAGGGAAGGGTTCCAGCAAGGTTCAGCCAGCCGCCTGCCACTGGCGACGTTTCACGTGAATCATCAGCAGGGATACCGCTGCCGGGGTTACCCCCGGAATACGGCTGGCTTCGCCAACCGTAAGTGGCCGCTGGCGGTCGAGACGCTGGCGGACTTCGGTGGACAGTCCGGCCATCTCCCCATAATCGAGATCGGGAGGAATCGCCCCATTTTCCCAGCGTATGCTCCGTACGACCTCTTCCTGCTGGCGTTGCACATAACCTTCGTATTTGCAGTCAGTCTCCAGCTGCCCGCTGATTCCGGGATCGGGTTCGGGCTCCCAGTCCAGCAGGCCGGCCAGCCGGTCCCAGTCCAGCTCCGGGCGGCGCAGAAGCTCCCAAGCCGTACAGTCGCGGCGAAGCGGCTGTCCGGAAAGGTCGGCCAGCCGTCGGGCCACCTCGCTCCCAGGGTGGACACGCATTTCCTCGAGCCGCTTCCGGCCGGCATCCAGGGCGGCTGACTTTTGCCGGAAGTGCTGCCACCGCAGGTCGTCCACCAGCCCCAGCTCCCGTCCCCGCGGGGTAAGACGCCGGTCTGCATTGTCTTCGCGCAGCTGGAGACGGTATTCGGCACGGCTGGTAAACATGCGGTATGGCTCATCCAGACCGCGGGTTACCAGATCATCCACCATCACTCCCAGATAGGCCTCCTGCCGCCCCGGCCACCAGGGGCTGTCGTCACGGACCCAGAGCGCGGCATTGATTCCAGCCAGCAGGCCCTGGGCGGCAGCCTCCTCATAGCCGGTGGTACCATTGATCTGTCCGGCACAGAAAAGCCCGGGAAGAATCTGGCTCTGCAGGGCAGGGGTCAGTGCCCGAGGATCCAGGTAGTCGTATTCAATGGCATATCCGGGACGGAGCAGCACCGCGTTTTCCAGTCCCCCCATGCTGCGCACCAGGGCTTCCTGGACCGGGAAGGGCAGGCTGGTAGAAATGCCGTTGGGATAGACCTCATGGGTATGCAGCCCCTCCGGTTCCAGAAAAATCTGGTGCGATTCCCGGTGGGCGAAACGGACGATCTTGTCCTCGATGGACGGACAGTAACGCGGTCCCCTGGATTCGATGTGGCCACCATAAAGGGCCGACAGGTGGAGATTGTCCGCAATGATCTGGTGGGTTTCCGCAGTGGTATGCGTTATGTGGCAGACCCTCTGGGGAGTGTCAATGCTGCGGGTCAGAAATGAAAACGCAGGTGCCGGATCGTCTCCGGGCTGCTCTTCCAGAACCCCGTAGCGGATGCTGCGCCCGTCAATTCTGGGGGGGGTCCCCGTTTTCAGGCGTGCTACCGGAAATCCCATGGCACGCAGCCGTTCTGCAAGGGCGTTGGCCGGAGCATCTCCGGCCCGGCCCGCAGGGTAGCTCTGGCTGCCAATGTGAATCCGTCCAGCCAGGAAAGTTCCGGTCGTCAGGATGACGGCCTGCGCAGCAATCTCCTGCCCTGTCTCCAGCCGTACCCCGGCAACCCGTCCGTCCTGGACCAGCAGATCCCCGACACTGCCCTGGAACAGGGCCAGATCCGGCAGTTCTTCCAGCATCTGCCGGATCGTCTGGCGGTACAGCATCCGGTCGGCCTGGGCACGGGTGGCACGGACGGCAGGCCCCTTGCTGGCATTCAGGATACGGAACTGGATTCCAGCAAGGTCAGTAGCCCGGGCCATAATCCCGCCAAGGGCATCGATTTCCTTGACCAGGTGGCCTTTTCCAATACCGCCAATGGCCGGATTGCAGGACATCTGTCCAATGGTGTCAAGATTCTGGGTCAGCAGCAGGCAGCGCGTACCCGACCGCGCCACGGCCGCAGCCGCCTCGATTCCGGCATGTCCTCCGCCCACCACGATGATTTTGGCCTGTTCCATAACCAAATTATCCGGATGCGGACGCCACTCCGCAATGCCCTGCGTTCCCGGCCAGGCAGCGGGGAGAATGCTTCCTCCCGGAACGGGCGGCAGTACACGGGCGCAGGGCATCTGTGCCCGCTACCGGAAGATGGGCAGGGATTCTTTCAGCGCTCGTGGCGGATGCGCGGGAGCAGCTCTGCCAGGTTGCAGGGCCGGTGCCGGATGTCCAGCTGGGGAATAATGATCTGGACCAGACCGAGACGCACTGCCCCGGTAGAGCCAGGCAGCAGAAAAACAACCGTTCCCGAGCAGATGGCGGCATCCGCCCGGGACTGGATCGTACTTGTACCAATCTCGGCGTAGGACAGGGCGCGGAACAGCTCGCCAAAACCCGGTATGGTGCGGGTCACAAGGGGAGCCATGGCTTCTGGACTGACATCCCGGCCAGTCAGTCCTGTTCCTCCCGTTACCACTATCACGTCTACCCGGACATCGTCGATCCAGCGCTGCATCTGGTCCCGCAGCCGCTCCCGGGAATCGGGAAGAATCGTCCTTTCAACAATGTCGTGTCCGGCTTCCGCCAGCAGCTGCTGGGCCAGATCTCCTGACCGGTCCGTTTGCAGGGTACGGGTATCGGACGATGTAAGAATGGCAATGCCGAGGGCCAGGAATTCCACGCCGGCCTTTTCTTCAGACATGGGAGACTCCATGACCAGGGAACCTGCCGGCTCCGGCCGGCATGTCAGCTGTACTCCGCATCATCACCCGCCCTGCGCTCACTGCGCAGCGCAATGTTCAGACTTTTGAGCTTGCGGTAAAGATGGGTGCGCTCAAGACCGGCCACTTCTGCGGTTCGGGCAATGTTCCAGTCATTTCTGGCCAGGTGGTACTCAAGAAATGCCCGCTCGAAGCGTTCTCTGGCCCGCTTCAGGGTTCCACCGAAATCTTCGCCCGTGGCAGAAACCGTAGGGGCAAGCCGCTGATTCAGGCCCAGTACCCCCTCAATTTCCTCGGCTGTCACCTCGGGCCCCTCTGCGAGAATCAGCAGGCGTTCCACAAGGTTCTGCAGCTCCCGGATATTGCCCGGCCAGGGATAGTGGCGGAGCACATCAAGGGCTTCCGGCTGGAAAAGACGCGGGGGGAAACCGTCCCGCCGCGCATAAAAGCCCATGAATTCCTCTACCAGCACAGGAATGTCGCCACTCCGCTGTGATAGTGTGGGCACGCGCAGCGGGAGGGCATTGAGCCGGTAAAACAGGTCCTGGCGGAACTGGCCTCCGGCCACGGCCTGCTGCAGATCCTGGGCACTTCCGGCTATCACCCGGACATCCACGGGAACCGGCGCAGCCCCGCCCACCCGCATGATGCGCCGTTCCTGCAGGGCAGAAACGAGCCGGGCCTGGCTTTCCTGGTCCATATCCCCAATTTCGTCGATAAACAGTGTACCGCCATGCGCCATTTCCAGGCGCCCGCGCAGTATGCTGCCTCCCCCCTGCTCCGAACCAAAAAGTTCGACCGCCACGTTGGGCCGGGCAATAGCAGCAGCGCGCAAATCTATAAACGGCCCGGCAGCGCGGCGGCTCTGGCTGTGCAGGTAACGCGCGGCCACTTCCTTCCCGGTCCCGGGCTCACCCAGCAGAAGCGCCCAGGAATCCACGGATGCAATACGGCCCAGCTGCCCGCGGAACTGCCGGATCGCCGGACTCTCTCCACTGGGGCGGTCCACAAGACCCGCCTGCTCCCGGAGCTGCCGGTTCTCGCGCTGCAGGCGGCTGGCTTCCAGTGCATGGGCAACTGCAAGCAGCGTCTTGTCCAGGGAAAGCGGCTTCTCGATAAAATCGTAGGCACCCAGCTTGGTGGCCTGTACAGCTGTTTCAATGGTCCCATGGCCCGACATCATGACAACCGGCTGTTCCAGGCCATGGCCGGTGAGGCGGCGGAGAAACGATAGCCCATCCTCGCCAGGCATCCAGATATCTAGCAGGAGGAGATCGAAGGCCGTTTCCCGCATCATCACGTCTGCCACTTCGGTACTGGCGGCACTCTGCACACGGTATCCCTCGTCAGCCAGGATCTCGGCCAGGGTAGTGCAGATATCCGGCTCATCGTCTACCACCAGGATCTTCAAGCCCAACGATTCCATCACTGTCCCTCCGATTCAGCCCTGGGCAGGGGAAAACGCATCAGGATCCGGGCACCCCCTCCCGGACCCTGGTTTCCGGCAAGGATCTCGCCTCCATGTTCTTCCACGATGCGCCGCACAATCGCCAGCCCGAGGCCAGAGCCCCGGGGCTTGCTGGTCACATAGGGCTCAAAAACCCGACTGAGCATATCTGGTGGAAATCCCGGTCCATCATCAGCCACTGACCATTCTAGCATTGCTGTACCGCTCTCCTGCGTCAAGCCGGTGGTGATAACGACGTGGTGCTGCGCCTTTCCGTCCACGGTCTGGTGCAGCGCATCCAGGGCATTGCGCAGCAGGTTGTTCAGAATCTGCCGGAGCCGGTTGGCGTCCGCAAACAGCGTCGGCAGGTCTGGCTGCAGCCGGCAGACGATTTCCACATTCCCCCCCTGGCCCTGGTACAGCTCTGTTACATCCTGGACCAGCGCATTGAGATCAAGGGAATGGAGTTCCAGCACCGGACTGCGCGCATATTCAGAAAAGGCGTCTACGAGTACGCGCAGGGCATCCACCTGGTTGATGATGGTTTTGGTTGCGCGGTCGAGAGCCTCTCCTTCTCCTCCCAGCCGTTCCAGATATTTGCGGCGGAGACGCTCGGCGGACAGCTGGATCGGCGTAAGGGGGTTCTTGATCTCGTGGGCAAGACGTCTCGCTACCTCGCCCCAGGCCGCGCTGCGCTGGGCAGCCACAAGGGGGGAGATGTCATCAAAAACCAGGACAAACCCCCGCCCACCATTTTCTTCCACAAAGGGGGCCCCATGGAGAATAAGGGTCTGCACCCCATCCCCGCGCTCCAGCTGCAGTTCCTTCTGCATTTCCTGCCGCGGCTGCTGTATCCAGTCCCGCACCTGGCGCCAGAAAGGCTCAAGCCGTGAATCCGCAACCCTCGCATCAAATGCCTTTCCCTCACTCTCACCGAGACGGAGGATCAGCCTGGCCGCCGCATTGACTTCAGTCATCTGACCATCGGCATCAAAAATCAGGATCCCGCTCGAAATCTGTGCCAGGATGGTTTCGAGATAGAGGCGCCGCTGCTCCGCCTCCTCTTGGGCAGCCGCTGCCAGGGATTTTGCTCTTGCCAGCTGGCGCGTCATGTTATTGAAGGAATGGAGCAGAACCCCCAGCTCGTCATGGCTGGCCACGGTCTGCAGGGGGATGAACTCTCCCCGGGCCACGGCCTGGGTGCCTGCTGCCAGCCGGGCAATTGGCTCGGTCAGCCGGTGTGCCAGCAGCAGACCGATCCAGAGAGCGGACAGTACGGTCAGCAGCAGGGCAACCGCCAGGCTCAGCTGGAATGCCGTTTTCATGGGTTCCCGCAGCAGCGTGAGCTGCTTGTAGCGCGTATAGGCCACCTGCACCGACTGGGCTGCGCGACTGAACTGTTGCGGTATCAGCTGTTCCACATACAGCATGCGGTTGCTGGCACCCAGCGACGGCGACATGACCGGCACGAGGGCGCGGACCACCATCCGTCCGGTCGGACCGGTAAAGACCTTTACACTTGGGCGGCTGCCCGACATTCCGAGAATCTGCCGCTGTGGGAGATGCGGCACCAGCTTCAGGCTGTCGCTGCTCGTCGCAATAATCCGGTTGGAGGCCGAGAAGAGGGTAACACTGCTCAGGTGAAACTGGTCCCGCATCTGTATAACCGTAAGCACGGCGCTGCTGTCGCTGGCGCCCACAAGATCCTGGGCAATGCTTTCCGCAGACAGCAGCGTGGAACTGCGGTAACGGTCAATGCCGGTCCTCGCCACATCTAGCGCCTGGTCCAGCGCCCCCTGCACCGCGCTGCTAAACCACGAATCGATCCCCTGGTTCAGGTATCGCCACGAAAAGGCAAACACCACAGAGGCCGGGATGAGGCTCAGAACCGTGATAATCACCACGATCCGGGTGGCCAGCTGGCTGCCGACCTCTCCCCGGCGCAGGCGGAGCACCAGACCTGCCACAGACAGCAGAACCAGGGCCAGGAGCGCGAGAACAATCCCGGCCGACGCGAGGAGCATGGGCACAAAAAAGCGGCTCGTGGGTCCGCCGGCACTGCTGAAAAAGGTAAAAACGAGAAAAGCCAGCACCGCCAGCACCAGCCCTGCCGCCCACCAACGTGGTGCAAGGCGGTGCGGGTATCTTTCCCCTCCGGAACGCAGGTCCCTCAGCCAGCGCCGAACCGGTGAACGGCCGGGCTGGCGTTCCGCAGGTCTACCCGGCTCAGTTCCCATCATGTTTCACGTGAAACCCCGGTGCGGCGGGGCCAGCTTCTCCAGCAGGGCATAAAAAAACCCATCCATTCCTGCCTCTCCAGGAAGCCTCTGGCCACAGCGCGGATCTTCCACCACCCGGGCATCCGGATGGCGATCCAGAAAGGCGTCAATCTGGAGGCCATTCTCCTCCGGGAGCACGGAGCAGGTGCAGTACAGGAGACGGCCGCCGGGGCGAAGCAGCGGCCACAGCCCCTCCAGAAGCCGCTGCTGCTCAGCAGTGGCGGCCAGAAGGTCGCTTTCCCTGCGCCGGAGGAGAATGTCCGGATGCCGTCGGATGACCCCGGTAGCCGTGCAGGGGGCATCCAGAAGAATGCCGTCAAAGGGAAGACCGTCCCACCAGCTTCCAGCCGGCACGGCATCGGTGGCATGGCACTCCGCCTCCAGGCCAAGACGGGCCAAGGACTCCCGGACCCGCTGGAGACGCCCTGGCGAACGGTCCAGGGCCACCACATGACCGGCTCCCAAAGCGAGCAGGTGCGCGGTCTTCCCACCGGGCGCGGCACACGCATCCAGAATGCGCTCACCTTTTCCCGGGGCCAGAATTTCGGCGGCCAGCTGCGCAGCACCGTCCTGGACCGTGACCCAGCCCTCCTCCCATCCCGGGAGATTCCGGACCGGAAGACTCTTGCCCAGCCTCAGGGCATGGGGCAGAAACGGGTGGGTACCAGACGCAATGCCCCGCGCCTCCAGAAGCCCAGAGTATACGGAAACCTCCACATGGGGACTCACTCGCAGCCAGAGCGGGGGTTCCGCCAGGTTGGCGCAGACAATTTCCTCCCAGCGCTCCGGATAGGCGGCCTGGAGGCGCCGGAAAAGCCAGGCTGGGTGGCCACGCCCGGAATCCTGCAGCGCTCCCTCCAGGGCCTCGCGTTCCCGGAGATACCTGCGAAGCACCCCGTTGACCACCGGGCTGGCCCAGGGCTTCCCCAGGGTCCGGCAGGATTCCACCCAGTCGTTGACGACGGCATGGGCAGGCCGCTGCCCATGCCGCAGCTCGCAGAGGGCCAGAACCAGCAGGGCGGAAAGGTCCGCATCGGCACCTTTCCATGGCCTGCGCAGCAGGCGGGATGCAATGTCCTGCAGCAGCAAGGCTTCCCGCAGGGCCGTACTGAGGAGCCACTGCAGGGCAGCGCGCTGGCTTCCTTCCAGACCGGCAGAGGCCAGCTGCAGTTCCAGTTTTCCCCTTTTCAGAAGCACCGGATAGGCAGCGATAGCCGCAAGACGCATGGCCACGGCATCCTGGAGTTTGGGGGTCAACCGAAGGTCTCTCCGACGGTGGGCCGGTAACCACGCAGGAACTCGGACCCCGTGATTTTCGCCTTCCCGGCCGGCTGTACAAGGAGCAGGACCAGGCTGCCCTCACCACAGGCGACCACGGGGCCCTCCGGATCCAGCGCGACCATGGTCCCCGGATCACCGCACCGGCGGTCCACCCTGGCCTCCCAGATGCGCAGCGGCTGCTCCCGAAACTGCGTATGGGCCACAGGATAGGGATTGTAGGCGCGGACCAGGCGGCCGGCACTTTCTGCCGGCCGCCGCCAGTCCATCCGGGCCTCATCCTTGCTCAGCTTCATAGCATAGGTAGCCAGGGCGTGCTCCTGGGGTTCAGGCACCAGCGCGCCCTCCCAGAGCCGGTCCAAGGCTTCCCGCAACGCTTCTGCGCCCAGCCCGGCCAGCCGGTCATGCAGGGATCCGGCCGTATCCACGGACAGAATGGGGGTCCGCCTGCGCCAGAGAACCGGCCCGCAGTCCAGTCCAGCCTCCATCTGCATGATACAGATGCCAGTCTCGGCGTCGCCAGCTGCCAGTGATCTGGCAATGGGTGCCGCACCACGCCAGAGAGGCAGAAGACTCGCATGGACATTAACCGCCCCCAGTCGGGGTACCTCCAGCAGGGACTGCGGCAGGATCTGGCCATACGCCACCACAACCAGCAGGTCCGGACGCAGGTCGCGGAGCCAGGCAAGGGTCTCTGGATCCCGTGCCGACTGGGGCTGTATCAGCGGAATCCGCGCCGACTCGGCCACCTGCTTGACTGGGCTGGCTTGGAGTTTGCGTCCGCGGCCAGACGGCCGGTCGGGCTGGGTGATGACACCAACCACCACTTCCGGCCCTCCCAGCAGCCGTTCGAGAACGGCACGGGCAAAATCGGGAGTTCCGGCAAAAACGACACGCCGGGAATCAGCCATGATGCCGGAGCCGTTTTTCTGCTTTCCTCCGGATCACGCTCCGCCGGAGCCGCGAAAGATAATCCACGAACAGGGTGCCGTTGAGATGGTCAATTTCATGCTGCAGGCAGACAGCCAGCAGTCCATCTGCCTCCATCTCCAGGAGGCGGCCATCCAGACCCAGGGCCCGTACGGTAACCTTTTCCGCCCGGCGCACGGTGTCCAGTACTCCAGGTACGGAAAGACACCCCTCCTGCATCTCTTCTTCGCCACTGTGGGCAATGATTTCCGGATTTACCAGGGTAAGCAGCTCGTTGCGTGCATCGGAAACATCCACCACGATCAGCCGCTGGCCAGACGCCACCTGGGGAGCAGCCAGACCGATGCCAGGCGCATCGTACATGGTCTCTGCCATATCGTCGGCCAGGCGCAGGGTTTCCCGATCCACCCTTGCGACCGGAATGGCCACGTCCTTGAGTCGTGGATCCGGGTATTCGAGGATTTTCAGCAAAGCCATGATGGCACCGTTACGGATTCTCGCAAAAATCCTATCTTGGACTAATACTATGGTCTGCGGAAGTCCACAGGAGAATGCTCATGCCCAAACACTCACGGTCCCTGGCCCTCTGTCTGGCCATCGGCCTAGGAGCCCTGGCACCCGTTCCGGCCCTGGCATACCCCGGGAGCGGCAGTATCCGGACCGGGGAAACATATGTGGTTCGACCGGGGGATACGCTCTGGGGCATTGCAGCCCACTTTCTCCGCAATCCCTGGGCATGGCCCAGAATCTGGGGCCACAATCCCCAGATCCGGAATCCCAACCTCATCTATCCCGGAGACCGGATCGTACTTACCCTGTCGGCCAGCGGCCAGCCCAACCTGCACGTTCACGTTGTGGAAATCCGCCCCGGGATGGGCGTGCAGCCCATCCCGAGCTATCATACCGGCATTATCATGCCTTTTCTGGGCAGCCCCGGGGTCACGCCCAGCAGAAAGGCCTACGACGCCCTCCCACATCTTGCAGCCGCGCCGGAACACCGGCTCGCCTATGCTGCCGGTAACGAGGTGTACGCCAGCGGCATAGGCAGAACCCCCCGCGGAACGCGGTTCAGCATTGTCCGCCTGGGCAGCGTGCTAAAGCGCCCGGGCAGCCCACGCGGGCTTGGGTACACCCTGGAGCAGCTTGGAACCGCAGAGCTTGTGCATGGGGGTCCCCACCCGATGCTCCGGATCCTGGCCTCACGGCGGGAAATCCACCTTGGGGACCGGCTGGAACCCCTGCCAGAGGCGACGGTACCGCACTTCTTTCCGGATGCTCCAGCCCATGCGGTCTCCGGGCAGATTATCGCGAGGATGAGCTCCTATCCCGAGATGATGACCGGCCAGGTTGTGGTTGTGGACCAGGGGAAAAATGCTGGCCTTGCGCCTGGCAACGTGCTGGAAATTTTCAGCCATCCCCGCCCCGCCCTGGATCCCGCAACCGGAAAGCCCTATGACATTCCGCCGCAAAAAACTGGCCTGCTGATGGTATTCCGTGTTTTCCCCAGGGTGTCCTATGGCGTTATCACGGCCGCAACGCGGGGGATCGTCGTGGGAGACGCCGTGCGGAACCCGGCAGGCCATGACGCCCACTTCAAGGATACGACCGCGCCCTGAGTTCCCCAGCCGGAGGTTCCTGCCCGTGCGGACGGATTGACGCTGCTTCCGCTTTCCGCCATCCTCTAGGCCATGAAAATGCACGGGCATGCTGCTCCTCCCTGTCCAGGAAGGCCTTCAGGGCCCCCTGGAACCTGCGCCTAGGGGGCCCTATGGAAGACGTCATCGACATAATCGCCTACCTCCTGGACCATCTGGACGACGAGGACGATGTCGAGATCGAGGACCAGCTTCGTGCCGTGGGATATCCCGAAGAAGGTATCCAGCGGGCTCTGGACTGGATGGATGGTTTTGACCTCGAAACCGGCAGGGAAACCAGCGGCGCGGCACTGCGCAGCTATCACCCCATGGAAACCCGCCATCTTTCCGTGGCCACCCGCGGGCAGCTCCAGGAATGGGAGCGTCTTGGCGTAATCAGCAGCAGCGTCCGGGAACGCATCATTGACCGCCTGCTTGCCCTGGAGATGGACGAGACGGACCTCGAAACACTCGACTGGGTAGCTTTTCTAGTTATGGCCAATGAAAGTGGTCCTGAAGCGTGCTGGGTGGACCAGCTACTTAGCGCGGACGGCCACCGCATCCTGCACTGATTCCCATGACGCAGCATCTGGTTATCGTTGAGTCTCCGGCCAAGGCCAAGACCATCCAGAAATATCTCGGCCCCGACTTCACCGTGCTGGCATCGTATGGCCATGTGCGCGACCTTCTGCCAAAAGGAGGCGCTGTCGATACCGAACACGGATTTGCCATGCGCTACGCGGAAATCGGGCGCAACAGCAAGCATGTCGAGGCCATTGCCTCAGCCCTGAAGAAAGCGGACGACCTCTGGCTGGCTACCGACCCGGACCGCGAGGGGGAAGCCATCTCGTGGCATCTGGTAGAACTGCTGAAAGACCGGAAACTCCTTGGCCACAAGCCAGTCCACCGGGTAGTCTTCCACGAAATCACCCGCAAGGCCGTGCAGGAGGCGATCAGCCACCCACGCCAGATCGCCATGGATCTGGTAAATGCCCAGCAGGCCCGGCGGGCTTTGGACTATCTGGTCGGCTTCAACCTGTCTCCCCTTCTGTGGCGCAAGGTACGGACAGGGCTTTCGGCAGGCCGGGTGCAAAGTGCGGCCCTGCGCCTCATCTGTGCACGGGAGGACGAGATCAGCCATTTCATCCGCCAGGAGTACTGGACAGTAGAGGCACGGCTGGAACAGTCGGAGCGTGCCTTCCCGGCCCGGCTCACATCCTGGCAGAACCGTAAACTGGAACAGTTCAGCATTCCTGACGAGGAACAGGCTGGAGCAGTGCGAACCGGAATTCTTGAAGATCTGGAACGGTCTGCCCTCCGGGTCCTTGCGGTCGACAAAAAAAGCCGGCAGCGGCAGCCCGCAGCCCCTTTCACCACCTCCACACTGCAGCAGGAAGCCTCCCGTAAACTGGGGTTTAATGCCAGCAGGACCATGAGCGTGGCGCAGAAACTGTACGAGGGTGTAAATCTCGGCAGCGAAACAGTGGGCCTGATCACCTACATGCGTACGGACGCCGTCAATCTGGCGGAAGAAGCCCTTTCCTCGATACGCAGTTACATCACCAGCCATTTCGGCACCGAATTTGTGCCGGAGCAGCCCAGGCGTTACAAGACCAAGAGCAAAAACGCCCAGGAAGCCCACGAAGCCATCCGGCCAACCGATATCTCCCGGACGCCGGAAAGCCTGAAAAACCTCCTGGAACGTGATCTCTGGAGGCTCTATGACCTTATCTGGAAACGGAGTCTAGCCTGCCAGATGGCACCGGCCCAGATGGATCTGGTTGCCGTGGATCTGGGAAATGGCAGCCACTGGACCCTGCGGGCGAATGGCTCAACCGTAGCCTTTCCGGGCTTCATGGTGGTCTATCAGGAAAGCCGGGACGACCATGAAGAAGAGGAAGACCAGCGTACCCTGCCCCCCCTGGAGGAAGGAGACCAGCCGGCACTTCTGGAACTCCTGACAGAGCAGCATTTCACCGAGCCTCCGCCGCGCTATAGCGACGCCACCCTTGTCAAAACCCTCGAGGCGTACGGGATCGGGCGTCCGTCCACCTACGCCAGCATCATCCAGACCCTGCAGAACCGCGATTATGTGGCTGCCGAACAGCGCCGCTTTCACCCAACGGATCTGGGGAGCGTTGTCAACCATTTCCTGGTCCAGCACTTCGACCGCTATGTTGATTATGGGTTCACCGCCCAGATGGAAGACGAGCTGGATGCGGTTTCACGCGGTGAAAAGCTATGGCAGCCAGTGCTGCAGGAATTCTGGCAGCCCTTCCACGACCGCCTTGAGGAAAAGGCCAGTGTCAGCAGGAGCGAGGCCACCAGCGAAGCCCTGGACGAAACCTGTCCGCAGTGCGGAAAACCGCTTCTGCTGAGGCTTGGCCGGTACGGACGCTTCATTTCCTGCAGCAGCTATCCGGACTGCACCTATGCCAGGCCGCTGGAAGGTCCCCGCGAGGCACCGGAACCCGTTGGCAGGGACTGCCCCGAATGCGGAAAACCCTTGGTGTACCGTAACGGACGCTATGGGCGTTTTATCTCCTGCACCGGCTATCCCCAGTGCAAGTACCTGGAAAACCTGCAGCCCCCCAAGTCTACCGGCGTTGCCTGTCCCGCATGCGGGACAGGTGAGCTGGTGGAGAAGCGCAGCCGTTTCGGAAAAACATTTTTCTCCTGCAACACCTACCCAAAATGCTCCTATGCGGTCTGGGGAGAGCCGGTACAGCGGCCCTGCCCCAGATGCAGTTGGCCTGTACTTTACAAAAAAACCACAAAACGCCGGGGCGAGGAGCTGGTCTGCCCCGAAGCCGGCTGCGCCTTCCATTTCCCGGAAACGGCCTCGCAGGAAGAAATTGCCGCCCTGGTTGCCACCCATGTGCCTCCTGTCCCAAGGAACCGCAGTGCGGCGGCCTCCTTCCCTGAAAAGCCGGCCAGGAACCCTTCCCGCCGTACGGGCGCCGCTGCGCGCTCCAAGGTTCCGGCCTCCGGCACGGGAAGCCAGAAAAAGACGGTCCGCAAAAAATCCCCTGTCGTCAAGGCATAACCCATGACCTACGTTGTCACCGAAAACTGCATCCAGTGCAAATACACGGACTGCGCGGAAGTCTGTCCTGTAGAATGTTTCCATGAAGGTCCCAATTTTCTCGCCATTGACCCTGTGGAATGCATCGACTGTGCCGCATGTATTCCGGAGTGCCCTGCCGATGCCATCTTCGCCGGGGATGAAGTTCCTGCAGACCAGCAGCACTTCACGGCAATCAATGCAGACCTCTCGCGGATCTGGCCCGTGATCATCCGCAGGAAACCTCCACTTCCGGAAGCGGAGCGCTGGAACGGAAAAACCGGAAAACTGCCGCTGCTCCGGCGCGAACAGGACCTGGGTTCACGTGAAACATGACTGAAGACCACGCTGGAAAGCCGTCCCACCTGCGTCTCAGTGGTGGGGTATTCACGCTCAGCGTACTTCGCCTGGAAAGCCTGGACCCGGCACAGCTTGAGTCCCAGCTGAAAACGCCCGAAAATGCCCTGCGCTTTTTGCGCAATGCCCCCATTGTGCTCGACCTTCTCCAGCTCCCTGACCAGCCGCTCCCCCTGCGCCCATGGATGGACATCCTTCGGGCCGCGGGCTGCTTCCCGGTAGGAGTTCGCAACGCCTCGGTAGCGCAGGAAGAAGCGGCAGCCGCCATGGGACTGCCCCATCTGCGTGGCCGAGAACTTGAGCCTGCCCGGCAGGAAACACCCGGAGGAGCCCCCGCCAGCATGGCCCCCAACGAAGTGCAGGAAGGCGGGTCCACGGGACCAGGACAGATTCTTCGGCACCCCATGCGCAGCGGGCAGCGCCACTACGCCCGCAACAAGGACCTGGTGTGCCTTGCGGCTGTAAATGCAGGGGCAGAAGTTCTGGCCGATGGCCATCTCCATGTCTATGCCCCGCTCCGGGGCAGGGCGCTGGCGGGTGTCATGGGGGAGGAACGGAGCAGAATTTTTTGCGCCAGCCTCGAAGCAGAGCTGGTTGCCATCGCGGGCATCTACGCCATGCCGGATCCTGACCATCCCCTTTGGGGGAAACCTGCAGAGATTGCCCTGCAGGGGGAACAGCTGCGTATAATGCCACTGGGGACATAGTAAGGAGAGGACTGCCCGTGGCCAAGATTGTCGTCGTGACTTCAGGAAAGGGAGGCGTAGGGAAAACCACTACCAGTGCCGCATTTGCCAGCGGACTGGCCATGAGGGGTTACCGTACGGCGGTCATCGATTTTGATGTGGGGCTGCGCAACCTTGATCTGGTGATGGGCTGCGAGAGGCGGGTGGTCTACGACTTCATCAATGTCATTCAGGGGGAGGCCAGGCTGCAGCAGGCTCTTATCCGTGACCGGATGCTGGACAAGCTCTTTATCCTGCCAACTTCCCAGACGCGGGACAAGGAAGCACTGACGGCCGAGGGAGTTGCCCGGGTCATGGACGAACTGCACGGAGAGTTCGACTATGTCATCTGCGATTCTCCGGCCGGAATCGAAACCGGAGCCCTCCGCGCGCTGTACCATGCCGATGAGGCCATCGTGGTAACCAATCCGGAGGTTTCCTCCGTCCGGGATTCAGACCGCATCCTTGGCATTCTGGCGGCGAGGTCGCGGCGGGCGGAAGAGGGGAAAGAACCGGTCCGGGAACATCTTTTGCTTACCCGCTATGCGCCCCGCAGGGTACAGGGCGGAGAAATGCTTTCCCTGGACGACGTCAAGGAACTGCTCCGCATACCCCTCCTCGGAGTAATTCCGGAATCGGAAACCATTCTCCAGGCCTCCAACCAGGGAATACCGGCCATCCACATGAAAGGCAGCGAAGTTGCCACCGCGTATGAAGACGTGGTTGCCAGGTTTCTCGGCGAGGAGAAACCCCTCCGATTTGTCCAGCCCGAGAAACCCGGTTTTCTGAAACGTCTGTTCGGAGGCTGATACATGTCCTTCCTCGACTATTTTCTGGGTACCCGCAGGAAATCAGCCAGCGTCGCAAAGGACCGTCTGAAACTGATCCTGGCCCACGAACGGAGTGATGGAACTCCGGATTTTCTTCCGGCTCTCCAGGAAGAGCTGCTGGCGGTTATTGGCAAATACATCCCTGTCGATAAAGACCAGATCAGCGTAAACATGGAAAGGCGGGGAGACTATGAGGTGCTGGAGCTAAACGTGCTCTTCCCCGACCAGCACTGAATCCTGGGGAAAATTTTCCCGGCCACCCGGAAGGCGGGTGGTATCTAGCGGAGTGGCGGGAAATCCAGCAGCTTCCGGATTTCCCGCCACTCCGGGAGGAAATGGTCCATATATGCGCGGAAGCGGCTATTGTGTCCGCTCTCCCGAAAGTGTACCAGTTCATGTACCAGGACATACTCCAGACACCTGTGCGGGTACCGCGCCAGAGCCAGATTCAACCACACCCGGCGCCGGACGGGATGGCAGCTGCCCCATCGGGTCTGCATTTTGCGGATCCCCATAAAACTGGGAGACGACCCGGTACGCCCGACCCAGACGGGAAGGATCCGGTCAACCTCCCACCGGATCTGCTGCCGGTAAAAATGCTCCAGGAGACGGTTCCGTTCCCCAATATCCCGGCTATTCCGCAAAAAAAGCACAAGCTCACGGCCATCGGCCTGGAGCACGTGCCCGGAACGTTTCTTTCCGCACCCTTCCACCCGCACGGAAACAGGCTGCCCCCACACCGGGAGCGGACCACTTTCTGGCACAAGGTCTGGGGGGAATCCCAGTTCGGCGGCCACCCTGGACTGCTGGAGGCGGATCCAGGCCAGACGTGATTCCAGTATCTCCCGGATGCTGGATTCCGGCATCTGCCACGGGGCAGACACGCGAACCTCACCATCTGGGGGGACCACACGGATGTACACGTGGCGGATGGGCTTCCGCTGGAGGCTGACCTTCATGCCTCCCAGCTCATGAAAAGACACGGAAACGGGGAGCGGCTGGCGCAACGGTTTCCTGCGCCCTCTTCGCTACCGGCCGGAACCGCTGACGAGCTCCGCTCTCAGCTTCCGTCCCATTTCTTCCCTTTCTTCAGGGCGACTCTCCCTGGACAGGGCAAAATTGAGATCGCTGACGCTGTTCATCGGAACCAGGTGTACATGCGTATGCGGAACCTCCAGTCCAGCCACCATAATTCCCACGCGCCTGCAGCCTGTTACCCGCTCGATGGCAGGTACCACCCTGCGGGCGAAGGGAAGAAGTCCGGCAAGCGTCGCGTCATCCAGCGTGAAAATATAGTCATGCTCTTTCTTCGGGATGACAAGCGTGTGGCCGGAACGGATGGGCCGGATATCAAGGAAGGCGAGATAGTGCTCGTCTTCCAGAATCTTTTCGGCCGGAATTTCTCCGTGCACAATCCTGCTGAACAGTGTCGTCATGGCAGCTCCCCTATCTGCTGGAAAGCACGCCGGGTCGCACCCAGCGTGGCTTCCAGAATGGTACCGTCATGAGCGGACGAGAGGAATCCGGCCTCATATGCACTGGGCGCCAGATAGACCCCTTCTGCAAGAAGGGCATGGAAAAACCGCGCGTAGCGCTGCGTATCCGAAGCCAGAACATCATCAAAAGACCGAACGGACCGGCTGCCAAAAAAAAGGCCAAACATCCCCGGTACCCGGTTGATCTGCAGGGGTACGCCAAATTCGGATGCCTGCCGGGCGAGCCCCTGGCAGAGCGATTCGGTCTGGATCCCCAGCCGGTGGTGGAATCCCGGTTCCCGGATGAGACGCAGCGTGGCCAGACCTGCCGCCATGGCCAAGGGGTTTCCGGAGAGGGTCCCCGCCTGGTAGACAGGACCGGCAGGCGCCAGAAATTCCATGATTTCCCTTGCCCCGCCTACCGCCCCCACCGGAAGACCACCACCAATGATCTTCCCCAGCGTCGTCAGATCCGGAGAAATGCCATAAAGTTCCTGGGCGCCTCCCGGAGCCACCCGGAAGCCGGTCATCACCTCGTCAAAGACCAGGAGGCTGCCATAACGGTCACAGACGTCCCGCAGGGTTTCCAGAAAACCGGGTTCCGGCGGAACACAGCCCATGTTGCCTGCTATGGGCTCCACAATGATGGCCGCAACATCAAAACCCATCTGGGACATGATCTCCTCAACGGCACCAGGGCTGTTATACGGCAGCACAAGGGTCTCACGGCTGAGCTCCGCCGGAATTCCAGCACTGGAAGGCTGGCCCAGGGTGAGCGCACCAGAACCGGCCTTGACCAGGAGACTGTCACTGTGACCGTGATAGTTCCCCTCAAACTTGATGATCCGGTCCCTGCGGGTATACCCGCGCGCAAGGCGGATTGCGGTCATCACTGCCTCTGTCCCGCTGCAGGTCATGCGTACCATCTCGAGATTTGGCATCAGCGAAACGACCATTTCAGCCATTTCCAGCTCAATTTCTGTTGGTGCCCCGAAACCTAGCCCATTCTCCATCTGCTCGCGGACAGCAGTGAGGATCTGTGGATGCGCGTGACCAAGGATCATGGGACCCCAGGAGCCGACATAATCGATGTAGCGCCGTCCTTCGACATCCCAGAGATACGGTCCCTGGGCACGCTGGACAAAAACCGGCGTGCCGCCAACCCCCCGAAAAGCACGGACCGGGGAATTGACACCGCCAGGGATGATTTTCTGCGAAGCGGCAAAAAGGTTTGCAGAATTCTGCTTTTTCATGGATTCTCCAGTACATCCGGATCCGCTGGATCCAGAAAACAGCTGTGCAGCCGAAGGTAGGCCGAAGCAACATCCCCGGAACCAAAAAGGGCGGAGATGACTGCCACGGCATCGGCACCTGCGGCAACCACTTCTCGCGCATTATCCTGCTGTATGCCACCAATGGCTACTACCGGGACATCCAGGCGAGAATGTGCCTCCTGCAAAATTTCCAGGGAAGCGCGAACGGCCGAAGGTTTCGTCCGGGAGGGAAAAACAGAACCGAAGGCGACATAGTCTGCCCCGGCCATGGAAGCTTCAAGCGCACGGGAAAGGTCTGCGTAACAGGAAACCCCCAGCAGGAACTGCGGTCCGAGTTCACGGCGCATTGCTGCCACACCTGGATCTCCGGCACCCACATGTACGGCACGGGCCCCTACCTGCAGCGCAAGGCGGGGATCATCGTTGATGACAAGAAGAGCTCCATAGGAGCGGCACAGGTCCATCAGGGCGCGTGCCTCTTCCACTTTCCTCCGGTAGTCACTGCCCTTGTCGCGGTACTGGAGAATCCTGAGGCCGGCCCGGAAAGCCTCTTCCGATTTTTCCAGAAGACACCGCCCTGGCATCACGTGGGCATCGGTAATGCCATAGACTCCCCGAACCAGTTCCCGCGCATCCATCATGCGTCTCCAGACAAGAACGCACACCTGTCCAGAAAAAACTGCCCCCGCCCAAGGGAGCGGGCGTGGGCTACGGCACGGGCCGTAAAATCCAGGGCACCATTTACAGCCTCGGGGACCATCCTGCCCTGCGCAAGTCCGGCAGCAATTGCCGTAGACAGGGTACACCCTGATCCATGGAAAACCCCGGGAAGCCGTTTCTGGACAAAACGCTCCTCGAGAACGCCATGCCGGTAAAGCCGGTTGTCGAGATCCACGCCCTCCCCATGACCGCCACTGACCAGAACCCATTCCGCTCCATATCCGGCCAGCATCGCAGCTGCCTGGTCCACATCACCGGCACCGGAAAGGGAAAGGATCTCGGGAGCGTTCGGTGTCAGCACCTGTACCCTTGGCAGGAGTTCAAGGAGAAGAGTTTCCACCAGATCCGGGCCAGAGAGGAGCTGGCCGCCACCCGAGCGCAGGATCGGATCGAGAACCACCGGAATACCCGGATGGCACTCGAGGAACCGGGCAAGCATCCTTCCCATTGCAGCCGATCCCAGCATTCCCACCTTGACCGCAGCAACAGGAAAATCCGCCATGAGGACATCCATCTGGGCCCGGGTGTACGAAGGATCGAGGACCTGCACGGAATGCACTTGTGCGGAATCCTGAACGGTCAGCGATGTAACTGCCGTGCAGACATGGGTACCAAGGGCTGCACCCGTGAGCAGGTCGGCCTGCAGGCCGGCTCCGGCACCGGGATCAAAGCCGGCAACCGATAGGATCACCGGAAACACGGGTTTTTCCGAAACATCAGGAGCCATTCCGGGTTCATGCACCGCGGTCCCTGGTGCCAGCTCCCCATAAACGCCATACCCCGTTCTGTTCCATACACATCTCCATGCCAGCCATGTCTGGAACCACATGGCGAGAACCAGAATGGCAGACCATTTTCCAGACCGGATTACCTGTGGATAATTTTGTGGATGAATTCTTCAGAAAAGAAAAAATCCAGAAACAAAAAGGATCCGGAACCTGTTCAGTATACAGCAACATCATTATATATATTTAAAAACAATATCTTGTAAAAAGTATTCAAAGTACAGGTGAAGTTTGGTTGGCTAAGCCATGGAAAGGCTTCCTGTGGAAAAGTTCCTTGTGCCCTGTTCATTCGGCTGAAATCCGTCGTGCCTTGGTGCCCATCCGGGAAGCTATCCGGTCATAAAGAAAGCGTGGCAGATGTTTTAGAAACCAGCCGGTAGCCGCCATCTGCCATGGGACAACCAGCCATGGCCGCCCAAGGTCAATGGCCCGCCGCATCTGCATGGCGGCACGGTCTACCGGCATGAGCCACGGCATGGGATAGGCATTTTCTGCCGTCATGGGGGTGGCGATGTAACCCGGTGCAATACAGGTTACCAGGATATTCCTGGGGCGCAGCTCCAGCCGGAGACTTTCCAGATAGCAGATAACAGCGGCCTTTGAAGCAGAATAGGCGGCAGCCCCGGGAAGCCCGCGAAACCCCGCGACACTGGCAATTCCCGCGATCCGCCCGCCATCCTGCATGTAGGGGAGAAAGGCACTAAAGCTCAGCTGCATGCCCAGAACATTGGTCGTCAGAATGTCGGCAAAGACCCTGCGGTCGTCCTTCTCACTGGTGAGGGTACCATGGCTGATGCCGGCACTGGCCACGAGAACCGAAACCGGTCCATGGCGGCCGGCAAAACCGCTGGCCAGTCTGTCAAGAACCTCCCCATCACGGACGTCGGCAATGCCGACCTCAGGACAGGCCCCCCGTCCCCGAAGCTTCTCTGCCAGCCCGGCCAGGGACTCCCGACTTCTGCCAACAAGCAGCACAGGCCGTCCAGGATCCGCATATTCACAGGCGAGGGCATACCCGATCCCGCTGCTGGCACCCGTGATAACCACCGGACCCGGCCGGTATCCCGCATCCGGATGGGACATGGAGAAATGTACCCCTGGCGCTTTCCTGAATCTGGCCACTATAGCAGATGTATCTGGAAACGTCCTCCTGCAAAAGTAGAAAAATAATCCTTTAAAAACATTTGTCTGCTGTTTTATCTCCCGGTGTCCTGACATGAGAGGAACTGGCAGTGGGAGCACCATTCGGATATACTTGTCCCTTCAATTTTTCAGCATTAGATGTCCAGTTTCTGCCGGTTTCCGGCACCTCCGGAAATCTTCGTGTCCTGGGCATACCATAACCGCGGCGGAATTTGCATGGGCAGGGAAAGAGCATTGCAGGAAGGGGCAGCACTCTGGGGCGCCCTGAGTGTCCGGCTGGAGATGCTGGTTTCTTCCCAGCAGTTCAACACCTGGCTGCGCCCGCTGCGTGGCGATCTGCAGGGAGAAACGCTGAGGCTCCTTGCCCCGAACACCTTTGTCCGGGACTGGGTACAGGACCGGTTTCTGGATCTGCTGCAGGCCCAGCTCGCCGAGATGGTTCCAGGAATCATCCTGTCCCTGGATCTGGACGAACCGGCAGAAATTCTGGAGCCGAAAAATGGAACCCAGCCGGCGATCCCGGAAAACCGCCATGGACACCGCCTGAACCCGTCTTTTTCTTTCCAGTCGTATGTCGAGGGAAAATCCAACCAGCTGGCCGTGGCCGCCGCACGCCAGGTAGCCGGGCATCTGGGGAAATCCTATAACCCCCTCTATATCTACGGTGGAGTCGGCCTCGGAAAAACCCATCTCATGCAGGCGGTAGGCAACGACATACTTCGGCGCGATCCCCGGGCCAAGGTGCTCTATATCAGTTCCGAAGGGTTCATCATGGACATGGTGCGGTCGCTCCAGCACAACACCATCAACGATTTCAAGCAGCGGTACCGGAAGCTGGATACCCTTCTCATAGATGACATCCAGTTCTTCGCCGGGAAAGACCGGACCCAGGAAGAATTTTTCCATACCTTCAATGCGCTTTTTGATGGTGGGAGCCAGATTATCATTACCTGTGACCGCTACCCGAAAGAGGTTGAAGGGCTGGAAGAGCGGCTGCAGTCCAGATTCGGCTGGGGGCTTACTGTGGCCATCCAGCCCCATGATCTGGAAACGCGCATGGCGATTGTCCTGTGCAAGGCCGAAGAGCTTGGCATAAATCTCCCGGAAGAGGTCGCCTTTTTTATTGCCGAGAAAATCCGTTCGCATGTCCGGGAACTGGAGGGGGCACTCCGGCGCGTCATTGCCCACGCCAATTTTGCGCTAAAGGCCTATACGGTCGAAACAGCGCGGGAAGCCCTGAGAGATCTCATTGACGTCCAGAAACGTCTGGTCAGTCTGGAAAACATCCAGAAGGTGGTCGCCGAGTACTACCATATGCGGACTTCGGAAATGCAGTCCAAGCGGCGCAACCGCAACGTGGCGAGACCCCGCCAGATTGCCATGTGCCTTACCAAGGAACTCACCCAGCACAGTCTTCCCGAGATTGGGGAAGCTTTTGGTGGCCGCGACCATACGACCGTACTGCACGCCTGCCGCCAAGTAGAAAAACTCCGGCTCGAAGACCGGCAGATCAGCGAGGACTATACCAATCTGCTAAGGATTCTTGGCGGATGACTGGAACTGGAATGCTGTGGATAACTGGCTGCAAAACTCTGCCAGAATCCTGTGGAAAAAAAGCCGTGGCAAATCCATCCCGATCCATACGCACTTATCCACAGCTTTTCCGCGCTTTTCCATGGCTTTTTTCTTCTGAAAAAAACGTGGGTTATTCTGGTTATACACAGGAAAATTCCGCCTTAATAAAAAGAAAAAGAAAAAGAAAATTTAATTATTTATAGAGATCGGGAGAAAAGGCATGAAAATACATCTCGAACGGGAAAGAATCCTTCCCATACTGTCTGCCATGGCCAGCATTGCCAACCGCCGTCCCATACAGCCGATTCTTTCCCATGTTCTGCTGGAAAGCAGGGAAGGAAAAATCCGGTTTCTGGCAACCGACCTTGAAGTCCAGCTTGCAGCACAGATGGAAACACCCATAGACACGCCGGGAAAAACCACCGTTCCAGCCAGAAAGCTCTTTGAGATTTTTCGGACGCTCCCTGAAAATGTCCAGATTGAGCTGAAGCAGGAAGGTGAGCACCTCCGGATCCGGTCCGGGAACGCCCGATTCAGCCTGCATACCCTTCCAGCAGAACAGTTTCCCGGGCTGCAGCCGGGGGAAACCAGGCTGCAGGGACACTGTGAAGCGGAATCCTTTCACACTGCACTGTCGGTTGCTTCCATTTCCATGGCCCAAAATGACGCCCGGTTTTTTCTCAACGGCGTACTTGTGGAAATCACTGGGCAGCAGATGCGTCTGGTAGCCACAGACGGACACCGTCTTTCCCTGATGCATATTCCCTTTGTCCAGGAAGGTGCCCATGGCAGCTATCAGGGAATCCTGCCCAGAAAGGCCGTTCTTGAACTGCTGCGCCTCGTAGCCAGCGGCAATCTCTCCCTGTGTTTCAGTGACACCAGCTTTGTCCTGGAAACTGCCGACCAGCAGTTTTCCTGCAAACTGGTGGATGCCAAATATCCGGACTACCGCAGGGTGATTCCCGTAGGCCATCCGTCCAAGGCACACGTTCAGCGGATGGGGTTCAAAAACGCCCTCCAGCAGATTGATATCGTCTCCAGCGACAAAAACCCCGCGGCGATCCTGGTGTTCCAGGATGGTGAAATTACGCTTCGCAGCCGGAACGAGGAGCAGGAAGAAGCAGAAATCCAGATTCCGGCCGAATTCCATGGGGAAAAGGTTGAAATAGCCTTCAACACCCGCTATCTCATGGACAGTGCCCAGATTCTGGAAGATGAGGATATCCAGGTCAGCATCAAGGATGGCAGCAGCAGTGCCATGTTTACTGGTCCCGAAAGCGACAATCCCCTCTACATCGTCATGCCCATACGGCTCTAACAGATGGCAGTAGCCGGCCTTGAAATCCAGAACCTCCGGAGTATCAGCCACATCCACCTGAAGGCCGGTCGCCGGTGGAACTGGCTGATAGGCAACAACGGAGTAGGAAAGAGCACCGTTCTGGAAGCAATCCATCTCCTCGGAACGGGACAGAGCTGGCGCCATGGACATCGGCAGCTTGTACAGGAGGGATGCAATGCCTATCTGGTACGGATTGCAATCCTGGACCAGGAAGACAGCATCGCCTGGCTGGGCATGCACCGTCAGGGAGATGCCCGCGAAATCCGGTTTGACGGACGCCGGGTAGATTCTGCATGGGAGCTTCTGGACCTGTTACCCATCCAGGCATGGCATGAAGGAAATGCCCATTTTGCTTCCGCACCGGCCGAGGAACGCCGCCGGATTCTCGACTGGGGGGTCTATTACGCAGACCGGAGCTATGGGCGCCTGCTCCAGGAGTACCGCCGCGCCCTGCAGCAGCGCAATGCCGCATTGCGCCAGCACCAGGATCCCCACACATGGGACGCACCACTCGCACGGCTGGGGGAAGAAATTCACAAACGGCGGGAAATCCATCTGGACGCAATAACCCCGTTTCTTGAAAAAATCTGGGACAGCAGCCCCCAGAAGGATGTCCAGCTCGGCATATCCCTGCAGAAAGGCTGGACAGAATCCCTCTCCCTGATAGATGCTCTTCGCAGGGGAATGGAGACCGACCAGGAAGGAGCCTTTACCCACAGTGGACCACACCGGGCCAGGCTGGTTTTTCGCAGCGATGGAAAAAACGCCGCAGACGTTTTTTCCCGCGGCCAGCTGAGGCTGGCCGGCATCTCTTTCCGGCTGGCCCAGATGGCAGTCTACCGGGATGCAGGCCATCCTCTCCCGGTCGTACTGATTGACGATTTTGCCAACGATCTTGATATGGCTGCCCAGCACTGGTGGATGGAGCACCTGGACCTTCTCTGTGCCCAGGTGTTCGCCGCCACCACCAATAGCGGATACGCCGACCAGCGGGCGGAAGACCACCATTTTTATCTGCACGGCGGCCAACTGATGAAGGGAAAAGCATTATGACCGAAGTCTATGACTCATCCAGTATCCAGGTGCTGCGGGGGCTTGATGCCGTACGCAAGCGGCCGGGCATGTATATCGGGGATACCGATGATGGCAGTGGCCTGCATCACATGGTTTTTGAAGTGGTTGACAATGCCATTGATGAGGCTCTGGCCGGATACTGCGACCGCATCAAGGTCGTCATTCACGATGATGAATCTGTGAGCGTGACAGATAATGGCCGCGGCATTCCGGTGGATATCCACGCCGAGGAAGGCCGGTCGGCAGCGGAAGTTATTATGACCGTACTCCATGCAGGCGGAAAATTTGACGACAATGCCTACAAGGTCTCCGGTGGCCTGCATGGAGTGGGTGTATCGGTGGTCAATGCTCTTTCAAAGTGGCTCAGGATGCGTATCTGGCGCGACGGCTTTCTCTGGACCCAGGAATACGCGGATGGTGTTCCGGCTGCTCCGCTTGCCCAGGGGGAGGCATCAAGAAAGAAGGGAACCCAGATCCGCTTCAAGCCCTCACCGGAAGTTTTTGCGGATACACACTTCCACTACGAGATTCTCGCAAGGCGTTTGCGGGAACTCGCCTTTCTCAATTCGGGCGTGCACATTGAACTCCAGGACGAAAGAGGAGAGGGGCGGCAGGATGTTTTCCACTACGAAGGTGGCATCCGTGCGTTTGTTGAACATCTGAACCGCAGCAAAAACCCCGTCCATCCCTCGATTATCACACTGGCTGGGGCACGGGATGGGGTAACCGTCGAGGTAGCCCTGCAGTGGAATGACGGTTACAGCGAAACCGTTCTCTGTTTTACCAACAACATCCCGCAGGCCGATGGCGGAACCCATCTGGCCGGACTGCGTGCAGCCCTCACACGCACCCTGAACCAGTATATGGAGCGTGAAGGCATTCTGGCCAAAGCCAAGATTGCGGCCAGCGGCGACGATGCCAGGGAAGGGCTTACGGCTGTACTCTCGGTAAAGGTTCCAGATCCAAAATTTTCCTCCCAAACCAAGGATAAACTGGTTTCCAGCGAAGTTAAGCCCATCGTGGAATCTTCCATGTCGGAAGCGCTCGGGATTTTCCTGGATGAGCACCCCAGGGAAGCCCAGGCCATCGCGGCGAAAATCGTGGAAGCTGCGCGGGCACGGGAGGCTGCCAGGCGGGCCAGGGAGCTTACCCGCCGCAAGGGTGCTCTTGATGTGGCCAATCTCCCCGGAAAACTCGCGGACTGCCAGGAAAAGGATCCCGCCAAGTGTGAAATCTACCTTGTCGAGGGTGATTCTGCCGGTGGCTCGGCAAAACAGGGACGGGACCGCCGCCACCAGGCCATTCTCCCCCTGAAGGGGAAAATCCTGAACGTAGAAAGGGCCCGTTTTGACAGGATGCTTTCTTCCGAGGAGATCGGTACCCTGATTACCGCACTGGGTACCGGGATCGGGAAAGAAGATTTTGATGCCAGCAAGCTGCGCTATCACCGGGTCATTATCATGACGGATGCCGATGTTGATGGCAGCCATATCCGCACCCTGCTGCTGACTTTCTTTTACCGGCAGATGCCGGATCTGGTAGCGCGGGGACACATATACATCGCCCAGCCGCCGCTTTACAAGGTCAAGAAGGGAAAGGATGAGCGCTACATCAAGGATGATGCCGAACTGGCATCCTATCTTCGGGAAATTGCCATGCTTGGTGCGGCGTTCCGTCCAGCCGGAGAAGACGCGTTTCTGCAGGCGGACCACCTTCAGGGCCTGATGCGGCAGTATCAGGGAGTAGATGCCCTGATCCAGCGTCTGGAGCGGAGATTTCCCGCCAATCTCCTCTGGGCACTGGCTTCCGTGCCCCCGCCTACAGCCGGTGCAGATGCCTGGAAAGAATACGCAGGCCTTCTGACTGCATGTATGCAGGGCATGGCCCAGGCGGGAGAAACTTTCCTCCTGGAGTGGCTCGGAACGGAAGACGAGCCACGCATGCTGGTCACCCGTACCCAGCATGGCAGCCATGAGCAGCGATACCTGGACACTGACTTCTTTGAAAGCGGGGATTACCGCCATCTCACGGATTACGCCCGGCAGGTCGAAACTGGGGTAGGGGAACGTTCCCGTATCGAACGAGGGGAACGTGGAAAAGAGGTGGGGAGTTTCCGGGAGGCCATGCTCTGGCTCCTTGCGGATGCCAGACGTGGTGTGGAGATCCAGCGTTACAAGGGTCTCGGTGAAATGAATCCGGAACAGCTGTGGGAAACAACCATGAACGCTGAAAACCGGCGCCTTGTACGGGTGGATGTTGAGGATGCCATTGCGGCCGATGAGGTATTTTCCATGCTTATGGGAGATGCTGTTGAGCCGCGCCGGCGTTTCATTGAAGAAAACGCGCGTTTTGTCTCCCGGCTCGACATTTGATGCTGGCAGAACACACAATACCTGGTATTTTCTGGTGGGAGTAGGAAGTGCTGAAGCTGAACGACCTGGAATTTAGGGAATTTCTGGATCCTGCCCGTCTGGAAAGAGTGGATGGGGAATTCCTCCGGATGCTGTCCGGGCAGGCCCCGGAGCTTGCCCGGGAACTGGCGGATTACCGTAGCGGGAAAAGCCATCAAAAAGGCCAGGAAAACAGCGCCCTTCTTCTCTCCCTCGCCCCCCACCTGGAAGTGTTTCTGGGCCAGTTTTTTGAAATTGAAAAAGAAAACCTGGAACTTCAGAAACGGATCCGTGACCAGGATATAGTTCTGGAGTTCAAAAAGCATTTTGTGCTCCGTCGTGCCCGGCGTTACCGGGGCGAATTTCCCAGAAAATTCGCCGAGCTCAGCCAGTGGCTGGACGGTGAAATCGCGGCAAAAGCCTTCCCTGGGGAGGACCGGGAATGGGCCATAGCCCGCCTAGCGGAAATGTGGCTGGCCGATGAGGCGGAAAACGCTCCAGAAATCCTCGCCCTGACACAGTGGTGTGCCCTTTCGCTTTGCGATCCGGAGGGGCAGGAGGCAGTGAAAGGCTGGACCAGCTTCCGGATACCCCAGCGGGTAGACCATGAAAATCTGGTCCCCCTCCACCGCCAGGACAGTTTTCCCGGCCGCCCCTACATGGCTGGGCCGGACGGGCTGAGACGTCGCGACGCCTTCCATCTTACCGATCTTCGCATGGACCTGAGGGAGGTCCAGGGCGAAGTGCACTACTGCCTTTACTGCCATGACCACGATGGTGACTTCTGTTCCCGGGGTTTTCCCGAAAAGAAGGGAGTTCCCGAACTCGGCTACAAGGTAGATCCTCTTGGGGTCACCCTTACCGGCTGTCCCCTCGAGGAAAAAATCTCCGAAATGCAGCTCCTGCGCCGTGACGGCTTCAGCATTGCGGCACTTGCCATAATCATGGTGGACAATCCCATGGTCCCCGCAACCGGACACAGGATCTGCAACGACTGCATGAAGGGCTGCGTTTACCAGAAACAGGATCCGGTCAATATCCCCCAAGTGGAAACCCGGATTCTCAGTGACGTCCTTTCCCTCCCTTACGGGGTGGAAATCTACGATCTTCTAGCCCGATGGAATCCCCTGCGTCGCGAGCAGTATCTGGCAAAATCCTACAATGGGCGGAATGTGCTGGTTGCCGGCATGGGGCCAGCGGGCTTCACCATGGCCCACCATCTGCTGCAGGAAGGCTGTGCGGTCGTCGGGATCGACGGCCTCAAGATCGAACCCCTGCCCTCCTCCTGGCTTGACGGACCCGTCCGGTCCTGGAGCGCGCTCCAGGAAGATCTCGACGAGAGAATCCTGCTGGGGTTTGGCGGCGTGGCTGAATATGGCATTACCGTCCGTTGGGACAAGAACTTTCTCAAGCTGATCTACCTCAGTCTGGCCCGGAGGCCCATGTTCCAGATTTTTGGGGGGGTCCGTCTTGGCGGAACGGTCACCTTGGAAGATGCCTGGAAACTGGGCTTTGACCACGTCTGCATTGCTACAGGAGCCGGACTGCCGCGGGTGCTGTCCCTCCCCGGCAGTCTCGCGCGCGGAATGCGCCAGGCAAGCGATTTTCTCATGGCCCTTCAGCTTACCGGGGCAGGAAAACAGACCAGCCTCGCCAATCTCCAGGTGCGCCTGCCAGCCGTAGTGATCGGAGGCGGACTTACAGCGGTAGACACAGCCACCGAGGTCCAGGCTTACTATATCCGCCAGGTCGAAAAAACCCTGGAACGCCATGAGACTCTGGAGCGGGAACTGGGACCCGAAAGGATGCGGGCGGGCCTGCCCACAGAAGATCTAGGCATCCTGGAGGAATTCCTGGTACACGGCCAGGCGGTACGGGAGGAACGGAAACGTGCAGGAGCTGCCGGAGAGGCACCCAATTTTGTTCCCCTGCTGCAAGCATGGGGTGGAGTCACGCTGGCTTACCGCAAGGGAATGCAGCAGTCTCCAGCCTATACGCGCAACCATGAGGAAGTTGTCAAGGCCATGGAGGAAGGGCTCTTCTATCTGGAAGGGGCGGATCCTCTTCGTGCCGAAACAGATTCCTATGGCCATGTGGAACGGATGGTATTCCGGCGCATGGAAGAGGTGGAAGGCCGCTGGAGACCGGGAAGCGAGGAAATTTCCCTTCCGGCACGCAGTGTTTTTGTAGCCGCTGGTACGGTGCCCAATACCATTTATGAGAGGGAATATCCTGGAACATTCCGCCTGGATGGAGACCATTTTCAGCCCTATCTGGACCACGACACCGGACCTCTCCAGGCAGTGCAGGTCGCAGAGCACTGCAAGGCGCCGGAAACGGGTCCCTTTACTTCCTACCAGGATTCGGCGGGTCACCGGGTCAGCTTCATTGGGGATACCCATCCGGTCTATCATGGCAGCGTAGTGAAAGCGGTTGCGTCCGCGAAGAGGAGCTATCCGGATGTCCTGAAAAGTCTGGCGCACCTTCCACACCCGCAGACTTCCAGTCTCCAGAATTTCCAGAAGAATCTGGACGACAGCCTCAGTGCCAGGGTCCTGCGGATCAACCGGAGCAATCCGGCGATCTGCGAAATCTGGGTGAAGGCACCTGCAGCCGCAAGGAATTTCCGCCCCGGGCAGTTTTTCCGGCTGCAGAGTTTTGAGTCCTCCAGCCCTGTAGTGTCCGGTACCCGCCTCCAGATCCCCGTCCTTACCGTAAGTGGTGCCGGAGTGGAAGAAGATGCCATCCGCCTCATGGTTCTGCAGTGGGGAACGGCGCCCAGGCTCGTGGGGCGCCTCAGGGAAGGCGATCCGGTTCTGCTCATGGGGCCGACAGGAGCGCCAACGGACATTCCCCAGGGAAAAAATCTTCTGGTGGTGGCTGGAAGGTGGGGAGCGGCGGTTATGCTGGATATTGGTCCTGCCCTCCGTGCGGCCGGAAACCGTGTTCTTTATGTGGCAGCGTTTACCGAGGCGGCTGAACTGGACAACCAGAACGAACTCGAAGCTGCCGCAGACCAGATTGTCTGGTGCACATCCAGGGGACCAAAAATCACGGCGAGACGCCCACAGGACCTCAGCGTGGAAGCCTCCGACATGGTGCAGCTTCTTGAGGATTATGGAAACGGCCGTCTTCCCGGACATCCTGCGGATGGTCTTCCACTCTCGTCGGTAAACCGGCTCATGGTCATGGGATCCACCGGACTCCTCAGGGGTTTCCAGACGGCTCTCCGCGGTGGGCTGGCCGAACTTTTCCCCGAGGATATTGAAGCGGTAGCTACGGTTGGGAGTCCCATGCAGTGCATGCTGAAAGGCGTGTGCGCCCAGTGCCTCCAGTGGCAGATAGATCCCGAAACGGGTGAGCGCACCCGCGCGGTATTTACCTGTGCAGGTCAGGACCAGCCACTGGCCTGGGTAGATTTGGACAATCTGGCCGCACGCCAGGGTCAAAACCGCCTGCTGGAGAGGATTTCCAGCCAGTGGCTGGATTATGTGCTGCGGCAGACAGGATAGCCAGGGTAAAGAAACGGGGCTGATTTTCCGCAGCCTGTCCCTGATGATGGTGCCAGAAGGTCCTCTGATTACATCAGGATAATGTCGTACTGTTCCTGGGTATAGGTGGGCTCTCCCTGAACCTTGATGGGGCGGCCTATGAACTCTTCGAGTGCCGCAAGACTGGTGCTTTCCTCGTCAAGAAGCTTTTCGCCCACCTGTGGAGAGGCCAGAACAATAAAACGCTCGGCAGGATATGCCCGGGTTTCGCGCACAATTTCCCGCAGGATTTCATAGCAGATGGTTTCAGCGGTCTTCATGAAGCCCCGTCCCTGGCAGTAGGGGCAGGGCTCGCAGAGGATCTGCCGGAGGCTTTCCCTGGTACGTTTTCTGGTCATCTCCACCAGTCCCAGAGCAGAAATCTGGGTAATGGTGCAGCGGGTGTGGTCGCTCTGGAGGGCCTTTTCCAGGGCGCGCTGAACCCTTCGTTTATGTTCTTCATCTTCCATATCGATAAAATCGATAATGATCATGCCACCGATATTGCGGAGGCGAAGCTGGCGGGCGATGGCCGCTGCAGCTTCAAGATTGGTCTTCAGGATGGTTTCTTCCTGGTTGCGGCGACCGACAAAAGCGCCGGTATTCACGTCGATGGTCGTCAGGGCTTCCGTCTGGTCGATGACAAGATATGCCCCGGATTTCAGGGTGACGCGACTCTGCAATGCCCGTTCAATTTCATCCTCGACATTGTAAAGGTCAAAAAGGGGACGGTCACCGGCGTAGTGTTCAATCCTGTCCGCCACTTCCGGAATCACTTCGGAGCAGAACTGCCGTGCCGCCTCAAAAGTCTCTCTGGAATCAATCCGTACGCGCTGGATATCACCAGACATGACGTCCCGCATCACACGGAGGGCGAGGTTCAGGTCTTCGTGGATGACCTGGGGTGCCCTGCCCTGCTGCAGCTGCTCGCGTACGCTCTGCCATAGCCGCCGCAGAAATTCCAGATCGCTGCGAAAATCGGTCTCTTCCACGCCTTCTGCCAGCGTCCGGATGATGAAGCCTCCGGTTTCCTCGGGAGGAAGCAGAACCTTGAGGATATCCTTCAGACGGCTGCGTTCTTCCGGGATTTCGATGCGGCTGGATACACCAATCCTTGGAACAAAAGGCATGTAAACCAGATAGCGGCCAGGGAGGGTAATGCGTGTAGACAGCCGCGCTCCCTTGCTGCCTACCGGATCCTTGATGACCTGTACGAGAACCTCCTGCCCTTCGCGCAGCAGGCTGGAAACATTCCGCGTTTCATGCTGGTCGACAGGACGCGCCTCTACATCCGTTTCGCCATCATTGATGGGCAGTTCATCCGTGTCTTCTTCCTGAATGTCTGCGGCATGCAGAAAGGCGGTCCTCTCCAGGCCGATGTCGACAAAGGCAGCCTGCATTCCCGGCAGAACCCTGCGCACAATACCCTTGTAGATATTTCCTACCAGCCCGCGATGGGTGCTGCGCTCAACCTGCAGTTCCTGGAGGACACCATTGTCGACCAGTGCAACGCGAATTTCCTGCGGGGTTACATTTATCAGCAGTTCTTCACTCATGGGCATCCTGCAAAAAAAGTGGAGGAAGTCCGGCAGCTTCCAGCAGTCCGGCCGTTTCTGCCAGGGGCAGACCCATTACGCCACTGTAGGAGCCGCGGAGACCGTGGATAAATGCCGCCCCGAGACCCTGGATGGCATAGCCGCCAGCCTTGTCCAGGGGCTCGCCTGTTTCCCAGTAGGCGCGGACCTCTTTGGGGGACAGGGGTCTCATGAAAACGGCATTTCTGGAAAGACGCACGCGCAGCCTGCCGGATGTGGGCTGAAGTACGGCCACGGCGGTGAGCACCTGGTGCCAGCGTCCACCGAGAGCCTGATAAAAGGCTTCTGCGGAATCCAGGTCCACAGCTTTTCCAAAAATTTTTCCTTCTACCGTAACGATGGTATCCGCGCCGAGGACAGTAGCCTTTGGGTGCTGCTGTCCTACAGCCCGGGCTTTCTCGCCGGCAAGGCGGCGGACCAGGACGGAAGGTGACTCTCCGGGAAGAGGAGTTTCGTCCACATGGGGTATGCACACGGTCGGCGCATAGCCCAGCTGGCGGAGAAGTTCCAGACGGCGGGGAGAAGCGGAGGCCAGAATCAGGTCAGACAAGAGAATCCCGTCCTTCAGGGGTTTTCCGGTGCATTCACAAGAAACAGTTCTGCGGTACCGTCTGGCAGGCCGGAGCCGGTAGCCAGCGCCAGCCGCTGGTCCGGAATACCATTTTTCCTCAGGGTACGCAGGATGCGTTCTGCGCGCTGTGTGGCAAGGTTTGTCCCTCCAGGATTGGGTGCTACCCGTACCAGAATTTCGCTGGTTTCAACCCGCTGAAGGGCAGAGGCTACTTTCCGGAGCTGCTCAAGCCCTCTGGTGCTCAGGACATGGCTGCTCTGGAACAGGGTACTGACGGGCATCTGCAGATGGATACCATTCCTGCCGGACTGGACACTGCCATAGGCGGAAAGGGTACGAACAGGAGAGGAAACGCTTCCACCGCTGACCGGGGTTTTCATCTGTGCCAGGGCACCCTCTTCCTGCTTGAGGGCCTGCTCCTGCTGCTGGATTTTCTGCTCAAGGTGCTGCGTCTGTGCGCCAGACATGGTTTTCTGGGCCAGTTTCTGGCGCAGGGCGGAGTACTGTGCTTCAAGCACCTGGTACTCACGGTTGAGCTTTGCCATCTGATTTTTCAGGAGGATAGCATCCCGGGACTGCGTGGCCGTCTGCCGGTATAGCTGTACCCCCTGCAGCCGTGCTTCCAGAATGGCAAGGTCAACCCGGAAAAGGTTCGGGTAAATCTGGTCGGCGGTCAGCATGTGCAGGGTTTCCTGCAGATTCTGGATTTGCATGGGGGTCAGGCCACCCCGCATCTCCTGCACCTGTACAATGGCCGTGGCTTCCTGAAGCTGGCGGGTAGTGGCCGGATTGCCCTGGGCCAGAAAGGGGAACCCCAGCAAAAAAAGTCCCGGAAAATAGCGGAATCGGCGATTCATTGAGCGGTTTCTCCCAACTGCTGGCGGGTCTGGGCAATTTTCTGGCGGAGCGAGCCAATACGGATCTGGGTTTCCCGAATCTGCTCCCGCAGCCTGGCATTTCCAGAGTGGTCCGAGCTGCTGTCTATCCGGTTCTGGATATTGTCAAGATACAGGCGCGCGAGGAGAATTTCCCGCACTGCCATGGGATAGTTCCTCTGGTTCTGCTCTCTCTGCGCCGTTTCCAGCGCATGGCGAACCGGTGCCAGTTCTGCCTGCGACACCTGGGGAGAAAGGGAAAGAATACGGAGGCGTCCCTCCTGCACGGCCAGCGTACGGCCGGCCTGCTGGGAAAGGGAGGGTGCGGGGGCCATCCGGGCGCAGGCGCCCAGTCCCAGAACCAGACCCAAAGCCAGAAGCAGATGCTGCAGGCGTTTGTCCAGGAAGATTTTTTTCACGGTATCTATTCTCCGCCACGATGATAGGGCAGGCCGGCACGAATGCTCCAGGCCCGGTAAATCTGTTCTGCCAGAACCACCCGGACTACAGGATGGGCCATCGTCAGTGAAGACAGGGACCAGCGCCAGTGCGGCTTCAGGTCCGGATCCAGTCCGTCGGGACCACCTATCCAGAGCGTGACATCCTGGGTTTCATCTATCCACCCTCCCATTTTGCTCGCCAGTTCTTCGCTGCTGAGCTGCCGTCCCCCGACCTCAAGGGCAACAATCTCACTGTCTTTTGGCGTTGCTGCAAGCAGTTTCTCCCCTTCTTCCTCCCGCCAGCGACGGCTGTCCCCGCGGCGCGTACGCGCCGCCAGGGGCAGAGCCCGCCATTCGACCTGCAGGGGAGGTGTGATACGGGAACAATATTCCGCGACGGCCTCATCCACCCATCCCGGCATGCGGGTTCCCAGAGCCAGTACAAGAAGACGCATGGAATTTCAGGTGCGGGTATCTTCCTTCTGCCCGCGGACGCGGGGAATTTCCCCCCACAGGCGCTCCAGCTGGTAAAAATCCCGGGTTTCCGGGCGCATCAGATGGACTACGACATCGCCCAGGTCCACCAGCATCCAGTCCCCACCTGCCAGACCTTCCTTGCCAAGGGGGCGGATACCCGTTGCCCGGATTTTCTCGAGAACCGCCTCTGCCAGTGCTCGCAACTGGCGGTCGGAATTTCCTGAGGCGATGACCAGATAGTCGGTGATATCGGTCTGGCTCCGGACATCAATACTCTGGATATCGATGCCCTTATGCTCATCAAGGGCGGCTATCGCAAGATCACGGACAGTTTCGGCACTAGGCAAAGGGGGTCCTCCTGATATCAGGGGTTACGGTAGAGTCCATGCCGGTCAATATAATCCAAGACCGCGTCTGGCAACAGAAAGCGGGCGCTATGCCGGGCTGCCAGTAGGCTCCGTATCTGGGTGGCGGAAATTTCGAGGGCGGTGACAGTATGGAATGCAATTCTTCCGGCAGGTGCAAGGCGCAGTTCATCAAGGCTGGCTGCACGCCGCTGGTAGAGTGCCTGGCGCAATGGTTCCGGGAGTTCAGCCATCGGCCAGCCGGGGCGGCCAGTGACTACCAGATGGGACAGCTCAAGGATATTTTCCCAGGAGTGCCAGGTATCAAAACGCAGAAAAGCATCCATGCCTATGACCATGGCCAGAAAATCTCCAGGATGGGAAATCCGCAGATGTCTCAGGGTATCGACCGTATAGGAGGGGGTATCCCTTTCCACCTCAAAAGCCGAAACCTGGAAAGCGGGATGCTGCTCTGCGGCGGCGCGGGTCATGGCAAGACGGTGTTCAGCGGGTGCCCAGGGGCTATGCCTGTGGGGTGGGTGGCCGGCGGGGATGAGCAGCGCCGTGCCAAGCCCAAGGGCTTCGCGGATTTCTTCAAGAGCCCTCAGGTGCCCATAATGGATGGGATCAAAAGTTCCGCCCAGGAACAGACAGCCTTTATCCATGGGCGGAATGTCGTAAACGGCAGAATGGATGGGAAGGCTCTGTCCCGTGTGCCGATATTCGCTGCTCTTCCGGGAAAGAGGAGAGGTGGCTCACTCTACTGCAATCCGCCGCCGCTTGGCCGATTCGGCCTTTGGCAGAACCAGCTCCAGTACGCCATCCTTGTAGGAAGCCCGGCTTTGGCCTGCGTCCACGTCAACGGGGAGCTGGATGGTCCGCGCAAATTCGCCATAACGCCTTTCCCTGTAAATATATTTCCCTTCCTCGCGGGAAATGTCTTCTTCCTTGTTGCCGCTGATATAGACCTGGTTGCCGTGGACCTGGATGTCCAGCCTGTCCTTGTCAACACCCGCAACCTCCGCCTTGACAACGATTTCGGTGTCACGGTCGATAACATCAATGTGCGCAATACCGGGGCGGGCACTTCCCGAAGCGGCCTGCATCGGGCGGAAAAATCCCGGCAGTACCGCATCAAATAGCTGTTCCATGGGATCTGTAACGCGAACGGGACTGCTGCCTGCTGCTTTTTCCTGGGCCATGGTCGTCTCTCCTTTCTGAAAACACCACCAACGATTCCTGAACCAGAAATTGGGGACAGGGAAAAAATTTTTCAAGGGGAGGCATCAGTAGGGATATTCCCACCCGGGAGCGGGATCCTTGTAGCGGCGATGGATCCACCAGTACTGTTCGGGAGCCTTGAGAATGGCCGTCTCAAGGGCGGCGTTCATTGCTGCGGCATCCGCCTCGTCATCCCCGGCAGGAAACCCGGGTTCCATTGGCACAATTTCCACGCGGTAACCCCTCCCCTTCGGCAGCCGGTAGGCATAGATACCAAATACCGGGCTCTGCCTCCGCCTGGCGAGTCGTGCCAGCAGTGGGGTCGTGCAGGCCGGCCGGTGGAAAAAGGGGGCAAAAACGCCCTCCCTGGGATCGACATTCTGGTCCGGCAAAATGCCTGCCACCTCCCCTTTCTGGAGAGCCTCCAGCAGGGGACGGATCCCTTTTTCCTTGGGTACGAGGCGCGCGCCACTCCGCCCGCGTCCAGTGGTCATCAACGTGTTGATGGAGGCGTTCCGGGTCGCCATATACATCACGGTCACCGGCCAGCGCTGGCCAATATACTGCACTACCGCTTCCCAGGCTCCAAGGTGGGCGGTAAAGAGGATGACACCCTGTCCACCCGCCAGGGCAGCGTCTACGGCTTCTGCGCCACGGACTTCCCGTATGAGGGAAAGGGCCTGGTCCAATGGCCAGAACCAGAGAGGTCCCAGTTCTACCAGACCCTGGCCGAGGGAGCGGAAATGCGTCCGGAGCATCTGATGTCTCTGCTTTGCCGACAGTCCCGGAAAAGCCATTTCCAGGTTTTTCCGCGCAACGGTCCGGGCCCGGGATACCAGAAGCCGGGCAAGGTCTCCAAACCGGTTCCCCATAAATAGCCGGACTGGACGGGGAGCCAGGGCAAAAATGTGGAGAAGCCCAGCCGCCAGGCCTCCCATGGTCCTGCCCTTTCCGGTGCGGTTTTTCATGCGGGAACTATGATCAGGAGGCATGGACCTCCACAATGCTGTCCAGGGAAGCGGACGGTTGGATTCCAGGCCACCATCTGCGGCGTCTAGTGCGTTCCGGCGGCCGGTGTTTCCCGGGCTGCCGCACGGTACAGTGCTGCCGTTTCTGCGAGCATCCATTTCTGGTAGCTGTATCCTGCCGGCATGATTTCATAGGCGCCAATTACCGGTACGCCCCCTGCCCTGGCCTTTTCGAGAAAATAGCGGGTAAGGCTGCTGGTGACCTGCCGGTTGTAGACCATAAACCGGACGGTCTTTTTCTCAAGCAGCCGTACCTGGAAGCTGGTATCCTGGGGGGCGGGATCGGTACCATTCATGATAGCTGCCTGAAGTGGCCATGGCGTGCGGATATCGCACCCCATGGCTTTCAGGAGGTAGTCGGCAACGGGCTCGGTAACCGCTACTGGTATATGGGGATATCGGGTCCTGAATCTGGAGATCTCCTGATACCACGGCTTTAGCGAGGCATCGAAAAGATGGACCTGCTGCTGGAAATAGGCCTGGTGCGCAGGTTCCAGCCTCCCGAGGGCAATGGCCACCGCAGAGGCCACCAGAGGCATGGCCTGCGGTTTGTACCAGAGATGGGGATTCCGGGTGTTCCGGGCAAGACCAAAAAGGTCCTGTACAACAATGGTCTGTCTCCGGGGGTCGGGGTTGGCCTTGAGAATTCTGCCGGACCAGCTGTCATAGCCAAGTCCGTTACGGACAACCAGCTGCGCCCGGGACAGTTTTCTGGCGATGGCCGGACTGGTCTCAAAATCGTGGGGATTGGCGGCCGGACTGCTCTCGATCGCCTGGACAGACACATAGGGTCCGCCAATCTGGGCAATAACATCCGCATACTGGTTTTCTACCCCAACAGCGCGGACGGGCGCGGCTGAAACTGGCAGGAGGCCCATGCAGGGAGCCAGGACGGCCAGGAGCAGGAGGCTTTTCCCCATCTTTGAGCAGTGTATCTGGTCCGGAAACTGTTTTGCCGGGGGAAAGAGCATGGTAGCGGGCCTTTTGCAATGCTTCCGCGCTATTATGGCACGATGCCCTGGGACAGGAGAATGTGTGTACAGGAGCGGGGAAGGGAAGCCTGGATGCGGCTATTTCCCGATGCAGAAGCGCGAGAAAATTTCTCCCAGAATTTCTTCTACCCCCATCTCCCCTGTGACGCGGGAGAGTGCGTGGGCAGCCTCCCGCAGCGACTGGGCCAGCAGTTCTTCCGGTCCTGAGTGCTCCAGTAGCCGGTCTCCGGCCAAAAGGGCGTCGTGGCATTCCTGAAGAGCCTGCAGATGGCGGGTGCGGGCGCTGAAGACGCTTCCCTCCTGGGGCGCTCCTCCGAGTGAGGCGGACAGGTGCTGCTCGAGCTGTTCCAGCCCGTGACCGGTTCTGGCGGATACGGAAATCTGTGCGCAGCAGCTCGACAGGCAGGGAGATTGCTCTACCAGATCTACCTTGTTCCATACAATGGTACAGCGTCTGGAATCCAGACCGGCCAGGATTTCCTGGTCGGCCGGGAGCCACCCAGCCCTGGCATCGGCAAGGAGCAGAATCCACTGGGCAGACTCCATGGCCGCACGGCTGCGGCGGATCCCCTCCTGCTCTACCAGATCGTCCGTATCATCGTGCAGCCCGGCGGTATCCAGCAGTTCTACGGGCAGGCCATCAACAAGGATTTCTTCCCGCAGGATATCCCGGGTAGTCCCGGGTACCGGGGTAACGATGGCACTTTCGCGCTGCGCCAGGGCATTCAGGAGGCTGGATTTCCCAACATTGGGACGGCCCGCCAGAACGACCCGTGCCCCATGTGAAAGTCTTGCCCCGGCCCGGCAGGGACGCAGGATTTCTTCCGTCTGCAGGCGGAGAGCCTGCAGGGCCTGGTGCAGTATCTCCCTGTGGCTTCCCCCCAGATCCTCCTCACTGAAGTCCAGGCTGGCCTCTGCCAGCGCCAGAGCCTGCAGGATGGCGGACCTGAGACTGGTGACGGCGGAGGAAAACTGGCCTTCCATGCTGGCGATGGCTGCCCTGGCCTGTGCTTCGCTGCGGGCATGGATCAGGTCGGCTATGGCTTCAGCCTGTGCCAGATCCATGCGCCGGTTCAGAAATGCCCGCTCACTGAATTCCCCCGGCCTGGCCAGCCGGGCCCCAAGCCCGATCGCCCGCTGCAGCAGGAGATGGAGGACAACGGGACTGCCGTGTCCCTGGAGTTCTACGACATCTTCCCCTGTGAAGCTGTTGGGAGCCGGGAAATAGAGGACAATGCCGTGGTCAAGCACCTGGCCATGGTAGCCGAGAAATCTGCGGAGATAGGCATGCCGAGGGCGCCAGGGTGTTGCGGACCGGCCACCACAGATGTCTCTGGCAATGACCAGGGACTGTGGTCCGGAAAGACGGACAATTCCGACCCCCCCCTCACCAGCCGGAGTGGCAATGGCGGCAATGGTATCCCCAAGCTGGTACCGGTTTCCCGTCACGGCGGCTTTCAGGTGTCCTTCATGACATGGCGGGTAATCAGGTACTGCTGTGCGATGGACACCACGTTATTAGTCAGCCAGTACACTACCAGCCCCGCAGGGAAAAACGAGAAAAAAACGGAAAAAGCCACGGGCAGGATGGACATGACCCTTTTCTGCATGGGATCCACAGGGGCCGGATTGAGCCGCTGCTGGACGAACATGCTGACTCCCATCAGTAGAGGAAGTATGAAATAGGGGTCTGGGGCCGCAAGATCGTGGATCCAGAGAATGAAGGGTGCCTGTCTCAGGGAAACGCTTTCGACCAGGACCCAGTACAGGGCAATGAAGACCGGCATCTGGGCAACGATCGGCAGACAACCTGCCATGGGGCTGACTTTCTCCTTCCGGTACAGCTCCATCATGGCCACGCCCATTTTCTGGCGGTCGTCACCATAATCCTTGCGGATTTTTTCCAGTTTTGGCTGCAGCTTTCTCATGTTGGCCATGGAGCGGTAGCTGATGGCGGAGGGATAAAAAAAGATCAGCTTGACGGCAAGAACCAGAAAAACTATGGCCAATCCCCAGTTTCCGGTCCAGCCATGAAACCAGCCGAGTACGCTGTGCATCGGTTCGGCGATGACCGTAAACCAGCCATAGTCCACCGTCTGCTCGAGGCCGTGGCCCAAGCTGGCCAGAATGTCTTGGCGCTTTGGACCCAGATAGAGCTGCTGGTGGATGGTTATGGATCCTCCTGGAGCTAGCGATGCCAGTGGCTGCAGCACTCCTGCGGCGTAATTGGGGCCTTCGGGACGGGCATAGACCTGTACGGGGGCATGGGGATCCGGAACGATGGCCTGGAGAAAATAATGGTCGGTCATGCCTGCCCAGCCGGGACCGGCATATAGTTCAGGATGTCCGCGAAGGTCGCTAAAACCTTTTTGCGTAAAGGACCCACCATGCATTACCACGGCTCCCGTGAAAATGGACATGAACCAGTGGCTCTGTGTACGCCCGTTCCGGAGGATCTGGTCGAAGTAGCTGCCACTCCATGGTGTCTGGCCGCGGTTGGTGACCTGGACGGTTTCATCTACCAGATACTGTCCCGGGAAAAACCGCAGGGTTTTCCGGATATCCAGCGGGCCGGCTTTCCCTGTCAGGATGACACGCTGCTCACCCTCGCTTACAGCGGATGCGGTTTGGCTGAACCGTGCCTGTATCGCCTGGCCCCCAGCCGGGATAAATCCGCTCTGCTGGATGGTGAGCCGGGACGGGGTGGTGTCCAGAATCGGATAGGGAGCAGGGTTCCCGACGGCAGACTTGTAGTCCCTGAGACCGAGATTCTGGAGGTCTCCTCCAAGCAGGCTGACCTGCCCGGTGAAGGTCTGGTTCGAAAAGTGCAGAACCGGCCCACTGGCACTGGCGGTACCCTGTGGTAACAGCATGGCAGGGGACGGTTTTCCCGTGCCGGCAGGAGTGGGCGAAGGGTGGGAGGAAGAGGCTGCCGGAGCTGGTGTCTGGGCATGTTTTGCTGTCGGTGCCACGGAACCCATCCAGTGGTCAAAAAGCACCAGGACGATGATGGAAAGAGCGACAGCGAGAATGGTGCGTTGTGTGTCCATGTGGCTCCGAACGCTTCAGGGAACAGGATCATGGCCACCCTCGTGCCAGGGATGGCAGCGGCCAATACGCCTGGCACCCATCCAGACCCCACGCAGTATGCCATAGCGGTCTATGGCTTCACACGTGTACTGGGAACAGGTGGGATAATAGCGGCAGTTGTTTGCCAGGAGGGGACTTAGAAGCAGCTGGTATGCGCGGATCAGCGCGATGGCAGTCGACCTGAGCATCAGCCCAGTACCTTTTCGATCTGTCGAGCAAAGAGCGCTACCCCGCCATCCTTTCCGGCTGGACGGGCTACTGCCAGAATATCAAAACTGCTGCTGCGCAGCGGAGAAGCGCGGAACGCCTCGCGGAGGCGGCGCTTGATGCGGTTCCGCTGTACCGCGTTTCCTACCTTGCGGCTTACGGAAAGCCCGAGCCGGGCGTGCCCGAGGCCATTATCGAGGCTGTAGAGTACCAGTTCGGGAAAAACCCGCTTGCGGCCACTCCGCAGGGTGCGCTGGATATCGGCTTTCCGGTGCAGCCGGTGTTCCCGGGTAAACTGCTGGCAGAATCCCGCCCCGTGCATGCCTTAGGGACAGAGCTTGTAACGGCCCTTGGCGCGCCGCCGCTTTAGCACCAGCCGGCCCGACCGGGTTGCCATGCGGGCGCGGAAACCATGGGTTCGCTTGCGGTGTACAACGCTAGGCTGAAAGGTACGCTTCATGATTTTCTGTCCTGGAAAATTCCGTAAGGGCAGGGAAGATAAGGAAATCCTGGGCCAAAGTCAAGGCTGGCAGGCGCAAGCCACGCCCGGGCTTTCGTTTTGGTCGCGGATCCTGCCAGTGCAGGGGCTGCTGGAGGCGGCGTCTTTCCCGGCGTGGTTCCACCCCTTCCCCCGGAGCGAACCTGTTCCGCGCCCCTGATTTCCCGGTCCCTGTCTTCCTGTCCTGGCCGGGAGAAGAATGCCAGCCGCGCGATGTGGGGAGGCAGGGGGAGTTTCTTGGGGCATCTCCGATTCTGCTCTGGTTCACAGGACTGCGTAGACGCTCCCGCCGGAAGACCCCCGGCCCTTTCCGCCCAATCCCGGACTAGGTCTCTTCCTGGTCAGCCCGGATTCTCCTCGGGTGCCAGAAGATCGGCCAGGGTTTCGCGACGGCGTATCAGCCTTGCCTCGTTTCCCCGGATCAGGACTTCTGGGGGGCGTAGGCGGCTGTTGTACTGGCTGGCCATGGCAAAACCATAGGCACCTGCACCGAGGATGGCCAGGAGATCACCGGCCTTGGCAGCAAGGAGGCGGCCTCTGGCGAAAAAATCACCGCTCTCGCATATGGGGCCGACCACATCCAGGGTGCCGGTTTCTGCGGGCAGTTCCGCTTCCTGTACGGGGAGGATATCGTGCCACGCACCATAGAGGCTAGGCCGCAGAAGGTCGTTCATCGCTGCATCCACAATGCAGAATTTTTTCCCTTCGTTGTCCTTGAGGTATTCTACCCGGGTTAGCAGAACCCCGGCGTTGCCCACGATGGACCTTCCGAGTTCTACGACAAGGCGTACCGGCAGTCCTGTCAGGGCATCGTGCAGTACTGCGGCATAGTCTGCCGGCGTCGGTACCTGCTCATCATGGTAGCGGATGCCTACGCCACCACCCAGATCCAGATGGCTGATGGCCATTCCCGCTTTCGAGAGCCGCTCATAAAGTCCACGAACCTTCCGTGCGGCCTCCGCGATGGGCGCCAGATCCGTCAGCTGCGAGCCGATATGGCAGGCAATGCCCCGGAAATCAATCGCAGGCCAGCGTTCTGCCGCAAGATACAGATTCTCCGCCTGGGCCATGGGAATTCCAAACTTGCTTTCCCGGAGGCCTGTGGCGATGTACCTGTGTGTTCCCGGTTCCACGTCAGGGTTCACCCGCAGGGCTACCGGAGCCCGGCACCCCAATTCGGAGGCGATGGTGTCCACCCGTTCCAGCTCTGCCTCGGATTCCACATTCAGGCAGAAAATTCCTGCATTCAGGGCGGCCGCGATTTCCTCGCGGCTTTTGCCAACACCGGAGAATACTATCCGCTGGGGATCGCCTCCTGCGCGCAGAACCCGGGCCAGCTCCCCCCCTGAAACGATGTCAAAACCGGCTCCCCAGTGTGCTAGGCAGGACAGGAGATGGAGATTGCTGCTGGCTTTCACCGCATAGCACAGCAGGGTCTCCGGTCCAAGGGCATGGCTGAACGCGGTGTAGCGTTCATGAATGGCCATTTCGGAGTAGACGTATACCGGTGTGCCGAAACGCGCGGCTACCTGGTCCAGAGGTACTTCGTCTGCCCGGAGAATGCCTTCGCGGTAGTGAAAGGGTCTCATGACCGGGTCGGAGCTTCCGCGTTCGCAGCCTGGCTATGCTGCGGTGTGGACGGCAGGGTCAGTGCCGTTTTGCGGCCACAGCCTGCGAGAAGCATCCCCAGACAGAGGAGGAGTAGCCAGTGCGGGCGGAAAAGGCTGGTTCCGGTCTGGTTCTTTCGCATCAGAGTGCTTTCTCCCGCTGGAGACGTGCCCGTGCCCGGGTAATGGCGGAATGGACCTGTTCTGGTGCTGTCCCCCCCAGGTGATTGCGTGCGGCAATGGATCCTTCCAGGGACAGGATTCCGGCCACTTCCGGACCCACCTGTGGACAGATTTCCTGCAGTTTTTCCAGGGACAGGGCCTCCAGTCCAATGCCAAGCGCCTGGGCAACGCGTACGGCGCGGCCGACAATCGCATGGGCATCCCGGAAGGGAATTCCCTTGCGGACAAGGTAGTCTGCAAGATCGGTTGCAGTTGCAAAACCTTTTTCCGCCTCTTCCCGCATCCGTCCGGGATGGGTACGCAGGCCAGGGATCATGTGGATGAGCACCTCAAGGCTTGCCTGAATCTCGTCCAGGGCGGAAAAGAAAATAGACTTGTCCTCCTGGTTGTCACGGTTGTAGGCAAGGGGCTGCCCTTTCATCAGGATCAGGAGTGCGGTGAGCTGCCCCATGACCTTGCCGCTTTTTCCGCGAACCAGTTCGGCAACATCGGGATTCTTTTTCTGGGGCATGATGCTGGAGCCGGTACAGAAGGCATCCGGCAGGTCAATGAAGGCGAGCGCGGACGACATCCAGTAGATGAGTTCCTCCGACAGTCTCGACAGGTGTACCGCCAGTATTGAAAAGTCCGAAAGGACCTCAAGAAGGAAATCGCGGTCGGATACCGCATCCAGGCTGTTTTCTGCCACATGGTCAAATCCCAGTTCACGTGCGACATCCCAGCGGTCAACGGGAAAGGTGGTCCCCGCAAGTGCCGCAGATCCCAGTGGCAGAACGTTGACCCGTTTCCGTGCATCCCGCAGCCGGCTGGCATCACGGTGGAACATTTCCACATACGCCATGCAGTGATGCCCAAAGGTGACCGGCTGCGCTACCTGCATGTGGGTGAGCCCCGGAAGAACTGTTTCCGCTTCCCGATCCGCGAGATCAAGGAATACTGCCTGCAGTTCCTGCAGGCGGGCAACGGCATCATCGATAGCCTCCCGGACATAAAGGCGCATGTCCGTAGCTACCTGGTCGTTGCGGGAACGGCCGGTGTGCAGCTTCTTTCCGGTGTCTCCAATGAGCTCGATCAGCCGGCTCTCTACATGCATGTGGATATCTTCCAGCGCATTTCGCAGCGGAAGGCGTCCCGCGGAAATTTCCTCCCGGACCTGTGCCAGCCCGGCAATGATCGCTTCCACCTCTGCAGCATCCAGCACGCCCACCCGTCCCAGCATGCGTGCATGGGCCTCGGAACCCCGGATATCCTGCCGGTAAAGACGGGCATCCACAGCAATGGAAGCGGTAAACCGTTCTACAAGGGCGTCGGTACTCTCGGCAAAACGGCCACCCCACAACTTCTCGCTCATGCATCTTTCTCCGTTGACAGCGGGACTATACCGAAAACGCGGGCTGCCGGGCCAGTCAGTCCAGAAGACGGAAAATGTCCCAGATGCGGTCACGAAGCAGTGCATGCAGAGCTGCCATGCCAATATGGCCGATCAGGTAGGCCCAGACTACGTTGCCAAGCAGTTTGTGCAGCGGAATCAGGACATGGAGAACCGGACCGGGAGATGCGCCGGCCGGTGGCAGGAAAAAAAACACCGCGGTGCCGGTCAGGGCCATCCATGTCACTGCCAGGAGGCCGAGCCCGTGAATGACGGCACCCAGACCCGGGTGCGGTCCTATTCCTCCCGCCCTGCCGCGCAGCAGGCCTTCCAAGTCGCGCCGGATAGGCTGCCAGGGGCCGGTAACAGGAAACATCTGCTTTCTGATGCCGGAGTGGGTAAAAATCCACCCCCACTGCCAGAGCAGAAAGAAGGTGGTGAGCAGTCCGATCCAGGCGTGAAAGCTGAAAAGCAGCTTGCCAAGGTTCCCATAGTCGGCATGCTTGGCCCAGTGGGGAGACATCCAGAGGGAGGACAAAAGCTGCCAGACAATGCAGATGGCGAATCCGGCGTGGACCCACCGCACTTCCCTGGGCCAGAGATTTTTGGGGGTAGGTACCGTGGTGGTCCTGGACATGGGGGTTGCCTCCTGTTTCCGGGTCGATCAGGTCTTGTCTGCGCTGTGCCGTGGCGCTCCCGGCCGTGCTGGTCCCTGCAGTCAACAGGCTAGCAGAATTCCTGCCGGCGCAGCAGGATCCGGCGGTATTCCTCGGGATCGCGGAGTTCTGTCATGTGTCCGGCGCGGGGGAAGTGCCTGGCCTCCAGGCGGAGCAGCCAGAAGCGCAGGGCAGCAGCCCGCATATAGGGGAACCAGAGGCCATGCTCGCTCCTTTCTATGGGGCGTACCTCGCTGTAATGCTGCCATAGGGTGGCGGCCATCTCCGTGTCGAGACTTCCATCCGGAAGAGAACACCAGGCGTTGGCAACAACCGCCAGGTCATAAAGCCAGGCGTCATCCCCGGCATAGTAATAATCTATTGTCCCGGAAATTTTCCCCCCGCCGAAAAGCACGTTATCCGGGAAGAGGTCGGCATGGACCACTCCCCCAGGCACCCGGTCGCGGGGCCAGAACTTCTGTGCTTCCTGTTCTTCGACGAGAACTTCCCGCTCTGCCGGGCTAAGTTTTGGCATGAGCCGCCTTGCCGTCTGCTGGCACCAGAAGACTCCTGCCGGATTGGGGTGGCGCTCCGGGAAGCCGGCACCGGCAAGATGCATTTTTGCGAGCAGTGTGCCGACAGCCGCGATTTCGGCGCTATCCGGTGGCCTGCCCTCAATGGAGCTTCCCGGCAGGCGGTGGACGATCGCCGCAGGCTTGCCGCAGAGTTCGCCCAGAATGCTTCCGTCCCGGGCATGGACCGGCGCGGGGCAGGGAATTCCCCGCTGGCTCAGCCATTCGGTTACATGGAGATAGTAGGGGATTTCGCTGGCAGGAAGGCGCTCGAACAGGGTAAGCACGAAATGGCCGTTCGGGGTCTCGAGGAAAAAGTTGCTGTTCTCGGTACCCGCGCAGATGCCGGTCAGCGATTCCGCTGCACCAAGATCGTAATGGGCCAGAAAACTGTCCAGGGCCTGGACTGTAACCTCAGTATAAACAGACATGGAAGGCCGGAATCCTGAAAACCGTATTTTCTCCTACCAGCGGAAAAGGGTCCACTGGGGAACGCTCATCCGCTGGGCATCGTTTTTGGGGACACGGGTGAACCTGCCGTTGCCGTTCCGGTTTACGAGATAGTAGGGTGGGAAGGGTTTGGGCGGAATTACCTTGACCATATAGACCTGGCCATTGACCCGGTACTCCTCGATGTGCGAACCCTGGGGCACATGCAGTTTGGCCGCAGGACCACCAGGCGTATCCGGGGCGAGACGGGGCAAATGGTAGGAGTGGTCCCTGTTCTGTCCCTGTGCGAACGCGGGAACGGACATCAAAAAGGCAATGGCAGAGAGGGCTGGGGTAAGGCTGCGGTGGTGCATTTTTGCCTCCTCGCGTCTTCAGAGGTTGAGCAGGGCTTCGGTTTCCGCGGCAGATGGCGCAAAGCCGCGTTTTTCATAATGGTCAAAAATGGCAGCCACGACCGCGTCGGCCTCGTCCAGGACCGTTACCAGGTCAAGATCTTCCGGATTGATGGTGCCATGGGCCAGCATGGTATCTTTCCACCACTGGATAAGACCGCTCCAGAAATCCGATCCGACCAGGATGATGGGCATGCGCCGGGTTTTGCCGGTCTGGACAAGCGTCAGGCACTCGGCCAGTTCGTCCAGGGTTCCAAAGCCTCCAGGCATGACCACATAGGCCGCCGCATACTTCATGAACATGACCTTGCGGGAATAGAAATGCTCGAAAGAAAGGGAAATGTCCTGGTACGGATTGCTGATCTGTTCATGGGGCAGCTCGATGTTCAGGCCGATGCTGTAACCGCTCCCGTGGAAGGCGCCGCGGTTGGCGGCTTCCATGATTCCCGGCCCTCCACCACTGATCACGGAAAATCCGGCATTGGAAAGGGTTTCGGCAATCTGCTGTGCCTTGGCGTACCATGGATGGTCTTCCCGCACGCGGGCCGAGCCAAAAATGCTGACACAGGGCTCCACCGTGGCCAGCTTTTCATAGCCCCGGACAAATTCGGCTATGATCTGGAAGATTTTCCAGGCTTCCCGGGTCAGACGGTTCTCACCACCATCGCGGAGTCTTTCTGCTTCTAGCTGGGCGCGCATCCAGGTTTTCCCGTGGCAAAATGGAACATCTGGCATATTATGGCCCAAATCCCTGGAGAAGTCCCGATATGGCCGACGATCCCCGCATCCTCGTGGATGCTTCCAGCTTTCTCTACCGGGCGTTTCATGCCCTGCCGGACCTCCGGGCACCGGATGGTCTTCCAACGGGTGCCATTTTTGGTGTGGCCAACATGCTGCGCCGTCTGGAGCGCGAATACCCGAGTGACGAGATCATCGTGGTATTCGATGCCCCAGGTCCGACGTTCCGGGACGCGATTTTCCCGGAATACAAGGCCCACCGTCCTCCCATGCCTGAGGAAATGCGGGTCCAGGTGGATTCGCTGTACCAGTGGATCCGTGCAACGGGCCTTCCCCTGCTGGTTGAACCCGGTGTGGAGGCGGACGATGTCATCGGCACGCTTGCGCGCCAGACGCCTGTCGGGCGGGACATCATCATTGTCAGCGGGGACAAGGACATGGCCCAGCTTGTAGATGGCCGGACCCGCATTGTGGATACCATGAAGGGCACCGTTCTTGATCTGGCTGCCGTGCAGGAAAAATGGGGGATTCTTCCCGGTCAGGTCGCGGACTACCTGGCCCTGGTGGGAGACAAGGCAGACAATATTCCCGGTGTCCCCGGAGCGGGCCAAAAAACCGCCGCCAGATGGCTGGCCGAGTATGGGCATCTGGAGGGGATCATGGCCCATGCAGATGCCCTGGACGGAAAAGCGGGCAGATCCCTCCGGGAAAGCCTTTCTTTCCTGCCCCGTAGCCGGGAGCTGGCAAGAATCCGGTGCGACCTGGAGCTTCCTGGCCAGAATTATGTACGCCAGCCCGCTGATGTCCCGGCGTTGCGCCATCTGGCCGAGCGTCTCGGATTTCACGCGTGGCTGAAAGACCTGCCTCCCGTGGAGCTTCCCGAAGACCAAGGCCGTCAGAAGGGGGCCGATGGGCCGGTCCACCGCTGGGAATATCTCACCATTATCCACGAAGACCAGCTGGAAGTGCTCCTGGAAAAGCTGCAGAAGGTTCCTGTGGTGGCCGTGGATACGGAAACTACCGCCCTGGATCCGCATGACGCGGACCTGGTCGGCATTTCGGTTGCCTGGCAGGAGGAGGGGGACGGCCTGCATGCCGCCTATATCCCGGTCGGCCATAGTACTGGCGAACAGCTGGACCGGTCTTTGGTGCTCCGCCACCTGCGGCCCTGGCTTGAAGATTCCCGGCCAGCCAAAATTGCCCAGAACGCCAAGTTTGACTGGCAGATTTTCTGGTCCCAGGGAATTTCGCCCCAGGGGCTCCTGCGGGACACGATGCTGGAGAGCTATGTGCTGGACAGCACCCGGAGCGGGCACGACCTGGACAGTCTGGCCGTGCGGTTTCTGGAACATCGCAGCATTGCCTATTCCGATCTGGTGGGCTCCGCCAGACAGGCGAAAAATTTCGCCGAGGTTCCCATAGAGGAGGCCACAGCGTACGCGGGTGAGGATGCCGATGTCTGTTTCCGGCTGGACAAGCTCCTGTGGCCAATGGTTTCAGAGCAGCCCGGGCTCCGGCACGTGCTGATGGAAATTGAGATGCCCCTGGTGCCTGTTCTGGCGCGGATGGAGTGGGCTGGTGTGAAAATTGACCGGACACAGCTGGAGGTACTGGGTGCCGAACTGGAAAAATCCATGGCATCCGTCGAACGCAGGGCCCACGATATGGCCGGGTATCCCTTCAATCTCAACTCGCCCAGACAGATCCAGGAACTTCTTTATGACAGGATGCAGCTGCCCATACGGAAAAAGACACCGGGTGGCCAAGCCTCGACCAGTGAGGATATCCTAGTACAGCTGGGTTCCTACTCGCCGCTGCCAGGGCTGATACTGGAATACCGGAGTCTGGCAAAACTCAAAAATACCTATGCCGACGCACTGCCCCAGATGATCCAGCCCAGGACAGGGCGGGTGCATACCCATTTCCGCCAGGCAGTAACGGCAACAGGGCGGCTTTCCTCAAGCGATCCAAATCTTCAGAACATCCCGGTACGGACCGAGCAGGGGCGCAGGATCCGCCGGGCTTTCGTCGCCGAGCCTGGCCATCTGCTGCTCGGTGCCGACTATTCGCAGATTGAGCTCCGGATCATGGCACATCTCTCCCAGGATGCCGGCCTGCTCCAGGCCTTTGCTGCAGGCGAAGACATCCACCGTGCAACGGCGGCAGAAGTCTTTGGCGTTCCCCTGGAAGCGGTGGACAGTGAAAAACGCCGTGCGGCCAAGGCCATCAATTTTGGCCTCATCTACGGCCAGACCGCCTATGGACTGGCCCAGCAGCTTGGCACCGACCAGAATGCCGCCCGAGCCTATATGGACCGGTATTTCGAGCGCTATCCCGGCGTATTGCAGTATATGGAACATACCCGGGTTCTGGCGAGGGAACAGGGATATGTGGAAACCCTTTTTGGACGCCGACTGTACGTGTCCGAGATCCGGTCACGCAACCCGGCCCGCCGCAGCTATGCGGAACGTGCCGCGATCAATGCCCCCATGCAGGGGACCGCGGCCGACATCATCAAGCTCGCCATGGTCGCCGTGGATGGGTGGCTGCAGGAAGATCCGGCACGGGGGGGGCGGATGATCCTCCAGGTCCACGACGAAATTGTCCTGGAAGTTCCGGAGATGCACCTTGATGTGTCCAGAGACTCCCTGCGGGAGCGGATGGAGGGAGTGGTGGCGCTGTCCGTACCCCTGAAAGTGGGAATGGGCTGGGGCGCCAGCTGGGATGCGGTCCACTCCTGACGGTGGGATGTCTGCACGGGGATGCCGGAGGTCAGGATCCCTTTTTGCCCGGATCGCTGCCGGCAAGACGGAACATGCGCATAACGGCGTCGCTGTCCAGGACTTCCCCGTTGAGGGCCATGGCAAGGAGTTCTCCGCCGATTACCTGGGGGGCAATGATCATGTCCGGCTGTACACGGCGGACGCGGCCAAGATTCTTGCTGTCGTTCACCGCAGCGACCGTTTTGGCCGTGCCTTCCAGCTCCTTGACCGCAAGAACGACAAAGGCGTTTTCCGAATCGTCGGCGCGCAGGGCAAGGACGGCAAGCGCATTTTCTGCCCCGGCGCTCTTGAGTACATCCGTATCGCTGGCATCTCCGATAACCAGGTCTTCGGGCTGGAAAGCGGCATCCTGTGCAGGGTGGTTAAGGATGACCAGAACAGGAAGATTGCGCTGTTTCAGTTCCCGGTAGCTGTTCCGGGCCAGTGGCGTATCACCCACGATGATGTAATGGTTTTTCTGCGTCATGGCCAGGGATTCTCCTTTCAGGACCCGTTGCAGCCGGTTTTGTACCAGTGGTACGAGGATGGCCGACAGGGCTGTGGCAAATACGCTCATTCCGAAGATGATCAGGGAGACAGCGAAAAGTCTGGCCCCCTCGGTCACAGGCAGGTAGTCACCATAACCCACTGCTGATATGGTCTCAACCGAGAAATAAAGGGCGCTGGAAAGACTGCGGATCTGTGGATGGAATCCGCTGCCCAGAATGTAGGCCCCAAAAACCCCGTAGGACAGAACCATTATGGCAGCAGTCAGGGCAAAAAGGGTGCCCGTGGCCAGACTGCTGCGGTTGAAGTGGTTGCGGTACGATACCAGGAGAAGGACTAGGAAGGCATTATAATAAAGCAGAGGGGTCGGGTGCAGGGGGTGGCGGTACAGGCCGTAGCCGAGGATGGCGGAGGCGGTCAGAAGCACCAGTATCCAGGCGAAGCGTGATCTGGCGAGAAGCCCAAGGGACATGATGGTGAGCAGGGCGCCGGCTGCGCCCACAGGAACCCCGTGAAAGGCATCCAGCAGAAAGTGGTGCGAAAGGTGGGCCAGGCTGCCACTATAGCGGAGGCCGAGTATCCTCCCAATTTCCGGGAGCAGGTTGAAGAGGCCCAGCAGCCCGACCGCGGCGGCTATGGGCCAGTGGGGGTACCATAGGGAAAGGCGCAGCCTGTGGTCCAGGTGCCGCCGGAGGCTGCCCGGGATCCGCTGGTGATCAGGCCGGGGGTTCGTGGCCAATTGCGGAAATGGCTGGATCAGGCCGGGCTCCAGCTTCGGGGAAGGGGTTCTTCCGGACGGGGTCAGACGCTTCTGCTCCCAACCAGAACGCCATGTGTCTGTGCAGCTCTTCCAGACCAAGACCGTTCAGGGCGGAAAACAGCTGGATGTCGACGCCTTTCAGCTCGGCGGTACCGCGCAGCTGGCGAAGATATTGCTGGGCGGCACCCCGGGAAAGCTTGTCCGCCTTGTTGGCAACAACATGTATGAACTGCCCGCAGTCCCTCGCAAACGCCAGCATTTCCAGGTCGAAAGGGCTGGGGGCGTGCCGGATGTCCACGACTAGGACCACGGCCTTCAGGCTCCGGCGCTGGCGCATATACTGCTCCAGAAGGTTTCCCCAGGACTGGCGCATGGTTCCGGGTACCTTGGCGTATCCATATCCAGGCAGGTCCACAAGCCGCTGTCCCGGATCCAGGTCAAAAATGTTGATGGCCTGGGTGCGCCCGGGTGTGCGGCTTACGCGGGCAAGCCCTTTCTGGCCGCACAGGAGATTGAGGACGGAAGATTTGCCCACGTTGGACCGGCCAGCGAATGCCACTTCTGCTCCCTCATCGGCTGGCAGCAGGCCTGGACGGGTTGCGCCCAGCCGGAAACGGGCGCGGCGGAGGGGCGCGAAACGGAAGGCTCCGGAAGCATCTTTCAGGTGTACGGTTTCCATGCTGGAAGCATAGTCGCGGCCACGGGCTGGTGGCAATTGCCACCAGCCTCTATACTCCACCATAATGGTAGGATAAAAATTAGTGGAAAGAGAGGTGCATGTGGGAATCAGCGGGGAGATGCGGTCGCCATCCCGGCGACGCCTTCTATGGCAGTATCTGGCTTCAATGCGGCTTGCCGTAAGCCTTCTGGTGCTGCTGGCAATTGCATCGGTTATTGGCACGGTTCTGCGCCAGCAGGAATCTTACAGCAGCTATGCGTTCCGGTTTGGAGCCTTCTGGTTCCAGGTCTACCGTGACCTTGGGGTCTACAATGTCTACCGTACCGTGTGGTACATGGGCATCGTGGGCTTTCTGGTCTTTTCCACAGCCACATGCATTACCCGCAATACGCCGCGGATGCTCCGGGAGATACTGGAATTTCCGGTCCGCCAGCGGGAAAGCGCAATCCGTGCCCAGGAACACTTCCTGGAACTCCACTCGGAACTTCCGGCCCCAGTCCTGCAGGATCGGCTACTCTTCCTTCTGAGGAATTCCGGGTACCGGCCACGCAGCGAAAGTCATGACGGGCGGGGCCATGTCGCGGCGCGCAAGGGGAAATTCAACCGGGTCGGCTATTTTCTTACCCATCTTGCCATCATCACCATCTGTGGCGCTGCCCTCTACAATGCCGATGTTCCCGTTCGCTGGTCCGAATGGATGGGCACCCTGGTGCCGGAAACCAATTTTAACATGCCGCTTACCAGCATTCCCCATTCAGCCTGGATGCCGTTGCACAACCCTGCCTATCGGGGGAGTGTAACGCTTCCGGAAGGAGATACGGCGGATGTGGTTTTCGAATCCGCCGGAGATGGCTATCTGGTGCAGAAGCTTCCCTTCCAGATCCATCTGAAGTCTTTCCACATAAAATATTATTCTACGGGAATGCCCAGGGATTTCGTTTCGGATGTTGTTCTGTACGGACCCAAAGGCCAGATCCTGAAGTCGGGGGTGGTCCGCGTCAACCATCCCATGTCCTACGATGGTACAGAAATTTACCAGTCCAGTTTCAGCGATGGTGGCTCGCTCCTGCGCATGCGTTCCTTCCTGCTGGGGCTGCCGGCAATGGCAGCCGGAAAGCTGGTGGGACGGGTGGGGCAGACCCTGAAAGCGGGCAGCTCTGGCTATTCCATATCCCTCAAGAATTTCAAGATGACCAATGTGGTACCCTGGAGCTCCGTGGACGGGCATGCCCATCCGGGAAGTCCGGTAATCAACCTTGGTCCGAGTTTTATCTATGTAGTCCACACCCCACAGGGGGAAGCCGGGGAATTTAAAACCTATATGCTCCCCATCCACAGGGATGGCCAGAGTTTTTTTGTGCAGGGCTTCCGTGAGACCCGGGGAGCGCAGTATACATATGTTGCCATTCCCGCGGGACCGCATGGAGGCATCTCGCTGTTTGTGGATTACCTTGCTGCCCTGCAGCAGACCCTGAGCGGTGGCGCCAGCCCAACTCCCGCAGTGCTGACACAGGTGTTCCAGCAGGTCGCCCAGGTCGATGCGCCCACAATGTCACCGGAGAAGCAGGCCCTTTTTATACGGGACAGCATGCTGGCCATGACACAGATGCATGACTACCCGGCACCCTTTATCCTGAGGCTTTCCAGCTTTCACCACCGCTGGGCAGCCAGTCTTCAGGTAACAAAGTGGCCTGGTACCATTGTCATTTACTGGGGCTGTGTAGCCCTGGTCCTGGGCATTTTTATCCTCTTCTACCTGCCACAGAAGAAAGTCTGGGCAGAGCTGCGTGCAGACCCGGAGGGTGGCAGCCGGCTGCTGCTGGGTGCAGGCGCAGACAGAAACCGTCTTGAGTTTGCCCGTGAGTTTGCCGGATGGCGCGAGGCGCTGGAAAGCAGTTCGGGAAGCACCTCTACCTCCGTAACCCGTTGAGAAGGAGTGTTCAATCATGGCCAATAGCCGTGTAGAAAACTGGGCGCCAGAGCAGCTGCCCAACACGCACCGCACCATGCGGGATACCATCTTTCAGGGAGCACCCTGGGGCGCTGCTCTGACGCTGTCGGCAGGCTTTATCGTTTTCCGATATGGCGCCCAGTTTGGCGAATGGCAGTATCTCGTGCTGCTATGCTGGTATCTCGCACTTCTTGTTGCGGGATCGCTTTGGCGTTCGCTGCAGCTGGCAGTGCCAGCGGTAGTGATTCCGGCACTGGCTGCTGTGTGGATGTACAGCGTGGGGCAGACGCCAGAAAACAGCTGGATTCTCCACTATTTCCTGCAGGGCCTTGCTGGTGCCATGTGGATGTGCGGACTGCTGCTGCTGGCCACAGCCACCTACATTCTTCATGTCTGGCTGAGAAGTGAGCCGCTTGGCCGCTGGGCAACACGGCTGACCTGGGCCGGTACGCTCATGGGGTTCATAGGACTTGGAGTCCGGTGGCGTGAAACCTATATCGGCCATCCATCCTGGGGGCACATACCGGTAAGCAACCTCTGGGAAGTTTTTGTCCTTTTCTGCGCATCGACCTCGCTGTTCTATCTCTACTATGAGCAGCGCTACCGGGCACGCGCACTGGGCGCTTTTGTCATGCCGCTCGTGGCATCCGCTGTCGGATTCCTGATCTGGCTGACTTTTGCCCAGCATATGGACCGGATTGAACCGTTGATTCCAGCCCTGCAGAGTTTCTGGATGAAGCTGCATGTCCCGATGATGTTTGTGGGCTATGCCAACTTCACTGTTGCCAGTCTCGTCGGTCTTGCCTATCTGCTCGCGACGCGTTCAGCGACCCGCGGGGGAGCCCTGGCCAGGGCGATGCCGGCGCCAGAAATCATGGACGACGTCATGTACAGGGCGATTGCCTTTGGTTTCCTGTTCTTCACAACCGCCACCATCCTGGGTGCCGTCTGGGCGGCAAAAGCCTGGGGTGGTTTCTGGTCCTGGGATCCCAAGGAGACCTGGGCGCTGATCGTGTGGCTCAACTATGCCGGGTATCTCCATGCCAGAGTGGTAAAGGGCTGGCGTGGGACCAGCATGGCCTGGTGGTCTTTCATGTCCATCTGGGTGGTCACGTTCTGTTTTCTGGGGGTGAACCTGTTTCTTTCAGGTCTGCATTCCTATGGAAAGTTGTAGCATAATCAGCATGATATAAAGGTGGTGTTCCCCGCATTTCTGCGGGAGACACCAGCGGATTCCCGGTTGTTGGTCCTGCCACATTGAAAGCCCCTTTCCTGGACGGTCACCGCTGGAAAGGGGTTTTTTATGGCCCCTCCCTACATGGGCATATTCCTGTCCCTGTCGGGTAGACCTGTGCCGGGGCGGCGCCGGCGCGGTCCTGCCGTGTGCTTCCAGTTCCGTAACGGCAAAGCCCGTCACGCCGCAAAACCAGGCACTGGCTGGAGTCCCGCCGGTCGCCATGCAATGGGGGAGGAGTGCAGCTGGAGAGTCCTGCTGTTGCCAGTCTCCCCTTTTCAGCCGGTTGTGCTTCCAGATGCATTCCGGAAGAAGCGGATAAAAAAAAGCAGGTACAGGCCCTGAAGGCTGACAGCGATTAAAAAAGGCCAGGCCAGCAGGCCGGCCTCATAAAACAGTGAGGCCAGCACCGGTCCAGCTGCCCGTGGCAGCTGTATGGAAAGGCTGTTCACGGTTGCTGCCAGTCCACGGTGGCGGCTGTCTACAAGCCCAAGGAAGAGCGCCTGGCGGGAACCAGTGCTGCCCTGGTTCATGGCGGATCTGAGTACAAAAAGAACCATGGCCAGCCAGAACGTAGGTGCAAAGGGAATTCCCAGCAGCAGCAGTATTCCGGCAAGACGCAGGCGCAGGACGGTCCCGGCAAGCCCAAACTGGCGGATCAGGCGGATTCCATAGATCGACATGAATGCCGCAGAAAAAAAGGCTACTGCCATGCCTGGCCCTATGGCGGCAGGACCCACACCAAAACGCAGGTGCAGCCAGTAGGACATAAGCGGGCCAACCATGCCGATACCGAATCCGTTCAGGCTGTTGATTCCGGCAAACACCAGAAGTGGTTTCCAGTACCCGGCACGTGCATGTCCATCTCCGGCAGGTTCCTGCGCATGGTCCTCTGGCCGGAATGTCCTAGGCGTTTTGGCAGATGGCGGCTCCTTGGCAGCGTACAGGAAAACCAGGCAAAGCAGGGCCCCTACCAGTACGGCAGCAAAAAGGATCCGGTAGGCCCCGGCCTGGGTCAGGGACAGCCTGCGGGAGAGAAAAGGCGTAAAGGCTGCGAGAAGCGCCCCCGCACCCATTCCAAAAAGACCCAAAGCGGTATTGAGGTGAAAAATCTTCCCCCACATCCCATGGGGAATGCTACGCGAAAGCCAGGACTGTTCAGCGGGAGCAAAAGGTCCTGCACTTCCATTGCCTCCCCTGCCAAACCCGCCCAGTATGGCGGCCAGCCACAGAACAGGCGTGGCTGCAGTGGAGGCCGCGAGAACCGCAGCCAGAATCTGCAGCAGTTCATAGCCGATCAGGAAGGTTTTGGCGCCATACCGGTCGCTGGCAGGGCCAACTAGAAGGGTTGCTATGGCGCCCAGCAGGAGACTGGTAAAAAAAAGCATGCCAATGGCGGATGCTGACCAGTGCAGTACATGAAGATAGAGGGCAAAATCCACTACCAGGGTACCTTGGCCAACACTGCGCGCCGCCCGGGCTGCCATCAGGAACCGGGCGGCGGAGGGGATTGCCAGGGCCATGGGCAGCGCCTGGCTACATCAGACTAGGGGTGGATTTTTGACGGGCTGGTTCTTCTGGTCCACATAGATAACGGTCGGGGATCTTTCCCCGGCCTCTTCCGGGGCCATCTGTGCATAGGCGGCAATAATGAGGATGTCCCCAGGAGCCACGCGGCGGGCGGCAGCCCCATTGACAGAAATGGTTCCGGTTCCCGCAGGAGCACTGATGGCGTAGGTAATGAAGCGCTCGCCATTGTTGACATCATAAATGTGGATCTGTTCGAAAGGCAGGATCCCGGCGCCAGCCAGGAGATCTGCATCAATGGCGCAGGAACCTTCATATTCCAGTTCTACGGCGGTAACGCGCACACGGTGGATCTTGCTTTTCAGCAGGGTCAATAGCATTCCTGGCAATCCTCATAAACACTCAATTTCCCCCGCGCGGGTTCATGCATTGTTCTGGCATGAAAACCGGCAGGGGCCCGGAGTGGCGGGATAGGGATATCTACGCCCGGATACCGGCATGGCAAATGTTACCGCTTATGGCCTTTCACAGGGAAGTCCGGATGTCGCGGGAGCGGCTATACTGTGGGTACAACTCAGGGAGTTTGCAGAAAATGGCCGCACACTGCTGTTCCGGCCTGAGCGGCGAGGAAGCCCAGGCCCTGCTCAGCCAGTATGGACCGAATGTTGTAGAAAAGCCCAGGCAGCATCCATTTTACACGCTGCTGCTCAGGTTCTGGGCGCCGGTGCCCTGGATGCTGGAGCTTGCCCTGGTGCTGGAAATGATCCTGGGGAAATGGCCTGAGGGCATCATTATCGGTCTGCTGCTCCTGTTTAATGGCATGCTGGGGTTTTCCCAGGAACGGCGGGCGCAGGTTGCCCTGGAACTTCTGCGCGAACGGCTGCACATCCAGAGCCGGGTATGCAGGGATGGCCAGTGGACGACCCTGCCTGCGGCCAGTCTGGTTCCGGGAGATCTGGTCTACCTGCGGATGGGAGATATTGCCCCTGCGGATCTCCGCATTCTGGATGGACAGGTTCTTGTTGACGAATCTGCCCTGACCGGGGAGTCGCTTCCTGCGGAGCGCGAGGTGGGGGGAACTGTCTACTCGGCATCCATCATCCGGAGGGGAGAAGCTGCAGCGCACGTTGTCGCCACTGGGGGCAGAAGCTATTTTGGCAGGACGGCGGAGCTGGTACGGACTGCGGGAGCCAAAAGCCATCTGGAAATTCTGGTGCTTTCCATCGTGCGCTACCTCGTGGCAATGGATGGAATTCTTGTGGCCGCCATTCTGGCTTCCGCTGTGTGGACGGCCACTCCCCTGGAAGAAATACTGCCTTTTGCGCTGATCCTTCTCGTTGCGTCCGTTCCGGTGGCCCTGCCTGCCACGTTTACCCTCGCCACGGCCATGGCGTCCATGCATCTCACTCGGCAGGGCGTCCTGGTAACCCGGCTGGCCGCCATCGAGGAGGCGGCAGCCATGACTGACCTCTGCAGCGACAAGACCGGTACCCTTACCCAAAACCGGCTGGAGCTGTCCGGAATCCGGAGTCTCACGGACCCTCCCGATGAGGCGCATGTCCTGGCGGTTGCGGGGCTGGCCAGCGATGTGGCTACCCAGGATCCTATTGATCTGGCCATCCTGAAAGCTTGGGCAGACAGGGCTTCCCCTCTACCGGAACGGACAGGTTTTGTTCCTTTTGACCCTGCCACCAAACGGTCGGAAGCCGGATTTTCCTGCAATGGAGAATCCTGGAAGGCCATGAAAGGTGCCCCAGGCGTTATTGCCGGACTCTGCCTGACGGGCGGAGGTTCCTGGGAGAAGGAAGTGGAAAATCTGGCTGCGACCGGAGCGAGGGTGCTGGGGGTTGCGGCGGGTCCGGCGGACGGGCTCAAATTTCTCGGGCTTGTGGCCTTGGCGGATCCCCTGCGGGAAGATGCCGTGGATCTGGTCCGCCGTCTGGACAGCATGGGTATTCAGGTCCGGATGGTGACGGGGGATGCTCCAGCTACGGCGTCCCATGTGGCGGCTGCCCTGGGCCTGCAGGGACAAATCTGTGGTCGGGATGTTCTGCAGGAGGACTGTGGTGTATATGCTGGTGTGTTTCCGGAAGACAAGTTTCATCTGGTCCAGAATCTGCAGAAACGGGGGCTGGTTGTGGGCATGACCGGTGACGGCGTAAACGACGCCCCTGCCCTTCGCCAGGCAGAGATGGGGGTTGCCGTCCAGAATGCCACGGATGTGGCCAAGGCTGCGGCCAGTCTTGTTCTTATGCAGCCGGGGCTGCAGGGCATCGTGACCGCTGTGGAAACCGGACGCCGTGTCTACCAGCGCATGCTGACCTATACCCTCAACAAGATTGTCAAGGTTTTTCAGGTGGCACTTTTCCTGGGGCTTGGCTTCCTGTTTTTCCACCGGTTCGTCGTGAGCCCGATCCAGGTTCTTCTTCTTCTTTTTGCCAATGACTTCGTCACGATGTCTCTCGCTGGAGACCATGTGCGCTCTTCTCCCCGCCCCGACCGCTGGGACATCCGCGCGCTTGTGGGTGCGTCCCTGGTGGTAGCCATCGCGTGGCTGCTTTACATTTTTCTGGTCTACGCTGCTGGCCAGCTGATGCTTCTGGCGCCAGTGGCCAGCCAGAGCCTGGATTTCCTTGGTCTCGTTTTTTCGGGTCTTGCAAATGTTTTCCTGGTGCGGGAGCGCGGCCATCTCTGGGCCTCACGCCCAGGGCGCTTCTTGGTTCTGGCTACCGTTGTGGATGTCGTGACCGTCAGCCTGATGGCCTGGTCCGGATGGCTGATGGCCAGGCTGCCAATGACTGCCATCCTCGGACTGCTGCTGGCAACCCTGCTGTACACCCTTTTTCTGGACCTGATCAAAGTCCCGGTCCTGCGGTACCTGAAAGTGGCCTGACAGAAACCGCCGCGACCAGGCGGCCTCACCGGCAGGGCTCCGCCGGGAGCCAATTCCTCCCTGCCAAATCGGGCAGGAGTCTGCCAGGCAGAAATAGGGAACTTTCGGGGGGTCCCTGCCTGCGCCTTTTTGGGTAAAATGGCGTTTTTGTTCGCCGGACCACACAAGAAGGATGCCGCCATGGCCCAGTATGTCTTTACAATGAACCACCTTAGCAAGGTGGTCCCCCCCAAGCGGGTCCTGCTGAAGGATATTTCCCTGTCTTTTTTCCCCGGGGCTAAAATTGGGGTTCTGGGACTCAATGGTGCCGGCAAGTCTACCCTCCTCAAGATCATGGCCGGCGTTGACACAAATTATGAGGGGGAAGCCACTCCCATGCCGGGGATCCGGATTGGCTACCTGGCACAGGAGCCACAGCTGGAGCCACAAAAAACCGTGCGGGAAGCCGTAGAGGAGGGGCTTGGAGAAATTTTTGGCGCCCAGAAAGCCCTGGAAGCGATATATGCTGCCTATGCCGAGCCGGACGCCGATTTTGATGCCCTGGCGGCAGAACAGGCGCGGCTGGAGGCAATCATCGCCGCCAGTGACGGTCACCAGGCTGGACAGCAGATGGAGGTGGCCGCCGACGCCCTGAGGCTCCCCCCCTGGGATGCCGTTGTGGGGAATCTCTCCGGGGGTGAAAGGCGGAGAATTGCCCTCTGCCGCCTGCTCATCAGCCGGCCGGACATGCTCCTGCTGGATGAACCAACCAACCATCTGGACGCCGAATCTGTGGAATGGCTTGAGCAGTTTCTCCAGCGTTTCCCCGGTACCGTGGTGGCTGTGACCCACGACAGGTATTTTCTGGACAATGCTGCGGAATGGATTCTGGAGCTCGACCGTGGACAGGGTATCCCCTGGAAGGGCAACTACTCCTCCTGGCTTGAGCAGAAGGAAAAACGCCTCGAGCTGGAAGCCCGCACTGAGGCCGCCCGGATAAAGGCCATGAAACAGGAGCTGGAATGGGTGCGCCAGAGTGCGAAGGGGCGCCAGAGCAAAAGCAAGGCCCGCCTCTCCCGTTTCGAGGAGCTGAGTTCCTACGAATACCAGGCCCGGAATGAAACCCAGGAAATTTTTATTCCGGTTGCAGAGCGTCTGGGAAATGAGGTGATCGAATTCAGGGATGTGGCCAAGGGTTTCGGTGACCGGCTTCTTTTTGAAAATCTCAGTTTCCGGATTCCTCCCGGCGCGATTGTCGGCATCATCGGTCCTAATGGTGCGGGAAAATCCACCTTTTTCCGGCTGATTACGGGCCAGGAACGTCCGGATGCCGGCGAGGTCATTCTTGGACCTACCGTGCATTTGGCTTACGTAGACCAGTCCCGTGATGCCCTTGATGGGAAAAAGAACGCCTGGGAGGAGATTTCCGGCGGAGTGGACATTCTCACCATAGGCCGGTTCGAGATTCCGTCCCGGGCCTACTGCGGCCGTTTCAATTTTAAGGGGGCCGACCAGCAGAAACTGGTGGGGCAGCTTTCGGGGGGGGAACGGGGGAGGCTGCACCTTGCAAAAACCCTGCTTTCCGGAGGGAACGTCCTGCTACTGGATGAACCGTCCAACGACCTGGATGTGGAAACCCTGCGGGCGCTTGAGGATGCACTTCTGGAGTTTGCCGGTACGGTTATGGTCATTTCCCACGACCGCTGGTTTTTGGACCGCATCGCTACACATATTATCGCCTTTGAGGGGGATGCCCATGTGGAGTTTTTTGCGGGGAACTACCAGGAATACGAGGCCGACAAGCGGCGTCGGCTGGGCGAGGATGCGGCGCGTCCGCACCGTCTCCGATACAAGCCGGTCGTCCGCTAGGGGGAACGGTCCGGTTTCGCCCGGGCATACCGGCAGGTTATCCTGTCCATCCTGGTGAAAAAGCGCGGGGAGGAGTCTATGGATGTCATTGAGGCAGTAAGGCGGCGGCGGGCAACAAAAGCCTTTGATCCGGACCACAAGATTCCGGAGGAAACGAAGCGGGTTCTCCTTGAGACCAGTGCACTTGCGCCCAGCGCCTATAACATCCAGCACTGGCGGGTGGTGGACGTGCAGGATCCCGGAATCCGTGAGGGCATCCGGGAGGTGGCCTGGGGGCAGGCACAGGTAACCGATGCGTCGCTCCTTCTGGTCCTCTGTGCAGATCTGGATGCATGGCAGGAAAAACCCCAGCGTTACTGGGCCACCGCCCCACAGCCGGTCCAGGATTTTCTCCTGCCCAAGCTGGACGAGTATTACCGGGGAAAACCCCAGGTAGCCAGGGATGAAGCCATGCGCAGTCTGGGCCTTTTCGGCATGACCGTGATGCTGGTGGCGCAGGAGCTGGGCTATGATTCCTGCCCCATGGACGGATTTGATTTTGATGCGGTCGCCCGGATCGTCGGTCTTCCCGGGCAGTACACCATGGGCTACATGATCGCCATAGGCAAGGGGATCGGTACTGACTGGGAGCGGAACCGGATCCCGGTGGCAGATTGGGTAGTAAAAAACCATTTCTAGCGGGGGCGGTCCGTCGGGCTGCTGGTGTGGGCCCGGCCCGGAAACATCCGGGTATACCGGGTTTGCCTTCCCCCATGGGGAGGGGAAACGGGCTGACCTAGATTTATCCACCGCTTTGCGGCAGACTTTGCAGTCAATGGCCGATCTTCGCGAGTCTATGTCTGACGCTAGCGTACACATCCTGGTTCTGCATGGTCCCAATCTCAACCTGCTTGGGACGCGCCAGCCGGAATACTATGGCGCCACTACCCTGGGGCAGATTGATGCGAATCTTGCCAGCCAGGCAGCGGCCATGGGGTGGGAACTGAGCAGCAGGCAGAGCAATGCGGAACACGTGCTCGTCGAGGCCGTGCAGGCCGCCCCGGGTCTTGGAGTCGGCTTTATCATTCTCAATCCTGCTGCATTCACCCACACCAGCATTGCCCTGCGGGATGCCCTGGCTGCCGTAGGCATTCCCTTCATTGAAGTGCCCTGACGACAGCGTTCCCCATGGCTTCCCGCTGTTCGGGGCGGATGCCGGGGGCCGGAGCCTCCTCAATTACCTTCTGGTGGCGGCGCTGAACCGAACAGTCCCGCTCGCCAAGATGGATGCAGTTCCCCTGGCCATCACAAAGCACCTGAAATTCAATGTGACGGGGCGTCTCAAGAAATTTCTCCATGTACAGGGCCGGATTGCCAAAGGCGCGGCCTGCCTCGGCAGCCGTGAGGCTGACCGCACTCATGAGATGTGCCTCGGTGTGTACCACCCGCATGCCCCGCCCGCCGCCACCGCCGGCAGCCTTCAGGATCACCGGGTAACCGATCTCCTGGGCAAGCCTGCGGATTTCCGATGGATCTTCGGGCAGCGCACCGTCCGAACCGGGAACACAGGGTACCCCCGCCCTGCGCATGGCGGCCTTGGCGGCGATTTTGTCCCCCATGAGCCGGATGGTATCCGGACGCGGACCTATGAAAACAAAACCGCTTTTTTCCACCCGTTCGGCAAAGCCGGCGTTTTCCGAGAGAAACCCAAAACCCGGGTGGATCGCCTCGGCATCTGTGACCTCGGCTGCAGCAATTACTGCCGGAATATGGAGATAGCTCTGGTCCGAGGGTGCCGGTCCGATGCAGACCGATTCATCGGCCAGCTTGACATGCATGAGGTCCCGGTCCGGCTCCGAATGGACAGCAACCGTACGGATCCCCATTTCACGGCACGCTCTCTGTACGCGCAGGGCAATTTCTCCGCGGTTAGCAATGAGAATTTTGCCAAACATTTCAGGCCTCAGTCGCCACAATAAAAAGTGGCTCGCCATATTCCACTGGCTGGCCATTAGCCACCAGAATCTTGAGGATCTTGCCAGAAACATCCGCCTCAATCTCGTTGAGGAGCTTCATGGCCTCTATGATGCAGAGCGTCTGGCCTGCCCGGACTACGGACCCTTCCTCAACAAAGGGGGAAGCTTCCGGGGAAGAGGCCCGGTAGAAAGTCCCCACCATGGGGGACTTGATCATATAGCCTTCAGGCTGGGCAGGCACATCCACAGCGGGCATGGGCGCCGCACCGGCAGCGGGAGCGGCCTGGACAGGAAACAGGCCCGCTTGTGGTACCGGTGCCATGCCCTGCAGCGCGTATGTCACCGGAGGCTGTGGGAAGCTCTGGGCCAGGTGGCGCGTGATCCGGACCTTGCTTTCGCCTTCCACCACCTCAATTTCGTCAATTGAGCTTTTTTCCAGCAATTCGGCCAGTCGCCGGATGAATTGGATGTCCATGCGCTTTTTTCCTTTGGAGTCGAGCGGCCTTTCTAGCCAGGCAGGCGCCTGCATCATAGAAGCCATGAAGCTTCTTAACGAGATTGAGGCGGATGTGTCGGGCAAGGTTCTCAAGATTCTG